>JACDHZ010000254.1 GCA_013820755.1 Chthoniobacterales bacterium
CGGCGACCTCCTGCACGAAATAGTCACCGGACGCGGCAATCTGGCTCTGATGGCCGACATAAACCCACTCAGCCGAGAAGATCGTCGCCTGTTCCTTCGCGAACACCTCAGCCGAGACGAAATACCTTTGCGGCAATGTCTTCGCGCCTGCCGAGAAGCTCTCGACTGTTCTGCGAAACGCCGGCGCTGGTGTTGTGGTTTGCATGCGCGCCAGCAGGCAAGCCGCTGACGTTCTACTGGTATCGCAGCGCCACCATCGGATCAACCCGCGTTGCGCGGAGTGCCAGCGTCACGGTCGGTGCGCCACTGTGAACCCGCAGCCGTTATTTCATTTCCGTGTGCGTCGCACCGCTGGCATTCACTTCAATCCGCGGAAACAGCGGCGTCGGTTTCCCGACGACGTGGCCGTCCGGCAGCTTCCCCCACTCTGCGTCGGCTAGCGAAAAGCGCGCTTCTTTTCCGCTCAACGCCGGCTCCATCTTCCAATTCAGTTGGTCGAAAATGCCATGCGCCGCTTTCGGAGCAACCGGGGAGAGCAGGATGGCGATGACGCGTAAGGCTTCCGCTAGAACGTTTAGCGTCCGATCAAGCTCGGATGCGCAACGCGGCTCCTTAGCGAGTTTCCACGGTGCCGAAAGTTCGACCGCCGCATTGGCTCTCACTGCGATGGCGATTATTGATGACATTATTCCCGACACGTCAAAAGAGCTAATTACTGGGTTGAGCTTTCCGAGGACGAATGTAGCGGCTCGACTCACTTCTCTGCGGGCAATTTCACCTTTCACTCGGTCAACCCCGAATTCCTGCCAAGTGTCACCCGAAACCCGGAGGTTCTCTTCGGGCGCGAAACTCAGTTTATCTTCTACAAAGCAGATCTGTCCGTTTCGGTAACGTTGCGTCATGTTCAGCGTTCGATTCAGCAGATTGCCGACACTGTTCGCCAAGTCTGCGTTGTAGCGTCCAATCAGGCGTTCTTCCGTGAAATCCGAATCCTTGCCCGTCACAATATCGCTCATCAGATAATACCGGAGCGCGTCCGCACCATATTTGTCGGCGAGCAGATCGGGATCGACGACGTTGCCTTCGCTCTTGCTCATCTTGGCGCCGGCGATGTTCCACCAGCCGTGCACGATCAGCCGCGGCAGGTCAGCATCGCCGAAGCCAAGGGCGTGCAGCATGATCATCCAGTAGATGCCGTGCGCCGGAATGAGGATGTCTTTACCGATGATGATGGTGGCGGGCCACCAGCGGTGGAACTCGGTCTTCGCGGCTCCGGCGCGGGGATCATAGCCGCCTGGCGCGAAGGAGATGTAGTTCACCAGCGCGTCGAACCATACGTAGGTGACGAAGTTCGGATCGAACGGCAGCTCAATCCCCCACCCCAGCCGCGATTTCGGGCGGGAGATGCAGAGGTCGCGGTCTATTTTATAAACCCCGTTTTCCAATTCTGTTCGTCGCGAATTTGGAAAAATGATTCGCTCTCCGACCGGCTTCTTCGTTTGTGATTTGATCAGGCTGAGGAGCCAGTCTTTGTGCTCGCCGAGGCGGAAGTAATAATTCTCCTCCTCGCGAAACTCGACCTGTCCCCACTCCGGTCCGAACTCGCCATCTTCACCGCGTTCCTTGTCGGTCAGGAACTGCTCCTGGCGGACACTGTAGTAGCCCGCCTGCTTGTCCTTATAGATCTTCTTTTCGTCCCACAGCCGCTGCAGGATTCGTTGCACACAAATCTTGTGACGAGGCTCGACCGTCTCGGCCCAGCCGTCGTATTCGACTCCGAGTTTCTGCCACAGCGCGCGAAACTTCGCGGTGGTCTGCGCGACGAATTCCTCCGGCGGAATGCCTTGCTTCTCGGCCGATTGCTGGACTTTTTGGCCGTGCTGATCGACGCCGGTGAGAAAGAACACCTCTTCGCCCTTCAACCGGTGATAACGCGCGATCACATCCGCGAGCACTTTCTCGTAGGCATGCCCAATGTGCGGAGCACCATTGGTGTAATCGATCGCAGTGCAGAGAAAGAAACGTTCCGGCATGGCGTGGGATGAGAGGTTGCAGGCAGCCGACCCTCTGCGCAAGCCGCCGCCGGGCGTGGACGCTCCGCTCCTTCGGATGTAATTGAGCGCTGTGCCGGAAACCGCCGAAGCCCTCGACCCGGATGAAGTCACTTCGGTCGAAGACGAGAAGTTCGATCGCATTTATCCCGCGCAGATTCGGGAGCTTTCGTCCGTGTTTTGGACGCCCGTGGCGATCGCTGCGGAGGCTGCGAAGCTACTGGTGACCACGCCCGGAACTCACGTTCTGGATATCGGCTGCGGGCCAGGGAAGTTTTGTCTCGTTGCGGCGTCGCTTACCGAAGGCCGCTTCACCGGAATCGAACAACGCGGCGATCTGGTCGCAGCCGCCGCGGCAGCGGCAGCTGAGCTAAGCCTTTCCGGGGTGCAGTTTCTTCACGCGAACGTAATGGAGATCGCGTTCGCCGACTACGACGCGTTCTACCTCTTCAATCCTTTTGAAGAAAACATATTTGGAGGACACAAAATCGATTCGTCGGTTCCGCTCTCTCCCGAGTTATTCAAGCGCTACTCCAGCCATGTTGCGACCGAGCTGGCGGCACGACCGGTCGGGACGCGAGTTGTCACCTACATGGGTTATGCGGACGAGATTCCGGCATGTTACTCCTGTGAGTCAGCGTTGTTTCGCGATGACCTGAAGCTCTGGGTCAAGAATCGCGAGCCTGACCTGGCCCTGGAACATCTCACTCTCAGTGCGACTCGGAGCTACCGTGGATCGATCGGCTGGTCGTCGCCGCGGAATTCCGCATGACGCTCGCGCCCACCAGCTTTCTTGATGATATCGAGCGCGCACGGTAAAGCTCAGCCTTTGGCCAAATCGGCCGCTGCGAGAACCAGCCGCTCCACCCGCCTGCCTTCCCGAAGCGCTGCCGCGATTTCCGGGACATCGGCAACTGTAACTCGACCGTAGAAGTAATGGTCCGGCTCAACGAGGATCGTCACGCCGGAGGAGCATTGGTCCAGGCAACTCGTCGCGCAAACGCGCGCGTGAAGCTTGGCCAGTCCGCGCGCTGAGATCGCTTCCTTAAGCGCGGCGCGCACTGCTTCAGCATCACGGTCGGCGCACGATCCCTTCGGATCACCTTCTGCGCGACGGTTCGTGCAGATGAAGAGATATCGTTCACGTTGTGCCATTCCGCGCAGATTCGCAGTGAGTGGTAAGTCGGTCAACGCACCAGCGGAGGAGCGTCGATATTTTGCAATTCGGCTGCGCCCGGCGCCCGAAGACATCGTTCTCTGCCCATTATTTGTCGCCGCGACACCAGCCAACCTGAACGCACTCAACACGAGCTTCTGAAACGAAACGCGTTTACATGTCTCCCATGAAATTCACCTATTACGGCCATGCCTGTTTCTCGGTAGAGGTTGCCGGCAAAACGCTCCTCTTCGATCCATTCATCACGCCGAACCCGCTCGCCAGGGATGTCGACG
>JACDHZ010000102.1 GCA_013820755.1 Chthoniobacterales bacterium
CTCCGACTCCCAAACCAACCGCGACCCCAGCACCAACACCGACTCCAACGCCACAACCGAGCCCTACCCCAACGCCTACTCCAAAACCTACGGCAACTCCGACCCCGACGCCGATCCCGCTTCAAAGCGTCGCTCTTGCCTGGGTTGCTAGCGTCGACTCATCCGTGACTGGTTACCGCGTTCACTACGGGACCGCTACGGGAGCACTCACTAGGGTCCTGGACGTGCGGAAGGTTACGACAGCAATCGTCCCGAACCTCTCAGCGACGACGACCTATTTCTTTGCGGTGCATTCGTACAATGCGGCAGGCACTGAAAGCCGCCCTTCGAATGTGGTTTCCTATAAGACCGCAGGCTCAACTCCGAGTCCCACACCAACGCCAACCGCAACACCATCCGCGACGCCGAAACCGACGGCGAGTCCGAGCCCAACACCAAGACCGACCGCTACTCCAACGCCAACCGCAACACCATCCGCCACGCCGAAGCCGACGGTGAGTCCGAGCCCAACACCAAGAACGACCGCTACTCCAACGCCAACCGCATCGCCTAAGCCCACTTCAAGCCCCACGCCCAATCCAACAGCGACGCCGAAGCCGTCTCCAACTGCTACTCCGACGCCCGCTGGAACACCGAGGCCTACTCCCACAGCTGGCCTTCCCACCTTGTCAGCAATGATTATGGTCACAGCGCCGGGAGGGACCGCCGTCGGCCCGTTTCATACAGGATATGTGTACGACCTAAAGAAGAGTCTTTCTGTGCGTGCTGACCCTCGTGCGAATGTAGATAGCGTCACCTTCAAGCTCGATGGGGCGTTACTGCAGACCGAGAACATTCGCCCTTACTGCGTCGTCGGTGACCCCAACAACTCAGTCAACCGCTGGAAGCCTGCACTTGGAAGCCATGTTTTGGTGGCGACGCCATATAGCGCCATCGATGGAGGAGGGACGGCCGGCACTCCTGTCACCGTGAGATTTACTGTGGTAGATACTGCGCCCACGACGAAGCAATCGATCGTGCGGATTAACTGCGGCGGCCCTGCGTTCACTGACAAACTCGACCATGTCTGGGCCGCTGATAGAGCCTTCGCCGGAGGAACTGCCGGCGCGTATACGCAAACGGTGTCAGGCCCTGGTCAGTTACCCTTGTACCAAACCCAGCGGCATGGACCGACCCTCACCTACCAGATTCCAGTAATCAATGGTGATTACGATGTCGCGTTGCGCTTCGCGGAGATGTATTGGAGCGCTCCAGGTAAACGTGTCTTTAACGTCGCAGTCGAAGGAAAACCCGTGCTGTCGCATTTCGACATCTATGCACTCGTGGGGCGCTATGCTGCCGTTAAACGCTCATTCCGGGTATCGGTGACGGACGGCGTGTTGAACATCGTGACCGATGCGAGTGTGGATCAGGCGACGCTTGCCGCTATCGAAATCGTACCTGCTGACAGTGAAGCGCCGCAACCGGACTCAAAAAGTGGACTGCTCAACGTCTCAACGCGTGCCCACGTCGGAACAGGAGAAAATGTCCTGATCGGTGGTTTTATCATCACTGGCGACGCGCCGAAGAAAGTGCTTATCCGCGCGATTGGCCCGTCGTTGCTGAAGGCCGGCGTCACAGGAGTGCTGCTTAACCCAGTCGTCCACTTACACGACAGCGCCGGCAAGCTGATCCCATTCGGCCAGAAGTTGCAGAGGGGTTCCGGCGGCATCGATCTCCCCGCCAGCGATCCGAGAGAGCCCGTTATGGTTGCCACGCTTGATCCCGGCAACTACACAGTGGTTCTGTCGGGTCGGAACGACACCGCTGGCGTTGCTGTCCTCGAGGTGTACGACGTCGGTACCGATGCGAGCCACGTCGCAGCGATTTCCACCCGCGGCAAGGTTGGCACAGGGGACAATGTCCTCATCGGTGGATTCATCATCGGGGGCGATGAGCCCGGCCATGTGATCGTCCGTGCCGTGGGACCGTCGCTTAGCAAGAACGGAATTGCCGGCGCGCTGCAAGATCCGACTCTCGATCTCTATGACCGGGACGGCACGCTGATCTTCGCCAACGATAACTGGCGCAATAATCAAGAAAGACAACTTACCAACTCCGGAATCGCGCCCCAAGACAACCGTGAAGCGGCGATAGCGGCAACACTCGCGCCAGGAAACTACACCGCCGTTGTCCGCGGACGTCACGAATCGACCGGAGTCGGCTTAGTGGAAGTTTACTTCACTGGTCAGTGACAGCCGCACGTCCGTGCGAAGGTGAGCATTTTACGGCAAGCAGATCGTCGGCAGCTCACCTGGCGATCAGGTTGCCAACCATGCGCGAAATCCGGCGGCAGGTAAATACCGCTGTCGACAGGCGCAGGTAACGCCGCGCCGGATCCGGCCACTGTTCAACCGAGGAATGGCCGACCTACTGCTCTTCCGCGTCGATTGGTATCGGCCAAGAAGCACCGATTCCATCGATCGGCTGCTGCTGATGAATCCGACGGACGTTACCGTGCGAATCTGAGGCAAATCGCCAAACGGCCCGACCGTCGTGCTGATTACATCGTGGTGAAGACAAACGGCCGGTATGTTGCAGCCGGTTGGTGATTCACCGGGTCGACGCCTGAGATGCGCTAGCCGAATTAACCAACTGACCGCGGTGAACGGTTTGCGGACGGACGGGATCTTGGCCGAACGCGGATGTCAGACGGCGGTACCTACGCTGAATTAAAAAGCCTTTTGCCCCAGGGAGATCACGTCGCCGTCGCGAACATAAAATGGCTGCGTGGTCTGCCCAGCGATGGTGGGGCGCAGATCAAGCGTTTGGCTCCGCTCCTGACCATTGATGAGCCTGGTCACCTGGACGCGACCAATATTCGCAAATTCATTAGGTCCACCTGCTTGCATGATTGCCTGCAACACCGTAGTCGGGCGTTCGAACGAGAGCGGGCCAGGCTTCTTCACCGCGCCTCCGAGATACACTGTGGTCGAACTACTGTCTAAGATAACGAGGACATCGCTGTTACGCAGCTGCTCCTTGTACAGCGCAGTAAGCTCGCTCTGAAGCTGTGCGACTGACTTTCCGGCTGCACGCACCTCGCCAACTTGTGGTAAGCTAATTCTACCGTCAGCAGCAATCTTTTGGGATTGGTTCAACTCCGGCGCGCCGGAAAAAACAAGCTTGATCGCGTCACCGGATGCTAGAGTTACTCGTGAGACCGGTGCATTCTGGCCCGGAAACGGAGTGCTCTGAATGCGCGTCTGGCATGACGCAAGACCGACACAACACAGCAGACCGGCGGCTATGCGCCGCAAGGGTGGTGTGCTACGAGGCAGGTGTGGATACGCGCGTGCAGAGATCATAAAGGGTTAATCGTCTTCCGTTGGAGTTGAGCTGCATGCTATCGCAACTGGCTATCGCCGTCCAGCGCCGTCATTGCGCCGTAGCTGATCTTGTGTCACCGCAAGGCGGGTTCGGCGCGGCAGCGTCGGCTCAGGCGTCGGCCTAATCCGTTCGCGGCGTTGCCACATCGCTGCCGCGGACTGCTGAATGGCTTTTCTTCTGCTCTCCTGCGCGGAGCCACCACGCCAAGGCGAACAGAGGAATAAGCGAGGCAGCGAAGAACAGCGGCCCGCCCCGACGATGAATCACACTGTGGATCATCTCGGGACCGATGTGGACGCACAGCAGGCCGATCACCATGATGCGGAACCCATTGCGAATCAGCCCGAGCGGGATGACGAACAGCACGAGCACCGCACGACGCCACTGAGTGCGAAGGAACAGATTCGAAGCCAAGAGACTGGTGATCAACAACACCCAGCTGGAGCGGATGCCACTACATTCCTGCGCGACTTCGAGGGCTATTCCGGGCAGCTGGAACACCGTTCCCGAACGAAGAAACGGCGTTCCCGAAAGGCTGAAGAACAAATCCGTGGTTTCGGCCGAGCCAAGCTTTGATGCGGTCTCGAGCGCGTCGACTGCCGCATCGGGCAGCGGCACCATAAACAATAGAAAGAGTATCGGGAAAGCAGCTGCCGCCATCCACCGATTACCCAAAAACGCGAAACCCCCTGCCGCCAGGCAGCAGACGAGCGAGAAAGTCACCAACGCGAGGAAATCGTTGTGACTCAGCAGGAAAAGCGCCGGCGCAAAAATCCAGGCTGCGCTAAGTGCGGCCGCCGCCAGCGCTCCCATCATTGATGCGAGAAACCACGAGCTTCGGTATGCCGTTGGAAGATCCTTCCATCGAATCCAGAGAACGTACGCCGAGACAAACGGGATCAGCAGAACGTGCGAGTGGAGATTGTTCTTTGACCCGTGGATCGCGAGCGACCAAAGCAGCGGGCTGAAGACCACGGCCAGCAGCAGCAAATAAACAACACTGAATCGAAGACGTGTCCTAGCCTGCCCGAACGTTCCTCCAGCAGGGGTTCCGGACCTAGTCTCTGTCAGCGGCCGTGCTGGAGTGTCGGCAGATTGCATGTCTTCGTGTGGTGTGGAGCAGGCGGCGTTCCCATCCGCATCCGCCGTGGTGCTCCACAGCTAGTTTCTTCGGCGATCAGCAAAGATAGCACGTCGGCACGACCTTGGGTTTCGAGGCGCAAGCGGCGGAAAAGGCACGGACGCCACCCGATGAAGCAGCCAACACGATTCGCGTCTCGTGTCATACGTTGCCGGAACGGAAAAGATTCATCGGATCGGCCTCAGTCCTCTCATGAACTCCTTCAGCGAGACGTCCAGCCGAAGAGGAATCTTCACTGTCGCGATCGGCCGCGCTGGATTCCCTTGAACCATAGTCCCGGGCGGAACGGATTTCGTTACCACGCTTCCCGCAGTGACTATCGCGCCGCGGCCAATAGTCACGTTTGGCAAAATGATCGCTCCGGGACCGATCGTAACGTCCTCTTCGATCACCACGCCTTTCTGCTCCCGAAAATGCGCGATAATCGTGGCGCGCATCTGGACCGTCGAGCGGTCGCCGATTCTGACAAGATCTGGCCGCGACGTCTCAATTACCGCGTCGTAGCCAATCCAGACATCCTCACCAATGTGCACTCCACGCCAGCGGTGCAGCTTAACCCGCCATGTTGTGGCACCGGGCGCGCTGCGAGCCAGCATTTGCAGCAGCCGGTTTTTAAAACCGCCGAAAAACGATTCTTCCATCTATGTTTCCAGAACCATCGAGTACATCCCGAAGCCAAATTGCGGTAGCCAGCTCTCGCTGATCGCTTCGAAGCCGCAACTCCGGTAAAGAGCGAGAGCTGGGTCGTTGTCCGTGTCCACGTCAAGTCGGAATCGGCGGTGGCCTGCGGCTGCGCCGTCGTTTATTGCAGCATTGATAAGCGCTCGGCCGATGCCGCAGCCGCGGTGCGCTTTGTCCACAGCCAGGCTGCGAATGTAGAAGTCGCTCTCACGGATCGGTGGGGTTGCATTGGCGAGCACCTGTAGGTTTTGTTTCAACATCAGCCGCCGTTCGCGTCCCGAGGCACCCATTAGTGCAAGAAAGTCGGAGCGGCGCCTTCGGCCAACTTCGGAACCCGACATTGCGACGATTACGCCCGCCGGAGAAAAGTCGTTCAAAGCGATCGTTGCAAGCAGGCCGCAGAATTCCGAATCCCCACGGCATATCCACCTTTCCAGCTGGCAGCGTGCAGTGTCATCGTCGCCGAAGATTGCTTTAAAAAATCGGGTGCCGGTTTGGAGCACCCAGCCGGAGAGTTGCTCGGCATTGCGTGCGACGTCCTCCATGTCATTCAAATGCCTCAACTCCAGGTGTCTCACGAGAGCATCAGTTCTGTGCAACACCGGCGGCAGATCGAATGTGTCCGCCGTAGGCACGCGTCAGTTGCGCGGTGTAGCCCCGTTCTGCTCTTCAAGAATGCAGACTCCGAGGTGCAGGCCGACACCGTAGTTCACCACGACGTGCATCCGCCCTTCCTCTCCACGGTGATGTTTCGCCAGAGTGATCACTGAATCCGTCGCGCCGCAATGTGCTCGCTCCGCGATTTCGTCGATCACCGCTTCGACGCGGGCCAGCCGCAAATACCGCGTCACCATTCTCCATGTATCGGGAAAGATATTGGGATAATGGATTACGACGTCCCTGGCAGTGAGGTCCAACGCAAGATGAGTCGCAAGGTCCTGGATCATCTGCACCGTTCGCTTTACGATTTCCACCAGCGGAACCAGCGTCCGCGTTGTCGAATAGAAATTGATGCCGAGCAGGTGATAACCGTGCGGACGGCGACCGACCAAAAAAGAAGAGCTGTGATCCGACCCCAATATCCTTTCCCGCAACATGTCGAACGGAAACCCCGGCACTCTGTCGTCCGCCATCACACAAATCACCGGCCGTTCCTCATCATCAATGAAGAGGCCACACGCAGTGATCACAACAGAGAGGAATCCGGCACAGCCGCTTGCGAAGGAGCAAAGATAAGGGATGTCGTCGAGCTGCAGCTCCCGCAAGACTGCGGCGGGAAAGTAACGATTTCTAGATGAGCCGACACTGTCATCCGGATCACGCGGCAGAACCGCGCTTTCCGCGTTACAATGTTGGAAAACGAGAGCACGCGGGTCTCCTGCTTGCTCTAGCGTCGCCGGAATAACGCTGGTAGCCAGACTCAGCAGCGTTTCCTGTTGTGTCAGACCACGATTGCGCTTGTAACCCAACGCCGCCAGGTGGTCGACGTCGCCGGCCAGAAGATTCCCCGCCTTCATTTCCTCCAAGCTGCGCTGTGTACCCCCAAGACGGTGGGAAAAAGCGTCGATGAAAATGGATGAGTGCTGATACGTTAACAGCATACGACTCGGACGCTAACGTGCCTCACTTTAAGCGGCGATAGCGTTGCTGGCTACAAATCTCGAGAGGGGCCCGAGCACCGTCATTTGCTCCGCGTCCAAGCTCTCCATGTCGAACTGGATGCCGAACTCATCTTCGATGGCATTGATCATTTCGAGGATGCCAAACGAGTCGATAACACCACTAAGGAGAAAATCGAATTCGTCCGGGACATTGCCGAGATCGACGCCTGTCGCGGTCATTGCGCCGGCATACTTAGCGAGAAGAAAGTCGCGAACTTTTTCTGGAGTCAAACTATTCATAGCATCGGAGCTGCGGGCGTGGCTGAGAACTTGCCCTTTTTCTCCAGTGAATGACGGATTTCGTCATAGCTTCGCAGCGTCTGGATTTCATCCAGGTCGAACTCGACTGAGAACGTGCGTTGAAGCTCCGTGATCAATTGCACCATCGCCAGGGAATCCCAGGCAGCAATCGTTTGCTGGGTGATACTCGCGGATTGTGTGTTTGGCGGCAGATCGAAGAAATCGATCAGCACCGTGAGGAGAGGGTCATTCGGCATGGTTTACGGAGCTTCTCGCGATCCACGGCGGGAACGCAGCAGTTTCAATCCGATCAAGCACATAACGGACCGCATTGGTGTTTTGCGCGTCGCGCCGAAAACCCAACCGGTCATAGAAGTTCGCGACGAGCTGGTTTTTCGCGCTTGCGAAGTATGCCGCCTCCACCCTGTGATACGTACGGCGCCGCGCTTCTTCGAGCATGGCTGACCAGAGAGCATCCTCCACGCCGCGGCCTAACGCCCTGCAACTTACCAGAAAACTGTCCACGTTCAGCGTCCCCTCCTCTGGCACCGGAACGGCGAGCAAGACCGCCACGATTCCTTGATCGCCGAACTTGTCGCGCAAGCGTAATGCGAGGCCGATCGCACCCTGCTGTTCCAGCAGCCTTTGCACCTCCGCTCTCGAATGGCGGCGCGTCGTGAGATTGAATTGATTCGTCTTGCTCAACATCGTGACCACTCGCTCGAGATTCGAATGTTCGATGTGCTCGATGGTTACTTCCATTTCGAGCGACCGAAGGAATCCTTCCAGATCATCGTTGTGCCCCTCCACATTCCGACCGGCGCGCACTGAGTAATCGTGATGGCGCTGCCGGTCTTCTTCGGTCAACGTTAATGATTCGAAAGCGTCTGTCTCCCACAAAGCGCGCAGGATCTGAAGTGGATCGCCACTTTCGTTGAGAATCAATACTTCCGGGATTGCCTGCCGCATCTGCTCACGTTCGTAATCCGAGTCATCCAGAAACACAAAGCTATCGAGACCGAGCTTAAGTTCCGCGGCGGCATCCCGCAGATTTTCGTGTTTGTGGTTCCAGTCGACCTTGCGCACGACGAAGTCTTCCCACTTGAGAATCATCTCTGGATGAGAATCAAACCCTTGCTTTGCATCCGCTTCGTTGTTCTTCGAAAGCAGAACCAACAGAATTCCTCTGTTCCGCAGCTCCAGCAGTTCACGCTGAATTCGGAGATGAACATTCCCGGGGAAATCGTGGCTCAAAACCAAACCCCCGATATCATCTTCGGCAATCACACCTCCCCAAAGCGTGTTATCCAGGTCCAGCGCGAGAGCTTTCCGCCTTGGCACCAACAGCGGCCTGAGAGAGCGCGCGAGAAAAAAACCGAACGAAAGCTGGCCAGTCGCGCTCCACGGTTGCCGTGCCATCATCTCTAAAAGAACATCCGCATGCGCTGCGCCTTGCGTCGCTGCCCAGTCCGCCACATCCAGCACGTGCACTCCTCCGCGAGCACCGGCGAGATTGTAGATACGGCTATTGATTCGCGCGATTGCAGCCAACGCTCCAGCTTCGTGCTGCGAGCTAAAGAGCCGGTTTGCAAGGTGTGATGGCAGCGGCAGCGTCGAGATAAATAATGGAACTCCCGGCGCGAATTTCCGGTGCAGACTCACCAGTCGTTCCACCCTTTCCAGCACCTGCTCGATTCGACCGAGAAGCTGATCAGGGAACCCATGTGATAAAGGAAAAAGCACCTCCGGCAGAACTTCTTCTACTCGCCAGATGACTACCCGGGCGTGAAGTAGCCGGTCTGATTCGGCCGGACGTGCGACATAACCTTCGATGTCGTCCAACGGCGCCAGGTGCAACTGCGGCTCGCTCGGCAGACAACTCAACGCAAATTGCAGATATGGCAGAACAGGCTCGAGATTCTGGCTGCTCAGGAGCTCGACTTCAAACCGCGGTCCCTTCTGCTCAAGCGTTTGTAGCAATCGCAAGGCACGACGGACCTTGCTCAAGGCAGCCGTTTCTCCGGCCTCGATAATTGCCGCTCGCTGCTCGTCAGGCAACGCGCGAATCCATTGTCGATACATAATGATTTCCGAGCGCTTTCTCGCCGCGTGCGCGGACGCGACGGTTCTCGACGCGCCGGCTAATTACCTTCCTTCAGCAACTTGAGCAGCGCTCCTCTGTCGTACTTCCCATTCGCGTTCAACGGGAAGTGACTCAGGAGCCGAATATTCCGAGGCATCATGTAAACGGGAAGCCGGCTTTTGAGAGTGTCCAGCAGCGGCCGTGTGTCAAACGCGTCTGTTTGCAGGAACACCTCGATGCCATCGACCCCAGCCGGACTTATCGGCCATCCGACGGCCACTACTCCATCGATCTGCGCCGTTTCCCTTATGGCGGCTTCTATCTCGCCCAACTCCACCCGATGTCCGAGGACTTTCACCTGACTATCCAAACGACCCAAATAGACCATGGGGTTTTCCGGTGCCGGCCGGCGGACGCGATCGCCTGTGCGATAATAAGTCCCGTTCCCTCCAGGTAGTTTAATGAACGCCTTCCGCGTTTTCTCCTCATCCTCCCAATAGCCGAGGCTAAGTTGAGGTCCCGTCATCACCAGTTCGCCATCTCTTCCTTCCGGAACTTCATGAAGCTCATCATCCACAATCAACGCGCGCATCCGGTCGAAAGGATTGCCAATCGGCACGAC
>JACDHZ010000014.1 GCA_013820755.1 Chthoniobacterales bacterium
GCATCGCGTGGGCGGACATCGTCGTTGTAGAAGATGAGCCGGTCGCCCGTCGCCGCTTCCGCCCCCTCGTTGCATTTATCTGAGAAGTTGAACGGCTTGTCGTACGGCAGTAGCCGTAAACCCGATTTGTTCTCTGTCAGAGGCGCGAGCGAAGCAGCCAGCCGGCTGTTCGTGACGATGATGATCTCGAGCGGCGAATATTTCGTCACGCTTGGAATTGTGATCAGGAGTTCCTGCGCGCGCGCAGCCGAATCGGTCGGGATAATGAGCGAGACCCGCGGCGGTTGCGGCAGCTTCATCCGAACGCGATTGGCGGCCGGGTATTCCAGCACATCGGTGGCCAGTCCGCGGCGGCGCATCGCCTCCGCAAGCGCGGCCAGGTTCGTCTTGCGCGCATCGGGTTTACCCCCGGTGGAACCGGACGCGGCATGTTCCCGCCAGTGGTAAAGCACGTGCGGGATGTGCCGGATCTCGCGTGCCTTTTCGGTGGCGCGCAGCGCGAGATCGTAATCCTGCGAGAGATCAAATTCCTTCCGGAAGCCACCGATCTCTTCTAGCAGCGCCCGCCGGTACGCAGTGAGATGCCCGAGATACATGCATGAGTAGAGCAGCTCCGGACTCCACTCCGGTTTGAAGAACGGCGAATGCCGCCGGCCTGCTTCCGACAACCGATCTTCGTCGCTGTAAAGAACGTCCGCGGCGGGCCACGCACCGATCTCGTGCGCGACATCGTAGAGTGCGAAAGGTGCGAGGAGATCATCGTGGTCGACGAGCGCGACGAATTCTCCGTTCGCCATGGCGAGCGCGCGATTTGTGTTCTCCGCGATCCCGAGATTCTCCGGTAAGAATGCGACGCCCAGCCGCGGTTCTTTTTCCTCCCACGCTTTTAACGCTTCGAGCGTCCCGCGATCGTCCGAGCCACCGTCGGCCACGCAGATCTCGAAGTTGCCGTACGTCTGCGCGGCGATCGACCCGAACAGCTCGTCGAGGAACTGCACCGGCGTGTTGTGCGTCGGGACGAGTAAGCTGAGCACTGGCCCGCGGAGGGTCGCCGCTGCGCGCCTCTGCTCCTCGATGTCCGATGCGGTCGGTTCGTGCTCCGCGATCCACTGCGGATAACGATCAGGCGGCGGCTCCAGGGCACGGGGCGGCGGCGGGCTTTTCGCCGGCGGCGCTTGTTTGCGCGCGCGCGTGAGGTTGGCCGGAATGCGTTGCAGCTCGCGGATGATCTTCTCGGGAATGCTGCGCTGCGGTTTTGCGTCGGTGGCGATCCGGAAGCATCGGCCGTTTTTCCGGCAATTGTTCTTCGCCGTTTTCAGGGTGCGTTTTTGCTCGGAGAGCTGCGCCTTCAGCGCGTTATATGCCGTCGTCAGCTGTTCGTTTTTGCCGACCCACTGCTTCAGTTGGTCGAGTTGATGGTCCATGATCAGCTGCGCTTTGATGCGATCGCGATGCAGCTCATCGAACCGCTGCTGCAGCTCCTCGATTTGGCGCGCCTGCCGATCCATCACCTCCTGCGCGGCGACGCGGTCGTGCTCCAGTGCGGCGAAGCGCGAACGGAGGCTGCTGATTTCCGTCATCTGCTCGTCCATCACCTCCTGCGCGGCGACGCGGTCGTGCTCCAGTGCGGCGAAGCGCGAACGGAGGCTGCTGACTTCCGTCATCTGCTCGTTCATCACTTCCTGCGCGGCGACGCGATCTTCGTGCAACGCGGCAAAGCGCTGCTGCAAGTCCACCAGGTCGAGTGTTGAATCGGCGACCAGAGCGCCCAGGCGCGTAATTTCTCGCGCCTGGTGATCCATCACGTCCTGCGCCTTCCAACGATCCTCGAGCAGCGTATCGAGCCAGACTTGCCGAAGTTGTAGGACCGCATTCTCGCGCTCCAGCCGTTCTGCCCGCGCGGCCGCGTCGATGCGCATCGCGACGAGTTGGTAAATCCGGCCGAGTTCGCTCTGACGTTCGGGCGAACCAAAAAGCTGCGCGGTCAGCACCGAATCGTCGGCCGCACTTCCGCGAAGCGCCGCAATGCCGAGCCCGATGCCTTCGTGGAATTCAGCCGCCGTCCGGGTGTGCTTGATCTCGTCCCATGCTTCGCGCGGCGGGTCGTGCGCGCGATTGAGGTCGATTCCGTGCAGCGCGACGAAACCATTGTCGGAAACTTTCGGAAGCCACGCCGTCAATTCAGCGCGGAGCATCTCGCCTGACTCGCAGTCGTCCAGAACGAGCAGATCAACACTCGCTGCGGCGAATTCTTCCGCGATCTGCACCGGCAGGCCGGCGCGCGCCTGCGCGAGCTCACCGTAAAATTCATTCGCTCGGGCCACCGTCTGCTGCCACGTCTCGTCTTCACGCGCGGATTCTCCGCCGCGCCCGCGCCGGATGATTGTGACGCTCGTCGCTAGTCCGGTCTCTCGCGCCGCCTGGCAGAGAGTGAAATAAAACTGCGCATCCGAAAGCCCGAGCACGACGATATTCTGTGGCTTGGAGAGCGTGACGAGATCGAACAGGAGCGGCAGGTAAAAGCGCGTGACGTTTCCGTTGTAAAACTTCGGCTGGAAACCTTGAAGACTAGGTAGCTCGGAAAACATTGGCAGACCCGCGACCGATGGGTCGACCAACTAGTCAACGGCGGCAGTGCCCGAATCAAGCCCGGCCTGACTTCCGGGATGGTGCAGACTATTCTTCGGCCGGCCATGGATCCCGCACCCATTCTGCTCGATCTGCCCTCGAGCTCTTTTCGACCGTGCATCTATGGCGTGGGTGCTTGGACAGACCACCTCCACTTCGCGTATGACCTTGTCGCGACGCTGAAGCCACGCCTGCTGGTCGAGCTAGGAACCGATCGCGGCGAGAGCTACTTCGCCTTTTGCCAGGCAGCCGCGGAGCATCGCACCGGCACGCGTTGTTTCGCGGTCGACACGTGGCGGGGCGATCAACAGGCCGGAGGCTATGATGAGACGACATTCGATGAGGTCTCGAATCACAATGCCACCAATTACCAGCCGTTCTCGATTTTGCTCAGATGCAGCTTCGACAACGCGCTCGATCATTTCGCATCCGACAGTATTGACGTCTTACACCTGGACGGGCTGCATACCGAATCGGCTGTGCGCCACGACGTTGAACATTGGCTGCCGAAGATTCGGCCCGGCGGGATTTTGCTCATGCACGACATCAGTGTACGTGTCCGCGAATTCGGCGTCTGGAAAGTGTGGGACGAACTTCGCGCCACCGGACGTTCGTTCGCATTCAGCTCCGGACCTGGGCTGGGCGTGTGGCAGAAACCGCCTGCTAATCGGTTGCCGTACCCCATCGAAACGCTCCTCGACGATGCCGATGGACCTGCGTCAGCTCCGATAGAGGCGTATTACCGCAATCTTGCATCGGAAATGCAGCAGAAGATCGCACAAGAGTGGCGTGACGGAACGATCCGCGACGACGACGACGCGCGGCAAACGACCATTCAGGTGTTTCACACGCATGATGGCATCCATCGCGAGGAAGACTCAGCCGTGGCCAGAGTTGGGCACGAAGTTTGGAAGGAAGTTCTGATTCCGTTGCCGTCTGATGCCGGCGCCGCTCCACTGCGGATAGACTTCGTCAGCCCGTTTACCACGATCGACCTCGCCGCCGTTGAACTGAGGCGCGATGAAAAGACCCTCTTCGCCGCGCGTGACGGGCGCGGATTCGAGACGATTGCGGTGGCGGGAGATGCTGAACGACACCCGCACCACGTTTACCTCCGAATTGAGATTACTGGACTTGATCCGCAGTTATACCTTCCGCGGATTGACTCGACCTCCGGGACGGGCGCTCTGACGGTACGCTTACAGCTGCGGGCGACACGAGACATTCCGATGGACTAAAAAACGCGGCACGTCGTTCGACGTGCTGCGTTTCAACCAGACAGAAGAGGCGCCTTAGCCCTTCTTCATCTTGCCTTGCGCGGCTTTCACCATTTCCAGGTGCTTCTTCAGCGTCGGCAGATTCTTCGACGCGAACCTCTTCACCTCGGGATCCATGCCGCTCTTCGCCTCGGTCTCGAACTCCGCGATGTCTTTCTCGTGGTCCTTCACCATCTGATCGAGATACATTTGGTCAAAGTTCGCCGAGTCCATCTTGTCCATCTTGTGGCGGGTATCGAGCTTAACGCCTTTGGTCTGGGCGAGCGCCATTAGTTCGTTGTTGACCTTCGTGTGGTCGGCCACCATACGGGCGCCGATCTTCTTCACGTCCGCGCTTTGGCCCTGCTTCTCCGCCATCTGGCCCATGTGGACTTCCATCATGCCGCCTTTCGCTGCCTTCATGAGGAATTGCTGATCCGTCTTTCCGCCCGGAGCGTTGCCATTTGCCGGCGACGCCGCCGGTTTCGACTTATCCTTACTGACGCGTGGCTTCTGGCCGACAGGAGCCATCGAGCCGGGAGGACTCGCGCCCGGCGCCGCACTCGCGTCAGGCGCTGGCGTCTTGCCTGGGGAGGCATCCTCTTGGGCGAAAAGGCTGCTAGACAACGAGAGCGCACCGGCCGCGACTACCCCAAAGGCAGCGCGCGAGATGATGTTGCATGATTTTTTCATAGATATTCGTGGTGAGGTAGTTTGTTCCGCCGGAACTCCGGCAACTACAGTTCGCACGCTCCGAGGGTGTTGGACGTGCGAATCCCGGCTAGCCGCGAGCTTCCAAACCGCGCACCCGGTTCACTCCAAGCGGGGGGTCGCCCTTACAGCGTGTCGCTTCTCAGACAGGATGATTGCAGCTCTCATTGCTGCGAGGAGGTTTCCTGGTACGAGCTTTCGACGCGGCGCGCTACGTCCCGATAGCCGTAGTCGATCTCGTAGATCTGCTTCATGCAATCGATCGCCCGCTGACGGTCCCCCATCTGCTCGTAAACCAAACCGAGGTTGTAGACGATCTCCTTCTTCATTCCGTCCATCGATAGAATCTCGCGTGCTGCTTCCTCGAGCTGCTTTGCAGCCAGGTCCAGCATGCCGAGAGCGCGATAGCAGCGACCGAGCAGGTTCATCGCTTTCAACCGCGCGTTCGGGTTCTGCCGCGCACGCTGCAGCTCCGGCACCGCTTCGCGAAACTGACCTGCGTTCAGCAGATGCTCGCCAAGTTCGAAACGCAATTGCAGATCCGTCGGATTCCGCTCCGAACGCTTGCGGGCCTCGCTGATCAACAGCTCCGCTCGCCGCTTTTTTGCCGTTTCCAGCGCGGCCGCGCGTTCGCTGTATTGTGGATCATCGGCGCCATGTTGGGCCAGATACTGCTCGTGGTCCATAATCTCGCGCTCGGAGCGTTTCATGCTGAGGTCGGACACTTTCCGCAGCAAACCGCTGTCGATTCCATTCGTCAGGTCGGCCGCGTATTGAAACCAGGCGATCGCGCATTCACAATCATCCTTCTGCTCATGCAAGAGCCCGAGGCGTCGCGCATGATCCACGTTCTCGGGTTCGGCCTGATGCCGCGCATAAGTGTCGGCGATTTGCTGCTCGAGCGATTCACCGGTTAGCGCCATCCGGCTCTCTTGCTCGAGCGAGACCGCAAGCTCTTTGTCCTTGATCAAATCGCGATAGCTCTCCGCCTCGTTCCAGCCGCCTCTCTTCATAGAACCGCGGGCTGAGGCATCCTTTCCCAGCCGCAACGCTTCCGCGTCGGTCGGATCAGCTTCTGTAATGCGATTGTAGACCTCCACTGCCTGGTCGCTCGCCCCCATGTCATTGTAGACGCGTCCGAGCTGGTGCAGAATTTTCGTGTCGCGCGGCTTCTCCTCGAGCAGCGTTCGCAACGCAAAGACGGCGACCTCGCGCCAGCCGGCGGCCATAGCCGCTTCTTTCAGGAGCAGATTTGCCTGGCGATTGTAAGGCTCATCTTCAAGCACCTTCTCGATCAGTTCGACTGCTCTCGCCGGGTTCTTTTTGAGCTCGCGCTGCGCCTTCATCACGCCGATGGACGCAGTCGATACCGTGAAGAACTTCTTCTTCTCCGCTTTCGCCTTGGCGATTTCGGCGCGGCGTACTAGCTGCCGGCCCGTTAGAAATTCGGGTTCCTGTTTCAGCAGCCCCTGAAGGAGCGAGATCGCATAACCAAAGTTTCGCAGCTCCACCGCCGCGACGGCTTTGAGCCAGTGGTTGCGCTGCACCTCGCTCAGCTCATTTTCCGTCTTAACCGCCATTCGCGCCCCAGTGTAACAGATCGGTGCGTCGCAAGGAATCGAATCTGGCGGTAAACCGCGTGGCGCTCGTCGATTGCTGTTTGCCGCGAACGCAGCTCGACAGTGGCGGTGGTGAGCGTAATTGCGCGAGATCGCACGAGTCGGCTTCGAACTGCTCTTGATGCTGTCCCGGTCTCCGCCTCTCTCCTGAGTTGTCCGGAAGGATGGAGCCGTGGCCAATAGCGAACCGCCGGGCCACATCGGCGATGGCCCGGCGGTCGCTCTTAGCACCACCAGCAATTCGTAATTCCGGCGCGAGCAGAAATGCTGCTCAATAGGCGGCGAGTCCCGAGGCGCCGTTAGCCCTCGGCAAACCCTGCCCGACACCAAAAACTCCCAGGCGATCGAGGCTCCCGTCCGCCTTCACCCGAAACGCTGCCACGCCACCGGTCCCGCGGAGCAAATTATATAAATATTTGCTGCCGGTGCTGAAGGCGAGATCTGTCGGCTGACTCGTTATGCCACTAAACGCAGCCGCTCCGTTGAGCAGCTCAACCCGTCCATTGTCGCGGAGCAAGTAACTGGAGATCGTGCCACTGGCGAAGTTTGCAGTGAAAGCATGCGTCTGGTCATTCGTAATTACGATCCAGCAGCCATCCGTTTGCCCGTTCTTTGCCGACGCAGTGATGACCGAAAGGCCTACGTCTGTATCAAGATCGTAGGAAGATACGCCCGCATTGTGCTCAAAGGGTAATCCCGACTCTACGACTAACAAACGGCCATCCTTGCGGAAAGCTTCCGAGAACGGTCGCCGGCCAGCCGATTTGTTTTGTACGGCCTCACTCAGTCGCCCGTCAGCCCTGACTTTGAAGACATCGAGGATGCTCCCTACCTTGCCAGTCACTACGATAGACCGACCATCAGGGCTGAACTGCACTTCACCGGGCACAGCGATATCTGAGCTTAACGATCGGAAGGAATCCGGAATCGGGGTCAGCTTTCCGTCATCACCAACAGTGAACCCAGTAATGCCGTTGCCTGCTACAGATCCGTCCAGCACGTACGCGAGATTTCCTGAAAGAGTGATGCTGAGCGGCTGATCCCCTGCATAGACCCGCTGGATCCGCGTCAACTTGGAGCCATCCACAGCGAAAACGGTCACGTTATCGCTCCCCGGATTACATGCGTAGAGGAAGCGATGATTGCTATGCAGAGTCAGGCCACCCTGGGTATCGAAATCTACTCCGATGCCACTGCCGCCGGTCGAGTATCGCCCGGTTTGGTTGAGGGTGCCATCGGCGGCACGATGAAACGCGATGACTTCATTATCTTTCGCTCGATTTGTCATCGCAAACACGGCGCCAGCAGTGTCTCCGGCATCGGGTGCCTGGCTGTGGCCGGTTTGTGCTATGCCTACAATGGCAAAACACAGGAACGCTTTACGGCGTAGACCTGTGAATCCATTTCTGAATGTTTTTTTTGTTCTGGATTGATCTTTCATGCAGCTATGAAAGACTAGGCTGCCTTTTATTCCGCCGGCCCTTCGTTCATGACTTTCAAAGGAGGTCGAGCTGCGACTTGGTCCCGGCTGGCATCGTCTTTTTCGAACGCTTCGACCTCGGAATTGTTTCCGGTTTCGTCACGCCGTTAGGCTTTTCGAGGTGCGCGAGAATTCCTTTCGCGCGATCCAGAATTTCCTTCGGCAACCCCGCTAACCGCGCAACCTGAATGCCGTAACTGCGATCGGCTCCGCCCGGCACAATCTTGCGCAGAAAAATGATCTGCTCGTTCCATTCGCGCACCGCCACGTTGTAGTTCACGACGCCGCTGCGCTCCTCCGCGAGTTTCGTCAGCTCGTGATAATGGGTCGCGAAAAGCGTGCGCGCCCGAATGTTGTCGTGCAGGAACTCGGCGACGCTCCACGCGATCGAAAGGCCATCGAATGTTGAGGTCCCGCGGCCGATCTCGTCGAGAATTACGAGGCTACGTGCCGTCGCATTGTTTACGATGTTGGCTGTCTCATTCATCTCCACCATGAAAGTCGATTGTCCGCGCGAGAGTTCGTCGTTCGCACCTACTCGCGTGAAAATGCGATCCACAACCCCGATCCGCGCGCTCGCTGCCGGCACAAAGCTCCCCATCTGCGCCATTAACACGATCAGCGCCACCTGGCGGATGTACGTCGATTTTCCCGCCATGTTCGGGCCAGTGATGATCGCCAGCCTGACGTTTTCACCGTCGAGCATTGTGTCATTGGGGACGAACTTCTCATCGGCGAGATTCTGGTCGAGCACCGGATGCCGCCCGTCGGTGATCTCGAGTCGCAGCGACTCGTCGAGCTTCGGTCGTGTGTATCCGTACAGGCGCGCAGTCTCCGCAAGGCCGCAGATTGCGTCTAGTGTCGCGACCGCCGCAGCCGTCCGTTGGGTATCCTCAAGGTGCAGCAACGTCTCTTCGCGCAACTTGCCAAACAGCTGGTACTCGAGCTGCCGTGCGCGTTCGTCCGCCCCGAGGATCTGAGCCTCCATTTCCTTGAGCTCCGGCGTGACGAAACGCTCGCCGCCGACGGTGGTTTGCTTCCGCGTGTAGTGCGCCGGCACGTCCCCCAGGTTTGATTTGGTTATCTCGATGAAGTAGCCGAACACGGAATTGAATCGCACCTTCAGCGATCTGATTCCCGTGCTACGGATTTCGCGTTCCTGCAGCTGAGTGACCCAGCACTTCCCATCCCGTGACGCGCGCCGCAGCTCATCCAGATCGGCGTCGAAACCATCCTGGAAAATTCCCCCCTCTTTCAGCGTAAACGGTGGATCGTCAACGACAGCGTCCGCAAGCATCTCCACCAGCTCCGGCAGCTCGCGCAGGTCGTCCTGCAACGAATGCGCAAGTGAGACGCGGCTCCCGTTTTCGTGCACGTGATTCGAACCGAACGCCAGCCGATCGATCAACTTTTGCAGCTCGCGTTTCAGCTCTGGGATCTGCTGGAGCGACGTTCGCAACGCCACCACGTCGCGCGCGTTTCCGGAGACCTGGCTCAGGCGGCCAATCGCACGTTCAAGGTCTCGCACCAGCTTTAACGCCACACGAAGGGACGCGAGCAATTCCGGCTCCTGCAGCAGATCGGCAATCATCTGGTGGCGACGGCCGAGCTCCGGCAGTCGACGCAGCGGCTGCAGAATCCAAGCGCGCAACTTTCGCGCGCCCATCGGCGTCAACGTCCGATCAAGCGCCGCGAGCAAGCTCATGTCGCGTGCCCCACGAGAAGTGACCAGCTCCAAGTTTGCCTGTGTCGCGAGGTCGAGCGCCACATGTTCCGCCGGGAAGTCGCATCGCAACGAAGTGAGATGATCAACTTTCCGCCGGAGCTGGTGCTTCAGGTAGTGAACGATCCCTCCCGCTGCCGCAACTGCCGCCGGCATCTCGGCGCAGCCGAAGCCATCGAGGGATTTGACGCGGAATTGCTCACACAACGTAAACACCGCCTGCTCGTGGAGGAATGCGTAGCTGTCGTGCGGCAACGTCCCTTCGATACTGGAGAACAGCTCCTGCTGCTGGTCGCTGATCAACAGCTCAGCCGGTGAAACGCGCGCGAGCTCATCAAAGAGCGCGCCGCGGCTAACGACCTGCGCCAGCCGGAATTCGCCGGTGCTCAAATCAGCATAGGCCAGTCCGAAAACTCCATCCGCCGCGTAGATCGCACCTAGATAGTTCGCGCGCTTCGATTCGAGCAAGTCCAGCTCGCTGACCGTGCCCGCAGTGATGATCTGCGTGATCTCACGGCTTACGATCTTTCCTGGTTGCGGCTCGCTCGTCTGGTCGCAGATTGCCACGCGCCGGCCCGCTTTGATCAGCTTTGCAATGTAACCATGCGCGGCATGGTACGGCATTCCACACATCGGCACGCCATTGCGTTTGGTAAGCGCCACATTGAGAAGCGTGGAAACTTCTTTCGCATCTTCGAAAAACAACTCGTAAAAATCTCCGAGTCGAAAAAGCAGCAGCGTATCTGCCGGTACGCTCGACCGCAGCCGCTGGTACTGCTGCATCATCGGCGTGAGCGTTTCGGCCATCCGAACAGCTTCGAATCGAGCGTAGTTTTTGGCGAGTTTCTATTTTGAGCAGCTCCGTTTAAAGCAAGGCAGATATGCAGACTTCTCGCTCGACGCGACGATCTAATTCGTGCCGACTCTGCTCAAGCAAGCCGCTACACGACCAGCACGCCTTCGGTTGAGGTGCGTTCGGAGAATAGCCATGTTAAGCGGCGCGTCATCGGACCGACTTCGCCGCTGCCGATTGTTCTGCCATCCACGTTCGTCACGGCGGCTAATTCTCCCATCGTGCCGGTGCAGAACAATTCATCCGCGGTGTAGATATCATTCAACATGAGGTCCGATTCGCGATGCGGAATCTGATTTGCCCGGCAGAGCTCCAGCACGGTGGCGCGCGTGATGCCATCGGGACATGCCACCACGTAGCTCGTCATCAAAGTGCCACCTCGCACTACAAAAACATGGGCCGCGTTCGTCTCTGCGACGACGTCGCGCAGATCGAGCATCAACGCGTCATCGGCGCCAGCGTTATTCGCCTCCATCTTCGCTAGAATGGAGTTTAACAGGTTCGCATGATGGATGCGCGGATTGAGAACTCAGTTGGACCGGCAATTCTGCAGGACATTGCCGCGCGCTTTATTTCGCGCGCAATCCAGCTGTTTCGCGGAGCGATCTATTCCAAGAACTGATATTTGCGGGAAGCGAGACGCAATAGCGCAGGAGTAGAAACCCGGAGGCCGGCGGATCGTGCTCGTGATCAGAGCCAAACCGGTCTTCGCATACACGGGCGGCTTGTGCTCCGCGAGGACGATCAACGTCGGGCCGCTGCGGTTAAGCCGCGGATCCATCCTGAGGTAATCTTCACGCCACGGGTCAGAGTCAGACGAATGTGGACGCCGTCCCGCATGTTGTTGGCGACGAGTGTGCGCCTGATTTCATGGACGATCGCCTCTCGTGACGGAACCTCAACGAAAGCCAAAGCGGCTGCGGAGCGTTCGAGCCGGTCGAGATGCTCGTGGAGCTTGAAGATCCGCCCGTTGTACAACCGCAGGCCTTCCCAGACTGCGTCGCCTCCTTGCACCGCCGAGTCGAACGGACTCACGCCAGCTTCGCTCCGATGAAGCAGGCGGCCGTTGATGTTCACGACCAGATCGCGGTTTCGGTCGTCGAATTGTTGCAGCATCTATTGAAGGCGCTTGGCGCGAAGTCGTTCATAGATCGACTGGCAACAATCGTAGACGTCACGCAGTTTCGCAGGCACCTGTCTATTGCGCTGCTGAAAGGGCCGAAAGCCCGTTGAGCGCTCGACCTCGGCATACCAATGCTTCGCCCAAACGCCGTCCGTGCTGCGTCGCCCCGGCGGCCAAGAGAGCATCGCGTCCGTAAACTCCACGCCCACCGCCTTGCACAACAGGTGCAGTGTGCGTCTTGCATCGCGGAGTACATCCGCCGCATCGATCACCGGCGGGATTGTGCCGGTGATCGAGTGCACGGCGTCGAAGATGTCCGCCTGTTGGATAAAGCCGAGATCTTCAGCAGCGGGCTCGTGGTTCTTCCTCGTGTACGACGCAAGGACGTCTTGCGGATCCCGGATGAGGAAACAATTTGTCACTGCTCGGAGCCAGGTGCGATCGACCTCCGGCAGCAGGTGATGACTCATCTGTTTCTGATAAAAGATGCGCTTGCCGGCGTTAGACCTGACCTCGCCACACGGGCGCGAGAAGCTCAGCTTGTAAGACGCGGCGGTTTACGCCTTTGCGAAGATACCGATCAACGGCCGCTTGGACGGCTTAAGCGAGCGAAAGTCGCTTACGAATCCCGTCTTTGTCCGGATTTCGACGTGACCAGCCGCACGACCTGAGCCGTAGACGAGCACCGCACCGACCGGCGCGGCATAGGGATCGCTGATCGGCAGGCGCTTGAATCCGTAGAATTGCACCAGTTCGCCGGCGGCTTGCCTGGCCAGCTCTGTCTTCGGACGCGAATCGACGGCGCCAGCCGCAAGGAGCGCTTCCTTAACGTAGCGCCAACAGCGTGCTTTCGAATGCGCGTAGGAACGCTCCTGCGCGATGGAAGCAGCGCGTGCGAGAGACGGATTGAGGTTCGGATCGACCTTCGCCAAGGGATAAACGATGCGACCGGGCTGATAACCGCGAACGACTTCAACCGAATTCACCTGCCCCGATGGAGCGCGATACGTAAACTGCTCCGTTGTCGAGAGCGCACGCGTGGTTTTCCGCTCAGGTCTCGTGGCACTGGCAGTTTGGTCGGCTGCCGGACTTCTTTGGAACGCGTACGTCGGGGCAAAAGTCTGGAGCTGCGCAGCGGAAAGTGAGGCGACCGAACAGCAGCTGGAGATAACCGCGAAAATGGTAAGATGTCTCACAGGCGCGTTTTATGCCGCTTAATCAAGAGGCGCGCAAGCACTATTTCGATTCGAAGCCGCAGCACGCTCTCTTCTAGACCCATCACGCGCCACTACAGAACCGGCTTGTTCCCTTGATGGACGAACCGTCACCGCAGCCGGCGGAGCACCGACCTACGCCTTCGTGAAAACGCCGATCAGTTTACGCTTCGACGGAGTTGGTGTGCTGAAATCGCTGGCGAAACCGCTTTGCGTGCGGATCTCCACGTGACCCGGTGCACCCTTCGCATCGTAGACCAAAACCGCTCCGACGGGGGCCTCGTATGGATCGGTGACGGCCAGCTTTTCAAAGCCGAAATTCTCAACCAGTTCGTCGCCCGCCTGTTTTGCCAGCGCCGTTTGAGGATACGAATCAACGGCTCCGGCTGCGAGCAGCGCTTCTTTTACAGAACGCCAGCAACGGCGCTTTGAGTGCGCATTCGCTCGTTCCTGCGCGATCGTCGCGGCCTTTGCGAGCGCCGGATTGATACCCGCCATCTTCGGTTTCCCAGCGGGTGCCGGCCTCAGCTTCCTCATCGCCGATAGCTCCACAAGTGGAGCCGTCGCCTGCTCACCGGTCGAGTCCTGGAAGACGAATGTATTGTGGGAAACGATTGGATTACGGGACGCTTGGTCGCGGTCGAGAAGCTTCTGAGGAATGACGACGTCACGCGTCTGAGCTGCGGTAAGTGACGCGACTACGATGCAAGCGCACAGGAGTGAAACAGGAGTTAGTTTTCTCAAGGACGCTATGATCGGCTGGAACTTCATCCGTGCAAGTAGTTTTTCGCAAAAAAAAGTAATCACGTTTTTGGCTTGTAATGCTTGCGTTCTAACCGGCGATCCGCCCTCGTAAAAAGCACTTTTAGTGCCTTGCGGTTCCGGTTATTGGTCGAGCGTGAACCTTCGTGACGCGGCGACGGGCCGGCCTTCACGGGATAAATGGATCCCTTATTGGTTTGCAGCCGCCACTTTGACCCTCCATCTCCTCACAAACAGCGGCTACGGCTACTTTCGCGATGAGCTCTACTTCATCGCGTGCAGTCGAAACCTCGATTTCGGCTACGTCGATATGTCGCCGCTCTGCGCCTGGATTTTACGGGTGCAAACCACTCTTTTCGGGAGCTCCCTCCAGGCACTCCGGCTATTCCCGGCGATCGCTCACTCGATCGCGGTCGTCCTCACCGGCGAGCTCATGCGCGGGATGGGCGGACGCACGTGGGCTGTGGCCCTCGGCTGCACTGCGTCGATGGCCGCCATGGTTTACCTCGCGCTCGGGAGCTTCTACTCGATGAACGTCTTCGAGCCGCTCTTCTGGACCGGCTGCGCCTACCTGCTCGTGCGCATCATCAATGGCGCTTCTCCCCGCCTTTGGCTTTGGTTCGGCGTCCTTGCCGGTTTCGGCTTCCTGAACAAACACTCCTTCGCGTTCTTCGGCATCGGCATCGTCGTCGCACTCCTATTAACACCGGACCGCCGCCACCTTCGGCAATGCTGGATCTACATGGGCGGGATCATCGCGGGCGCGATTGCCCTTCCGAACCTTCTTTGGCAGATACGCCACGACTGGCCCACGCTCGAGCTCTTGCGCAACGTCGCGCGCAGCGACAAAAACGTCGTGCTCGGACCGGCGCAATTCGTTGCGCAGCAAATCCTGATCATGAACCCGGCCACGCTCCCGCTCTGGCTTGGCGGGCTAGTTTGGCTGCTCGCCGGACGCGAGGGCCGCCGCTACCGGCTTCTCGCGCTCGCGTATCTCTTCACGCTCGCCGAATTCATCCTTATGCACGGCAAGCATTACTACCTCGCGCCAGTTTATCCGATCCTTTTCGCCGCCGGCGGCGTGGCGCTTGAGCGTCTCTTTGCCATACGCATGCGATGGGTGAAGCCGGCGCTCGCGGCCGCCATCATTGTACTAGCGGCGCTCCTCGCGCCGACCATCCTCCCGATTCTTCCTCCGGACAAAGTGATGGCCTATATGCGTGCGATCCATTTCGAGCCGCCGCGGACGGAGACAGCGCACACCGCGGCATTACCGCAGCACTTTGCGGATCGCTTCGGCTGGGAGGAGATGGTTCGATCCGTCGCCCGCGCTTACGCAGCGCTGACACCGGAAGACCAACGCCGCGCCGGCATCTTTTGCCAAAACTATGGGCAGGCGGGCGCGATCGATTTCTTCGGCCCCAAGTATGGGCTGCCTGCCGCCATTTCGGGTCATCAGAATTATTATCTCTGGGGACCGCGCGAATACACCGGCGAGCTGCTGCTTGTGCTCGACTGGCCCGGCGGCGAAGAGGCGGAGCAATTCCGCTCCGTCGAAGATTTGGGCGTGGTAGATTCCAGTCGTTGGGCGATGCCATTTGAACAGCGCGTCCACATCTATCTCTGCCGCGACCTCAAGCTCCCGCTCCGGAACCTTTGGCCCGACGTGAAGAAGTGGCTCTGATTGAACCGGCACGCTTTTCCCAGATCGATAGGCAGAACTGCCCTTCGGCGGCGTCTTCTAAGCGACTGCGACAGCCGTCGAAGAAATTTGAATCTGGTTTCATGGCCGGCCGCATCTCACTCTTGCAGGTCGTAACCGGCGCGTATGCGCTTCCGCAGGAGGTTCCAGCTTATGATGACTGATTTCCGCTTCGCGCTGCGCCAGCTGCGTAAAACCCCGGGATTTACGGTGCTCGCAGTCCTGACGCTGGCGCTCGGGATTGGCCTGAACACTTCGATCTTCAGCCTGATCAACGACCTTTTCCTCCGCGGGCTGCCCTTCTCCGAGCCACAGCGGATCGTCCACATGTATGCCGGCTCGAAGGACGGCAAGCTCAAGGATTTCCCGCTCGGAGCGCCACGCTTTCTGCATTACCGCAATGCTCAAACGATCTTCTCCGGTTACGCGGCCGAGAACGGCGGCGGCGCGACGCTGACAGGGCTCGGTGATCCGGTGCAGATGCCGATTTTTCGCGTCACCTCGAACTACTTCGATGTGCTCGGCGTGCGTCCGATCCGCGGTCGGACATTCCTCCCCGAAGAAGAGGAAAGGGCGGACGTGGCGCTTGTGACGGAAAACTTCTGGCGCAACCGGCTGGCGAGCGATCCGAATGTCATCGGTCGGAGCATCGCGCTCGATGGCGTCGCACACACCGTCGTCGGAGTGATCCCTAAGATGCCAGTCGTCTGGTCAGGGCCGAACACGGAAGTTTGGACGACGAAGCCCTTCATGATACCGGGGTTTTCGCATGAGCGAATGATGCGCGGGACCGGATTTCTCCGCGTCGTGGGGCGACTGAAATCCGGACTTTCGGCGGAACAGGCAACCGCTGCGCTCGCGTCGCTCGACCAGAGCTATCGAACCCAGTTCCCCGAGAAGATTGATGCGCAATACACCACATCCTTCAAAGCGTTGCCGGAGGATGTCAGCGGCGATTTACGGCCGGCATTCGCCACGCTCCTCGCGGCGGTCAGCTTCGTCCTGCTCATCGCGTGCAGCAATGTTGCGAACCTGCTGCTCGTGCGGTTCAGCGGGCGCCGGCGCGAGATCGCGTTGCGCATGGCCATCGGCGCATCACGCACCAGTGTGCTGCGGCTATTTGTCCTCGAAAGCCTGCTCGTGAGCGCGTTGGCCGCTATCGTTGGCGCGTTGCTCGCGTGGCAATTGGTTCCGCTGATCCCGAAAATCGCTGCCGACTTCCTGCCCCTCGAGCCAAATACCGGCGCATCGGTGTCGCTTCCGGTGCTGGCGTTCACGCTCGGGTTGTCGCTCCTCACGGGTTTGATCATGGGACTTTACCCGGCGTGGCAAAGCTCCCGTGCTGATCTGGTTGAAGGGCTAAAGGAAGGCGGCCGCGGCTCCAGCGGCAGCGTGCGCCAACAGCGTTTCCGCAAAATCCTCGTCGGCGCTCAAGTCGCGCTCTCTGTCACCTTACTCGCGGGCGCGGCCTTGCTCATCGCGAGTTTCCTCCGGCTGAGCCGGCAAGAACCTGGTTTCAACCCGAGCAATCTCTGGGTGGGCCTCATCACGCTGCCGCAAGCGCAGTATCCCGACATCGGAACGCGCCATCGTTTCTCGGACCAGACCATCAACGCGCTACGCGCTCTCCCCGGCGTGGAGAACGCCTCGATCAGCGGCGGTTTCCCACTCGCGGGAGGTGCTGGCGCCACCCTCTATACGCGGCCGGACGGCGATGTCCCGCCCGTCCCGCAGCGGCCGGGCGCGCCGTCTAACGACATCACACCCGGATGGATCCGCACGTGGGGCATCCCGCTCCTCGCCGGTCGCGACTTCGACGAGCGCGACATCGCCGACCGGCCAAATGTCATCCTCATCAGCCAGGCTGGAGCAAAAAAGGTATTCGGTGACGAGCACGCGCTCGGCAAAACCCTGCTCGTCACCAGCGGCAGCGTGCCGGTCGAGATTGTCGGCATCGTCGGCGACGTCCGCTCCGTCCAACTTGCGCAGGCGAATGAGATGGAATTCTACCGGCCCTGGGCGCAGGAGAGCTTCCCATTCGTCACCATCAGCGTGCGCAGCCGGATGCAACCCGACGCCGTCACGAAGCTGGTGCAGTCAGCATTGAAGACCATCGATCCCGGCCTCGCGATAACCCAGCCGCAAGCGATGGACACCATCGTCGCGCAATCTCTTGGTCAGGCGCGCTTGATGATGACATTGCTCGGCGTTTTCGCGGGCGTCGCGCTGTTGCTCGCCACCGTTGGGATCTATGGCGCCGTCGCGTACACGGTCGAGCAACGCACGGGCGAAATCGGCGTCCGCATGGCGCTCGGCGCACAAACGATGGACGTCCTACGTTTGGTGCTGAAGCAAGGGATGACACCTGTCATCTTCGGCCTCATCGCCGGGATCGCTGCCGCGCTCGCGCTCGGGCGTTTGCTTACCACCCAGCTCTACGAGATCTCGCCGCACAATCCGCTCCTGCTCGGCGCGACCGCGGGAGTTCTCGGTTTAGCTGCCCTGCTGGCGTGTCTGCTTCCCGCACGGAAAGCGACTCTGCTGAATCCAGTGCAAGCCTTGCGCGCAGAGTAGCCTCTCGCGTTTTCACACGGAGGGATTTCTCCTATTGACAGTCTATAGGAGAGGCGTCACTCTTTCCTACAGATTATCTATATGAGCGCGCGTGATGATGATTTCAAAGCTGATCTTCTCCAGGGAACTCTCCACTTGCTGGTGCTGAAGGCGCTGGTCGCGCAGCCGCTCCACGGCCTTGGCGTTTCGAATCGGATCAGCCAAATCACGAATGGCACGTTCGACGTAAAACCGGGGTCGTTGTTCCCAGCCCTGCATCGGATGGAGGAAGCCGGGTGGTTGAAGGCCGAATGGGGCGAATCTGAGAACAAGCGGCGCGCGAAATTCTACAGCCTGACGAAAGCCGGGCGCCGTCAGCTCGACACCGAGACGGAAGATTGGCAACGCATCTCGATAGCCATGACAAGCGCGCTCCGCGCCAGCTAAACCCGGAGATCATGACCAAACTAATTTCACGAGCCGGGAGTCTCCTCCACAACACGACTCACAAGCAACAGATTGATCGTGAGCTGACGGAGGAGGTCAGCTCCTACGTGGAAATGCTAACGGAGGAAAAGATGAAAAACGGTATGAATGAACAGGACGCGCGGCGCGCGGCGCTTGTCGAGGTCGGCGGCGTCGAGCAGGTAAAAGAAGAAGTGCGCGCGAGCCGCTCCGGCTCGGGCCTCGAGAGCTTCGTAATGGATCTTCGCTACGGCATGCGCTCGCTCCTGAAGAAGCCCGGCTTCACCATCACCGCAGTCGTCGCTCTGGCGCTCGGCATCGGCGCGAACACCGCGATCTTCAGCGTCATCAACGGCGTTCTGCTACGCTCGCTCTCCTATGCAAACCCCGACACCATCGTGATGGTCTGGGAGCGCGGTGCGACCGAGCGGAACGCGCGAAACGTGGTTTCGCCGGCGAACTACCTCGATTGGCAGAAGCAAAGCATGTCCTTCGACCAAATGGCGGCGACCGTGGAGCAACGGGTCAACCTCACCGGCGGACGTGGCGAGCCCGAGGAGATCAAGGCGCAGTTCGTCAGCCAGGGGTTCTTTCCTGCTCTGGGCGAGCAGCCGATGCTTGGCCGCTCCTTTCTGGCGGAAGAAGATACCGTCGGCAAGGAGCTGGTGATCATCCTCAGTCACGAGCTTTGGCAGACGCGCTTCGGGTCGGACCCAGCGGTGATTGGCAAGCAGGCAACGATTAGCGGCAGGCAGCGTACGATCGTCGGCGTCATGCCGCCAGGGTTCCATTTTCTCGACAATCAGGTGCGCGCGTGGATGCCGATGGCGCTCGATCCGGCGATCGACTATCGCGGAAAATCCGGTCGCTACCTGAAGGTGGTGGCGCGGCTCAAGCCGGGCGTGACGGTGCAGCAGGCGCAAGGCGAGCTGACCGGCATCGCGAAGCAGCTCGAGCAGACGCACGTGAAGTTCAACACCGGCTGGAGCGTCAACGTCGTCCCGATGCACGAACAGGTCGTCGGCGAAATCCGTCCGATTCTTATCGTGCTGCTGGCGGCAGTCGCTTTTGTTCTGCTGATCGCCTGCGCCAACGTCGCCAATCTGCTGCTCTCGCGGGCCGCGTCGCGGCAGCGGGAGCTCGCGTTGCGCGCTGCGCTCGGGGCGAGCCGCGGACGACTCGTTAGGCAGATGCTCACCGAGAGTGTGTTGCTCGCGCTCATGGGTGGACTGGTCGGCGTGCTGCTCGCCTACTGGGGCATCCAGCTGCTGATCGGGTTCGGGCCCGATAACATCCCGCGCCTGGGCGAGATCACGATCGACCCGCGGGTGCTCGGCTTCACGTTCGGTATCTCGCTGCTGACGGGCGGATTGTTCGGGCTCATCCCGGCGCTGCAAGCGTCGCGGCCTGACTTGAACGACGCGCTGAAAGAAGGCTCCCGCGGCTCTACCGGCGGCCGCAGCCGCACGCTGCGCAACGTCTTCGTCATCACCGAAGTCGCGCTCGCGCTCGTGCTGCTCATCGGCGCCGGTCTCATGATCCGAAGCTTCGTGCGGCTGCAATCGGTGGAGACGGGATTCAATCCCGAGAACGTGCTGACGATGCGGCTCCAGCTGCCGCGCAAGAACTACGGCGAGCCGCACCAGATTCTCGATTTCTTCAAGCGCGCGGAGGAGCGCATTGCTGCCTTGCCCGGCGTGCAGGTGGTGGGTGCGATCAGTTATCTGCCGCTGACCGGACCTGCGGCGCGAGATGGATTCAAGGTCGTCGGACGGCCTGAGCCCGCGCCCGGACAGGAACCAGGCGTCGAGGTCCGCGTGATCACACCAGGATATTTCCAAGCAATGGGAATCCCGCTGATTAAGGGTCGGCTGCTTGATGAACGCGACGGGAAGGATTCGCGCCTGCTGCTCATCAACGAAACGATGGCGAAGAAGTATTTCCCTAACGAAGATCCAGTCGGCAAGCAGATCATCGTGACCTGGAGCGACGGCGTGGTGGACGAGATCGTCGGCATCGTCGGCGACATCCGTGAAGGTGCGCTGAACAAGGAACCGGAGACGGCAATCTACTGGCCCCATCCGCGCGAGCCGTATTCCGGCATGGCGCTCGTCGTGCGCGCTGCGGGCGACGCGGCACGTCTCAGCACCGTGGTGCCGAAGGAAATCCGCGCGATCGATCCGGAGCAGCCCGTCGCTGATCTCCGCACCATGAAACAGGTCGTCGCCAAGTCGATCGCGCGGCCGCGTTTTAACACCGTGCTGCTGGCGATCTTCGCGGGCGTGGCTCTGGTGCTCGCATCGGTCGGGCTCTACGGCGTGATGAATTACTCCGCGACGCAGCGCACACACGAAGTCGGCATTCGGATGGCATTGGGCGCCATGCGCGCTGATATCATGCGGCTCGTCGTAGGAAACGGAATGCTGCTGACGCTGATCGGCATCGGCATCGGCGTGGCGGCCTCGGTGGGACTGACCCGGTTGATGCAGAGCTTCCTCTTCGGCATCGGCACGACAGACGCGCTCACCTTCATCGCCGTTTCCGCGCTGCTGATCGCAGTCGCGCTGGTCGCTAACTACATCCCGGCGCGCAAAGCAACCCGCGTGAATCCGGTGATCGCGCTGCGTTACGAGTAAATCCGCTTCACCTTAGCCATGCGCCTTCTTTCCAGAGTCGCGAGCCTGCTGCGCAACACGACCCATAAGGATGACGTCGAAAGAGATCTGCGGGAAGAAGTCAACTCCTACGTGGAGCTGCTCACCCAGGAAAAGATCCGAGATGGCATAACTGAGGGCGCCGCGCGGCGCGCGGCCCTGGTGGAACTAGGCGGTGCCGAGCAGGTGAAGGAACAAGTGCGCGAAATCCGCATGGGGCATTTCCTGGAGATGCGCGGGCAGGATGTGCGTTACGCAGCGCGCACCCTCCGCAAGTCACCCGTTTACTCGATCACTGTAGCGCTCGTGCTCGGTCTCGGGATCGGCAGCACGGCGTTGATGTTCACGATCGTGAATTCCGTACTGCTGAAAGGCCCGCCGTTCCCGGAATCCGATCGTCTGGTTATGCTCTGGCAGGATCTGCCGCAAGAGAAGCACGTCTCATTTTCGGCGCGGGAATTTATCATCTGGCAGAGTGAGACGCGCGTCTTCGAAACGCTCTCCGCCTTCACTGGCAACGGCTTCACCATCACCGGGCGCGGCGAGCCGGAACTCGCGATCGGCCGCCAGGTGACGCCTTCGTTTTTTCAGACGTTGCGCGCCGCTCCCGCGCTCGGCCGGACTTTTCTCGAAGATGAAGGAACTGCCGGTCGCGATCGGTCGGTCATCCTAAGTCACGCCTTATGGCGGGATAAATTTGCGATGCGGGCGGACGTCATCGGTCAGCCGGTGGTGATGAACGGCGAGCCGTACACCGTCGTCGGAGTGATGCCGGAAAGCTTCCTCTTCCTTGATCGCGAGACGAAGCTGTGGGTGCCGGCCGCGCTCGATGCGGCCACCTTTCAGCAACATTTCGATGCGCACATGCTCCGCGTGATCGGGCGTTTAAAGCCGGGGGTTTCCACTCAACAACTGCAAGCGGAGATCGATGTGCTCGGTACGCGGGTGAACGCGCCGGAAGACGATACCGTGCGTCGCTTCTATGCGATTGATTTGAAAGAGATCGTCGCCGGGGAACTGCGGCAACCGCTCCTTGTGCTACTCGCCGCGGTCGCGTTCCTGCTCCTGATTGCCTGCGCAAACGTCGCTAACCTGATGCTGGCGCGAGCGAGCGCGCGTGAGCCCGAGATGGCGATTCGCAGTGCGCTCGGCGCAAGTCGTCGCCGGCTGGTCTTGCAACTACTTACCGAGGCCGCGCTGCTCGCCTGCCTCGGCGGCATGCTGGGCACCGGCATTGCCATCTGGGGCCTCGATCTCCTGAAACTCTTTGCAGCGCGGAATCTGCCCGAGCTGGCCACGGCACGGCTCGATGGCACCGCGCTCGCCTTTATCCTCGCAGCTACTACGACCGCCGGAGTGCTCTTCGGCCTCGGGCCTGCCTTCGCCACATCACGCACTAGCTACCTCGCCACGCTGAAAGGCGCCGCGCGCACGACCGCTGCCAGCGGCGCCGAGCGCACCCGGCAGGTGCTCGTATTTGTCGAAGTGGCGCTCGCGTCGCTCCTCCTGATTGGGTGCGCGTTGATGATGCGCAGCTTCGTCGCGCTCGTGCATGCGGATCCGGGGTTTCGCACGGCGAACGTGATCACGGCCGACGCCGTCTTGATGAAGGATCGTTATCCGGACGCGCCGGCCTTGCTTCAGTTCTACCGCGAATCGATCGCTGCCATTCGCGCGCTGCCAGCCATCGACGCCGCGGGTATGGTCACGCATCTGCCTTTCGGCGGGAACAGCTGGGGCAACAGCTACGAAGTCGAGCAACAGCCCGCGCCTGCAGGCGTGCAATACAACGCGCAGATCCGCCCCGTCAGTCCCGGGTATCTCGCAGCACTCGAGATCCCATTGCAGCGCGGCCGCGACGTCTCCGAGCAGGACAACGAGAAAGCGCCCGGCGTGGCGATCGTAAACCAGATTTTCGCCGATCGGTTCTGGCCGAATGCCGACGCGGTGGGACAACGAATCCGGTACGGCCGCTCATGGCTTTCGATCGTCGGCGTCTGCGGAGCGATCAAGCACAGCCGCCTGGAGACCGATGCCGACGCGGAGATCTACGTGCCCTACCCGCAAGTCGACGCCGCTGTCATGCAGTTCGTCGGGCGCAACCTCAACTACGTGGTCCACTCCGCTAGTCCGGCACTGGTCGCACCGCAGTTGCGCGCCACGCTGCGGCAACTCGACCCGGGCCTCGTCGTGCGCGTGAATACCATGGACGCGCTGATCAACGATTCGATCGCGCAGCCGCGTTTTCGCACCTGGTTAATCGGCATCGTTTCGGCGTTCGCGCTGGCGCTCGCCTGCATCGGAATTTATGGCGTGATCGCGTATCTCGTCACGCAGCGCTCGAAGGAGTTTGGTATCCGGATCGCCCTCGGCGCGACTCGCGGTAACATCCTCCGGTTGGTGCTCGGCCGCACATTACGGCTAACGGCTGCCGGCGTCGCGGCCGGTGTGGTCGCTGCATTTTTCCTGTCGCGATTCCTTGGCACGATTCTGTTCGGGATCAGCGTTCACGACGCGCTCGCGTTCATCGCCGTGCCAACCTGCTTGATCGCCGTCGCCCTACTCGCCGGGTTCCTGCCGGCGCGACGCGCGACACACGTCGATCCTGTCACTTCGCTGCGCTACGAGTAGCTGCGGGTGCGCCCTCCGCGGACAAAGAGCAATTTTATTGTCCTTCGCTTTCGAGGTGCCATAGACAGCACATCTTCTTAGCGCAGGCCGACCTTCCTCGGTCGAGCACACGGATTGCGTCTCTTTCGGCCGCGGTATCTTGATTGCCGAAGCTGTGAGATGCGTCCGAACTGCGCGTCGCCTTTTCGCTTTTGCGCACCGCTCGCCAAAGCCGTTCGTCAATGGCGGAGCGGGTTGAACCAAGTGGATGTTCAATCGGCGGGTAAGAACGGTCTTTGCGCACGTCCGTCCAATCCGCGACACTCCCGCCACACGAACCTTACTGCCATGGAAAACAACAAACGTGAACAGATCGTCGGTGAACTGAAGCGTGCCTACGCTGGTGAGCTCGAGACGGTGCAGAACTATCTCGCGAACTCCGTCGACCTCGACGGCGTCCGCGCGGAGGAAATCAAGAAGGCTCTCACTGCCGACATCCTCGAAGAACTGGGCCATGCCACGATGTTGGCGAAACGGATTAAGGTGCTCGGCGGTCGCGTCCCCGGCTCGATGGAGCTTGATCGGAACCAGCAGTTTTTGCAGCCGCCGCAAGATTCAACCGATCTCACGACCGTCATCAAAGGCGTCATCGCAGCAGAAGATTCTGCGATCGAAGGCTACGAAAAGATCATCGAACTTTGCGACAAGGTCGATCCGGTCACGCAGGATCTCGCGGTCACATTACTTGGCGATGAACAGGAACATCGCCGCGCGTTCGTCGGCTATCTGACTGAATTTGAGCGAAAGCAGAGCTGACGCGCGGTTACACATCGCCGCCGTGCGCTTCCCGTTGCTTGCGGAGTTCCCCGGCAGGACGTAGGGAAGCTGCCCACCACCAACTTAGAAGAACTCACTTATGCCAGCACGAATTGGATCAGCAGTTTGGGAGGGGACGCTCAAAGAAGGCAAAGGAACGATGAAGCTTGAGAGCGGTGCTTACGAAGGCGCTTACTCATTCCTCTCGCGCTTTGAGAATGGCAGCGGGACCAATCCGGAGGAGTTGATCGGAGCCGCGGAAGCTGGTTGTTTCTCGATGGCGCTATCTTCAAATCTGGAGAAGGCGGGGTATCCAGCCACTCGCATTAGCACGACGGCGAACGTAAAACTGGAGATGGTTGACGGCGGCCCGAAAATCACCTCAATCGATCTGCAGACTCAAGCGGAAGTTCCCGGCATCGACGACGCGCGATTCCAAGAGCAGGCGGAGAAAACGAAGATTGGCTGTCCTGTATCGCGTGCTCTCGCGGGCACCGAAATCAACCTGACAGCCAAGCTCCTGTAGCGGTTTTGCGGTTAGCGGGATTGCTACCGGAATGGCAGCGATCGTCGGCGTACCCGACATCAGCTCTAGATGAATGTAGCGCGCCGTCCGCTGATCGTCGTGCTCGGGATGATGACTGGCATGCCGGTAGGCGGTGTCGTCTGGCAAACGGTCCAATATCTGGTCGGCTTAAAGGCGCTCGGGTTCGACGTCTGCTACGTCGAGAACCACGGGACGTACCCGGCAATGATGACTACCGCGGACGACTTCGATGGGTCCGAGAGGGCAGCGGCCTTCATCGCGAAAACGCTCGGACGCTTCGACCTCGCCTCCTGCTGGTCCTATCGTCCGTGGCACGGCGCGGAGCGGCACTTCGGGCACTCGCCAAGCGAGCTGCGACAGCTGTTCGGTCGTGCAGCGGCAATCTTGAACCTCCACGGGGCCACGCCTCCCCTGCCGGAATACCGCTCCAGCGGCCCGTTCATCTACATTGAGACCGATCCCGTCGCGCCGCAGATCGAACTGCACAACCACGTCCCAGCGACCGAACAATTTCTCGACGCTCATGCCGCGCACTTCACATACGGCGAGAACATCGGAGCGCCCGACTGCAAGGTGCCGGTGACACCAGCCAAATACCGCTTTCGCGCGACAAGACAACCGATCGTGACGAAATTCTGGAACGCTGACGGAATGGATGCCGGCGACCGGTTCACGACAATCGCAAACTGGCGGCAGCCGGAGCGACAAATGACGCTTGACGGCGAGGTGTACCACTGGAGCAAGCACTACGAGTTCCTGAAGTTCATCGATTTGCCGCAGCGCACAACACAGCCATTCGAGCTCGCGCTGAGCAGTTACGAGGCGGCGGATGAGGAGATGCTAAAGGCGAAAGGGTGGAGAGTAACGCCTGCGCTGGAGTTCTCCCTTGATGCAGATCGGTACCGGCAATTCATCCTCACTTCCCGTGGTGAGTGGACAGTCGCCAAGGACCAGAACGTGCGGCTTCGCAGCGGTTGGTTCAGCGACCGCGCAGCGAGCTACCTGGCGGCGGGGCGCCCCGTCGTCACGCAGGAGACGGGCTTCAGCAACGTACTCCCGACGGGCGCGGGATTGTTCGGTTTCTCAACGATGGAGGAGACGCTCGCCGCGGTCGACGCAATCAACAGCGATTACGCTCGGCATTCCCGGGCTGCGCGAGGGCTGGCCCGGGAATGTTTTAGTTCTGATGTCGTGCTATCCAAGCTGCTCGATGAAGCGGGCGTTTCTCTGCCGGGAAAGATCTAAGTCAACACGTGGCCGATCGTCATGAAACTCAAAGCTTCCTCTCGACATCTCATCGTGAACGCCGATGACTTCGGTCTCAGCAGTGGTGTTAACCGGGGCATCGCCGAGGCGCGGGAGCGTGGGATACTCACGAGCGCGAGCCTGATGGTTCGTGCCGCGGGTGCGCGAGAAGCAGCGGAATACGCCTGGCAACATTCCGCGTTCAGCGTTGGGCTTCATTTCGATCTCGGCGAATGGCGCTTCGCCGGGGGCGAGTGGGTGCAGCACTATGAGATCGTAGATTCGAATAACGCCGATGCCGTTCGGGTGGAATTGGACCGGCAGCTCGCGGCATTCATGAAGCTCCTCGATCGCCCGCCGACGCACCTGGATTCTCATCAACACATCCACCTCGCGGAGCCGGCACGCTCGATTGTCATCGCGGCCGCGAACGAACTACGAGTTCCCGTTCGCAATTGCACGCCTCAGATCACCTACTGTGGCGCCTTCTACGGCCAAACGGATGAAGGCGAGCCGCAGCCGCAAGGCATTTCAGTCGATCAGCTCATTCGAATGATCGAGAGGCTGCCGTTTGGTTGGACCGAGGTTGGAACTCATCCCGGCTATTCAGCAGCTCTCGACTCTGTGTACGCGTCTGAGCGCGAGGTGGAGCTGCGTGTGTTATGCAGTCCGGCGGTGCAAGCGGCCGTCGCGAAGACTGGCGTGCAATTGTGCTCCTACCACGATCTGCGGCTCTGATTTAAGCGGCCTGCTGCACGGCAGTTGTGTTCCAGCAGAACTGCGCTACAATCTGCGCGTTGGATCAAGTTCTGTTCTGTTCGTTGCGTGGTAGGTCGTCAGCTGGGATTTCCTCAGTGGTGATTTGAAACCCGGTTCTCGGGAACGGCTTTGTAGCTGGCAGGTGTTAGTTCCAATAAACCAAAAATGAAACTGTACGTAGGAAATCTCTCCTTTGAGACCACAGAGAACGATCTTCAGGATATGTTCGAACAACACGGCAAAGTCACAGATGTAGCTCTGATGATGGATCGCACCACCGGCCGCTCACGCGGCTTTGCATTCGTCACCATGGCTGACGCTGCATCGGGCACTGCCGCAATCAACGACTTGAACGGCAAAGAGGTGCAGGGTCGCACCTTGACCGTGAACGAAGCCCGCCCACGCGAAGAGCGTCCGCGCCAGTTCTCCGGTTCACGCCGCTAATCAAATGTTGACCGGCCGGTGTTCTGTTTCACCGGAACGCCGGCTACCAATCTTTTTACTCAATGGCCTCATCCGAAAAAGCGATCGAACTCGAAGGTAAAATCACTTCGGTGCTCGCAGGAACAATGTTTCGCGTTCAGCTGGCGAACGATCATACCGTGCTCGCGCACATCTCGGGAAAGATGCGCAAACGTTTCATCCGGCTCACCACTGGCGACCGCGTGAAGCTGCAGATGTCACCCTACGACGTAGACAAAGCTCGCATTGTTTACCGTCTCGGATAAAACGGATTTCGCAGCGAACCCTACACCACACCCCATGATCAAACGAATCCTAGTGCGATGCCCGGCCACGGCAAAACTGACAGCCACAGGCCAAACCGTCGAAGAAGAATCCTGGGGCGATACGAAGCTCAAAGAGCACAAAACTCCTTGTCCTCACTGTCAGGGCACCCATGCCTGGACAAAAAAGGACGTGGTTCTCGCGCGCTGACGCCCCCGCGTGCGAGTAGCGAACCACACCGCTCGACGCGCAAGTTTTTAAGACGCCCACGTCGCTAGGACGGCGCAGCGCGCCGTCCCTACCGTTCGCGAGCGCGCTGCTCGAGCGGTCGCAGCGTTGCGTAGATCGCGTCGCGTCGTGCGTCGGTGTCGCAACGCCGACGGCGCGCCCCAGCCGCACGACAGCGCCGTTCTGCGCTTCCAACTCGGAAGGCAATCCGGCCATGATGTCGCGCTGCATCGACGCGGTGGCCTCTGGCGGCAGCGAGTCGATGTAGCCCAGTGTCTTTGCCACCGCGCCATTGGGAAGCGGCACGCCGTGCGCGCGACCAACCGCGACCATCTCGCTGATCGCTCGCTTCAACTGCGCACGCGAATCCGCAGCGACGCGGATCGCGCCGATCGGAAGCCGCGTGACTGCGCCGACACCGCTGATCGAGGCGATAAAGATAAATTTCTCCCACATCGCGACGCGGATGTCGGCTGGAATTTCACACGTCACTCCGGCCCGCTCAAACTCACGCCAAAGCGAGTCCAGCCGCGCGCTCTCACTTGGCGGATGCAGTTCTCCGATCGCGACGTACGGCTCTGCGCCCGCGTGCCTGACGTGACCCGGACCAGCCATGTAGGCGATGATCTTGCACAATCCTCCGACGATGTGATCAGGATCAAGGCACGCTGGCGAGCTGCGCGGGCGCTTCGACGCCGTTTTGCAGCGGCACCACGACAGTTCGTGGCCCGAGCAGCGGCGTGATCGCAGTCGCGGCTTGGATTACCTGCCACGCTTTCACGGCGACGAGGATTGCGTCCGCGCGGCCGAGTTCTTCCGGTCGATCGGATGAACGCACCGGCACTTCTGAGTCGCCCTTGATGCTTTCGATACGAAGCGGCCTATCGCGCAGCGCTTCCAAGTGCTTCCCGCGCGCGAGGAACGCGACCCCGCTGCCGGCTTGCGCAAGCCGCCCGCCGAAGTAGCTGCCCACCGCACCAGCTCCGACGACGACGATCCGCATCTCGGCCAACTAGGCGAGCATCCGAGTCACTGCTGCTTCGACGTGGATTCGCGTCGTGTTATCAACGGCAGGCCGTTGTGATCGGCGTCGCGGAGAATGAGCGGCAGCTCAGTTCCGCCGAGAATCACCGCGTCGATCTCTTCGCGCGCTTTCAAGTGATCGATGATCGTGAGCAATCCCGCGCCCGTCTCCGGCAGGAACGTGCCGACAAAAAGCTCGTTCATGTATTTGTCGTGGAGGTACGCCTGATCCGCCGCGCCCGGCACCACGAGCGAAAGGCCTGCGCGTGCAAACACCGCGTTGTAGAAGGCGCCCGCCATCGTGAAGCGCGTCCCGAATAAACCGAGCCGTTTCCAGCCGTGGCGGCGCGCCTCTGCAGCGGTCGCTTCCACAATGCTGATGAGCGGGATCGGCGATTCGCGCGCGAGCTCATCAAAAACGATGTGAGGCGTATTTGCCGCCAGCAGTCCGAACTCAGCCCCGGCCCGCTCCAG
>JACDHZ010000103.1 GCA_013820755.1 Chthoniobacterales bacterium
AAACCTTGTAGAGCGCGGCGAGCAGGTACGAATAGCCGGGAAGTCCGTAGAAGGCGAGATGGTCGCTCCACTGGCCGTTGAGGATGCGTATGGCCCAGTCGTTGTAGAAATACATGTCGCCACGGCTGGGCAAAAGGAACGGCGATGCAGCCAGTCGCGTGATTGCGAGAAGACGCAGCGCCAGGACGGCGGCAAAGATGTAGTGGCTGGCCCCGAGCGTTACCCGCGCCCCCGGGCCGGCACCCTTTACCACGTTAGCACCCGGCGCCGCACGGCAGCGTCTGGTAAGAACCTGTAGGACCACGGGAGCAGAGGCGGCGAAGTGGCATTCCAGTAATTCTCACAAAAGTGAGGCGGCTTGGCATCAACACTGCTCTAACAGTCTAATTCCGCGACTTGTCGCGGACGCAGTCAAACAAACAAGATAAATAGAAAGCAAACAGTATGTTAAACAAACTCAACAAACGCCGCGCGGGTTTCACCCTCGTGGAAATCATGATCGTAGTGGCGATCATCGCCCTGTTGGCAGCTATCGCGGTTCCCGGATTCCTCCGCGCCCGCAAGCGCTCACAGGCGAGCCGTATCATCAATGATCTTCGTCTGATCGACTCCGCTGTCGACCAGTACGCGATCGAAAACAACAAGGCTAGCGGCGCAACGGTGGCCAAGATTGACTGGACGAAGTACCTCAAGCAGGGAACAGCGCTATATAACACCGGTAACGATCTGCTCGGCAGTGATTACGGCGCTCAGACTGTCGACACGATTCCGAAGGTCCCAGAGTCGACCTTCGCTGCGTTGTCGGACGTCGCGCCGGCCGAGTTCTGGTCTCCTTACAATAGATAAGCATCTGACGATTCATTCACCTGCCATCGCTGCCACAGCGGTGGTGGCAGGAAACGAGTCGTGAGAGCACGGGCCAGGAGGGTGGAGACTTCGATTGGCACTCCTTAGGGTGCTCATCGTTTCAGGAAGTAACTTTTTGGCTAACGAGACAAATTTGGCGAGCTCCGGAAGCGAGGATCGGGCGGCAGCGAAACCCGACTTCGCGTTCGAGAGTCTGCGTTCATACCTCGACCGCACGTGGCTCCGATGTCTGATGCTACTGCTGTTCGGCGCCGCCGTCCGCGTGCCCGCGATTCAAGGCGAACTAATTTGGGACGACCAGTTCCTCGCTCACGACAGCCCGTTCATAAAAAGCCCGCTGCTCACACTTGAAGCATTCCGGCACTATCTGTTTCCGGACTCGTTCGCCGGACATTACCGACCGGTTCAAAACATCTCCTACATTCTCGATTATTTTGTCTGGAACAGCGACACCACATACGGCTTTCACGTCTCGAATATCCTGTGGCATGTCGCCAGCGGCATCCTCTTATACTTCCTCCTCCAGCGGCTGCTTGTTTCTCTAACCCGCGGCACTGCCGTTTCCAAAGGAGCCGCGACGCTGAACAATCGTGGAGCGCGCCTGCGCTCAACGCTTTCTTTCGTCCTGGCTCTGCTCTGGGTTGTTCATCCGGTGCACAGTGCCGCGATCGACTATATTTCGGGGCGCGCGGACAGCCTGGCGTTTGTCTTCTCGGCAGGTGCGTGGCTCCTCTACCTCCGCGGCCGCGGAATCAATCGCACCGGTCTTCGCCGGAGCTGCTTCATCGCTGCGGCACTCAGCGCGGTGCTTGCACTCGGCTCACGCGAGAGCGGGTTCATGTGGATGACTGTGTTTCTGTTACACGTGTTTCTCTTCGAGAAACATCTCAGTCTTCGCAGGAAGCTTCACGTAGTGGCAGTGTGCGTTTGCATCACCGTCGTATATTTCGGCCTGCGGCAGCTTCCGGAGAGCCGGCCCGATTCAGCGCCGGTAGCAGCCTGGCCTGCTCCGGTTCGGGCAACGTTGATGTTGCGCGCCCTGGGTGATTACGGCCGTTTGCTGATCTACCCCGGGAACCTGCACATGGAGCGGACTGTTTTTGAGCCGGGGACATTCCGGAATCACGAAAGCTGGAGAGGCGCGGCGAGCATCGAGTATCTCTCGATCGCGGGTCTTGGAGTCTTAGCGGTGTTTGTTGCTGGCGGGCTCTGGCGCGGGCGCGGACAGCATGCACGCGTCTTCGGCGCAGGGTGGTTTTTGCTCACCTATTTGCCGATTTCGAATCTGGTCAGTCTCAACGCGACCGTCGCCGAACACTGGCTCTATCTGCCGAGTGTCGGATTCTTCATCTTTATCGGCGGCGTGTTGTTCGATCTGCCGGTTCAGTATCACCGCTTAGCGGCAGGTTTCGCTCTTGTCGCGCTGATCGGTTTCAGTGCCCGTAGTGCAGCGCGGAGTAGCGATTGGACAACCGCCGAGACATTCTTTGAGCGCACGCTTGCAGCCGGGGGATCGAGCAGCCGCGCGGGTGTGAACCTGGCGCTCATTCACTCGAGGCGCGGCGACTATGTCGGAGCGGAGCGTCTCCTCAGGAAGGTGCTTCAGATCTCGCCGGTTTACCCACTTGCGCGCAACAACCTTGCCGACGCTGTCGCGCGTCAAGGTAGAACTGAAGAAGCACAGGCGATGCTTAACGCCGCACGCGACGAAGCGAACAATCAGCGAAAAGATTACACCCGCACGTGGATCGCTTCGTTCAATCTCGCGCGCCTCTTGCACGGACAGAAAGATGATACGGCGGCAGTCGCGCTGATGGAGAAAGTGCGCGCGGAATATCCTGGCACCTGGGATTTAATCAGCTTCGAGGCGGAGTTGCTGCGCTCAACCCAAGGGCCTGGCGCCGCTCTCGGGATAGTCGAAGAGTTCGCGCGAAATAACTGGTGGCACCGGGGCGCGGCGCTCGCCCTAGGGCGTCTGCACTCAGAACGGGGAGACGCTGCGCAAGCGGAAGCGTTCTTCCGCAAAGCGAGCTGGCTCGATGTTCATGATGTCGAAGCACTCAACCTGATCACACTCTTGAAGATTCGGCAGAATCGTCTCGACGACGCTTTTCAGACGCAGCGCGGCGCGATCGCGCGACAGCCTACGCAACCGCGGCAGTATCTGATGCTGGCAGATATCTTGCAGAAGATGGGCCGCGTCGATGAGGCGAACACGACCTTGGCCCAAGCCGTTCGCCTGCAGGCCATTGTCACGCCCGCCGTCGCCGCGAACTAGGGTCGCCCCGCACAGAAGGGCGCGATGAGAAGCCAGCCTTGGTGTGGCTGCGGTTGTCACGAGCCGAGTAGCGCACCAGCATCACTGTTCCCATAGGAAATGGGCGAGACGCAGTTGATTTAAGCGGGATTTCGCCTCCCCACTTCGCGCGCCGCCAGCAAACGCCAACTTCTCGTAAATGGCCGCCGCCGGTTGCCAGCTCGACTGTTCTTCAAGCAAACGCGCCGCATTAAACCCGGCTTTATAGAACCAGAAATATTCACGCTGCCGATCACTCCGGCTGTCATCTTCCACGATGGTGTAGAACGTTGCGAGCGCCTCGGCTGGAGCGTCCAATTTCTCCAGACACATCCCTTTCTTGAACAACGCCTGATTGCGCCAGTGCGGGGGTGCATCTTTCTCCGCTGCCAGGTCGTCATACAAGGCGATCGCACGATGGTAGTTTTCGGGATCGGTCGTGCCGAGCTCGTAAAGGACATCGCCTTTCCCGCAGAGCGCCTCCCGTCTTTCGGCAGGCTTCACCTCACCGCGCGTCACTTCGTCATACAGCGTCAGCGCGTCCTGGGGTTTCCCGAGCTTGCGTTCTATCACGGCCTGCTCAATGCGAGCCGCCCACTTCAGCTCACCATTGCCTTTCACCACCCGATCGAACAGGATTAACGCACGATCGAGTGATCCCGAGCTCATGCTCTGCATTGCCGCCTGCGCAGCAAAAAACTGCGCTTTCTCCGCTTCCGGCGAGCCTGGATTTTGTTGGGCCAGGATTTCGAATTGCGTCTGCGCGCTGGGGAAATCCTGCCGGCGAAAGTAGATTTCGGCGAGCTTTAGTCGGACAGCGGGCAGCTGCGACGATGCGGGATACTTTTGCAGGAAATCATTGGCCCTCGTGATGAGCTTCGCGTCGTCAGCCCCATCGCTTGCGTCTTGAATCCAGATTGCAAGATAGTCAGCGCGTTCCGTCGCAACGTTGCTCGGCTGGCCCTCGGCCGCGTGAACAAGATGCTTCAACGCCTCATCGATTCGCGGTGGCGTTGAATGAAACGCGAGCTCTGCGAGTGCCACCCAGGCCTCCGCAGCGCGTGGATGGTTCGGAAAATCGTGTACAAATTTTTGGAGCGAGGCGACAGCTTCGTTCCGGTGTCTCGACGCTTGGAGAAGCCCCTGCTCGAGCAGTAGATCAGCCGCCAATTGCGGATCGCCCGACTTTTCCAAAAGGTCGTGTTTCGCAGCGGCAAACTGCGAATCGTCTCTTTGTTGCAGCCAGCCTAACGAGACGTTGTAAAGCGCGTCTCCTGCAAATGGCGAATCAATCTCCGCAACCTGCTGAAATGCTCGCACAGCGCTATCGTAACGCCCCGCGCGATACTCGATTTCCCCTGCGAGAAGGTTCATTCGATCAAGTAACGGCCCGGCAGATTGTCTCGAGCGGGCGACGTCAAGGGCAGCGAGCGCATCGGCGAACCTGCCGAGTTGCAACTGAAATCGTGCATGCTCCAGAGATGCTCCAGCGGACACCGAGATGGGAGCACCTGTCTCGCGGAGTTGATCAAAAGCCTGCAACGCGAGATCGGGGTGTCCCATCCGCAGCTCGGCTCGAGCCAAATACCAGAGGGACAATCCGCGACGAGGCTGCGCCTCGTCATTGCTCCACCGCACGAATTCATGGCGCGATTGACTGCGCTCCGCTGCGTAGAGCTGGTCGAGTTTAGCGAAGATTTTTGCCAGATCGGGATCGCCCGGATGATGTTCGATAAACTCCTCGAGAAAGTCGTCACCCGCACCAGGCGTATTGGACTGCAGGTTTGCCTCGGCGAGAGCGATGAGCGTTGCCACAACCAAGGGTTGCGTAACTCCTTGCGATGCCTTCAGGAGTGGAGCGAACAGTTCCATCGCGCGGGTGCGGTTCCGCTGTGCGAGCGCGATTCGCCCGCTGAGAAAACGCCGTTCTTTTTTTTCGACGGCTGATCTCGCCTGCACCGACTGGAGCAAGCGCGCTGCGAGGCCGGTATTCTGTTTTTCGAGAAGCAACTCGACAGACCGAAACTGCGCGCGCACCGACCACCGCTCGTTGGTGCGGAGGGAGCTCAAAACGCGGAGCGCTTCATCACCTCGACTGAGCGCTCGCAAAGCTTCAGCCTGCCCGAACAGTGCGTCAGCATGAGAAGGCGAATCGTCTGAAGCCGCCGCGCGTCGGTAGCAGATGAGCGCGTCTTCCCAACGCCCGAGCTCCGCGTTCGCCTGCGCCTCGAGCAGGGATTTGTCTGGCAGGTTCGCCAGTGCGGCGTCCGCTAAAAGTTTCAACGCCTCCGCGGGCTGTTCCGACGCGACAAGCGCTTCCGCTAGCTTCGCCATCGCAGCAGTCCGGTCTGCTGCGGAAATATTCTGTTCGAGCAGGTTGCGCAAACGGACGACAGTCACCTGCGGAATACCGTCGTTTAGGGGCCTTGTCGCAGATGAAAGATCAGGCGTCTCTGCTCGCGCCTGTTGCGCAAGGAAAAAGATCGCGGCGAGCGCAGCTGCGCATGCCCATCTATTTCGTTGAATGGCCAGTGTTAGACGCTCGTTCTGGGCCGTTCTCACCGTATGTTTAACATCGGCCGGAGGTACCTGCCGGTATAGCTTTCCTCGATGGAAGCAATCTTCTCAGGGGGGGCGGCGCCAACTATCCTTCCACCGCATCCGCCACCTTCCGGACCCATGTCGATGATCCAATCGGCGCATTTGATCATCTCGAGATTGTGCTCGATCACCACCAGCGTATTTCCCGAGTCGCGCAATTTCATCAGCACCTGCAAGAGCTTCTCGATATCAGCGAAATGCAATCCGGTCGTCGGTTCGTCCAGGATGTAGACTGTGCGTCCAGTGGCCCTCTTTGCGAGTTCCGTCGCGAGTTTAACGCGCTGCGCTTCGCCGCCAGAAAGGGTCGTCCCAGCCTGGCCGAGCTGCAGATAACCGAGACCAACATCCAGCAGTGCGATCAACTTGTCGGAAATCGCGGGGACCGTCCGAAAGAAGCGGGTCGCTTCATCGACGGTGAGATCAAGAACATCCGCGATGTTCTTTCCTTTATAGGTGATCTCCAGCGTCTCGCGATTGTAGCGGCGCCCGCGGCAAACCTCACATTCGACATAGACATCGGGCAGGAAATGCATCTCTATCTTAATCAGGCCGCCCCCTTCGCAGTTCTCGCAGCGGCCGCCCTTGACATTGAAACTGAAACGCCCTGCATCATAGCCGCGGATACGTGCGGCGGGCAGTTGGCTGAACAACTCGCGAATTGGCGTGAACGCTCCGGTATAGGTAATCGGATTTGATCGCGGCGTTCGCCCGATAGCGCTTTGATCGATCACGATCGCTTTATCGAGTTGGTCTATCCCGCGCAGCCCGCTGTGCACGCCGGGTTTATCCTTTGAGTTATAGAAATAGCGAAAGAGCGCCCGGCGTAGTGTGTCGTCGACAAGTGTCGATTTGCCGCTGCCCGAGACGCCGGTCACGCAGGTGAAACAGCCGAGCGGAAAAGCCGCGGTGATATTCTGAAGGTTGTTTTCGTTTGCGCCGGTTAATGTGAGCCAGCCCTCTGAGCTCCCATTCGCAGATCGCGGTGCAACGCGACGCTTGGGCACTTCGATCCTCGCGCGACCGGAAAGGTAGTCAGCCGTCGGCGAATTCTTCGCTCGCAGCACCTCCTCGAGGTTGCCTTGGGCAACCAGCTCGCCCCCGCGGGGACCCGCGCCGGGGCCAAGATCGAGAATGTGATCAGCCGCACGAATCGTGTCTTCATCGTGCTCGACGACAATCACCGAATTCCCCAGGTCGCGCAGCCGGCGAAGCGTCCCGAGCAGCCGGGCGTTGTCGCGCTGATGCAAACCAATGCTTGGCTCGTCAAGAACGTAAAGGACGCCAGCGAGACCGGAACCGATCTGCGTCGCGAGACGGATACGCTGCGCTTCACCACCCGATAGCGTGCCGCTTTCGCGATTCAACGTCAGGTAGTTCAACCCAACTTCCACCAGGAAATGGAGCCGAGCTTCGATCTCACGCAGCACATCTGTAGCGATCTGCCGCTGCTGTGCGGAAAGCGAAAGGCAGTGAACGAAGTCTTCCGCGGCCTCAATTGTCAGCTCGGAGAAGTCATGGATGTTGAGTTCCCGCCCCTCCTCGTTTCTGATTGTGACTGCCAGAATCGCCAGCTTTAACCGCGCTCCGTTGCAACTTTGACAGGGCACCCGTGTCATGAATGAGCGGATCCGCTTGCGCGTGAATTCGCTCTCTGTTTCGGCACATAGCCGTTGCATTTGTGGTACGAGGCCCTCGAAGGGCCGCGCTGTTTTTTCCGTTTTCCCGTTCGCGCCGAAGCTCATCGCGATCGCTTTATCGCGAGTCCCATAATACAGCGCCTGCTTGAACTCGTTAGGCAAATCCGCAAAGGGAAGGAACTCATCCACTCGGAAGTGCTTCACGAGCGCGCCCTGCAGCGTCTTGTAGTAAGCCTGCATCCTCTTCGTCCCGCGGCGCCACGGCACGATTGCCCCATCAGCGATTGACTTTGTCTGGTCGGAAATCATCAGGTCGACGTCGACCAGCAGTTCAGTTCCCAGGCCGTGACATAAAGGACAAGCGCCTAGGTGGCTATTGAATGAGAAGTGCTTCGGAGTGAGTGCCCCTAACGAGAACTCGCTGTCGGCATTGCCGTAATCCGTGGAGTAGCGGATTTCCTCCCATCCGCTTGCACCAGCGCTTTGTCGCAACGCGACGATGCGGTTGCCGCCCCATTTCAAGGATGTTTCGACTGAATCAGCCAGCCGTGTCCGGATCCCTTCACGTATTACGAGACGGTCGACAACGGCTTCGATCGTATGACGGCCGGTCTTCTTCAACCGGATCGGCTCCGGCTGCCCGAGCTCAAGGATTTCACCATCCACTCGGACGCGGACGAACCCTTCGCGTTTCACCTTCTCAAGTACATCGCGGAACTCGCCTGTCTCATTTCGAACCAGCGGCGCGAGCAGGACAATCTTCGAGTCCATCTCGTAGCCGAGGATTTGATCTACAATCTGCTGCGGTGTCTGCCGATGAATCGGCTGCCCGGTGAGCGGATCGTGCGGCTGCCCGACCGAAGAGAACAGCACACGCAGGTAATCGTAGATTTCGGTCGTGGTCGCTATCGTAGATCGAGGGTTAGCGCCGGCGCTACGTTGCTCGATTGCGATTGCTGGCGATAGACCTTCGATGAAGTCCACGTCGGGCTTCTCCATCTGATCAAGAAACTGTCGCGCGTATGCCGAGAGGCTTTCTACGTATCGGCGCTGCCCTTCCGCGTAGAGCGTATCAAAGGCAAGGGACGACTTTCCGGAACCGCTCAGCCCTGTGATCACGACCAGCTTTTCGCGCGGAATCTCAAGGTGGAGATTCTTTAGATTGTGCTGGCGCGCACCACTGATCTTGATAGTTTCGGCTGGCATCGGAACGACAAAGGTCGAACCGGTCAATCAAGCAGTAACCGGTTCGTTTACCAGCCTTTTCGCCCTGATCATGAGTGACCAAGAACGCAGTATTTCCCAGGAAGAACTTGTCGTTCTGCAGAAGCAATTCAGCGAGATCAAACACTCGATCAATAACGCCCTCGCGGTGATGATGGCGCTTTCTGAGATGTCGCAACGCCGGCCGGATTACTCGGAAAAGCTCGCCAGCACCGTGCTAACGAAAGCTCCGCAAATCGTCAGCAGCCTGCAGGAATTTACGCAGGCGTTGAACGAGAAGGCAGGTCCGAAGCCGGAAGGCCTCCCGACCGGTGCGTAGCAGTTATCAGGTGAGATCCGATTCCGAGCAGCTTCGGCCGGGGCTTACGGAGTACCGCCAGGAGAAGCCGACGGACCCATGTCCGCAGCCGCGGCGGGCGCAGGGATGGGCTCGACTGCCCCCACCGCCATGTCCGCGGCGGTGACAGTCGATCCAGGCCCGGCCGCAGGAATTTGATCGCCTGTAGGAGCAGGCGCTACCGATTCATCACTCGTGGGAGGCACTGCAGGCGCGACATTCAGCGGTGCAGGAGTGGTTGCCGCTCCAGCGGATGCCGGAGTAGTTTTCATCAGCTCCTGGCGCAAGTTACCTGAGCCACCGCTCCGATGTGCGTAGACGACTGACAGGGCGAAGGTCAGAAAGAAGAATGTGCCCGCAAGCCAACCGGTGATCTTCGTGAGGACGTTGGTGGTCTGAGCGCCGAAGATGTTCTCCGTTACGCCACCGCCAAACGCCGCGCCGAGTCCCTCGCTTTTCGGACGTTGCATCAGGATGACGAGTATCATCAGCAAACTCACGAGAATGTAAATGACCAAGAGGATGTTCAGCAGAATCGCCATCGGGATCGGCAATATGTCCGAATCGCCGGTTTTGTAAACGGCCCGTTTGGGCGACTTTAACGGGTGATCGACAGGTCGGAACGTCGGGTCGGAAGATGAACGTCGCGGGCAGGCACTACCGCAGCGGAGCTCTCGCCGAGCTTAGCCTGGACGATTGCGCCCATGTGACGGCGTACGACTTCACGCAAAATTGGGTCCGGTCAGAAGGGCTTGTCGTGGCCTCCGCCGAGTCGCTTACGCACGCCGCGC
>JACDHZ010000255.1 GCA_013820755.1 Chthoniobacterales bacterium
ACGTAGAGTTTACCCGTCAGCGGATTCAGATCCTCCATGATCGCGCCGATCGTGTCGTAGCCGTGCCAATCACGGCCGGGCGCACGGTAAGTCTTGGCCCGATCCCAGACTTCGGGGTTCGTCTGCTCGACGATCATGCGGGAGTAATCCGGACCCGCGAGGAGGAAGAGATGGAGCGGATGATCGTAATTGAACTCCATCGAAAGCAGGAGATTGCGCGCGATCACGCCCAACGGAGGCGGCACCAATCCCAGCGCCATTTCGATCGCGAGACACGACGCCACGGAATGAACGCCACCGCAGACGCCACAGGCGCGGCTGGTGATGAAAATCGCATCGCGGGGATCACGCCCAAGCATGATCACTTCGTAACCGCGAAACAAAGTGGCCATCGAGTTTCCGGTCAGAACTTTGCGCTCTTTCAGATCGGCCACGGCGTGAAATGCCAGCGCGCCCGCGATGCGTGTCACTGGGTCGAAATCGACATCTTTGATATAGCCGTTTTTTGCGAGCAGCACTTTGATTTGCTCTTCGCTCAGTGGCTTGGGACCGGCAGTCATCGGCTGCCCGCCCAGCCCGAATCCGCCCGAGACGCCACCGCGCAGGGTCATTCGTCCGGATTCATCAATTTCGATCGGCAGGTTTTTGAAGCACATGATTAGAAGGGTATGTGAAAGTCAGCCGCGTTGCTTACTTGCTCAGAATTTCGGTGGCGTCGCCCAGCCGGCTGTCGACCGCCAGCAGCTCGTCGCGCAAGACCGTCAGGCCGCCTCCGAGGTTGGTGAGGTGGCCTGCGAGCGGGGCGGCGTTTCCGCGGATCGCCTTCAACCCACCGACAAGATTCGTGAGATGAACCGAGGTGCGATAGAGATAATATGCGACCGGCACAAGGTAGCCGGCGAGCGCGAGCACGATGGCCGCCGTGAGAGCGAGCGTCCAGATGACGAGGATACTGAAAATGTCCATTATCTTGAAGCGGCCAGATCGACCGCGATGCTGCCGATGTCGTCCGCGCGTTCTTTCAAAAGTTTCGTCGCTTCAATGAGCGAACCAGCGGTCGCGAGAGTCGCCTCCAGTGCTGGAATGGCTGCGGTGTTATTCGCGATTCCGACGCCAGCGGTCAGCGACTCGCGTGCGTAACGTTCGATCGACATCGCAGCCTTCAGTGTCTTGTGGAGCAAATGCAGCGCGAGCGGAACGACGACAAAAGTGACGATCGCCAAGGTCGTTCCCCATATCCAGTAGGCCGCATTCATGATTGGCCCCGCTTCAATGATGTGACCGCCGCGCGCAGGTCGGTTTCTACCTGGCGCAGGCCACCGTCGAGCGCGCCGAGGCCCGTGTTCAAGTTCGTTACCAAGGGCGCGAGCTGACCGGTTTCGGTTTCGATAGCGCGCAGGCCGAAACGGATTTTCGCCAGCCAGCTAAAGGGTTTACCGCCAATCATTCCCAGCGCGGTGTTAATTCGGATGAGGTTAACCGCGACCACTACGAGCAGCAGCACCGCGGCCAGACAAGTAAGCGTGACGAGCAAAACCATCAGGTGTTTCCGCCCGTTAATTGGCGAATCCTCGATGAAGCCTTCGCGATCTCGCTGGCCGATCCAAGGATAAGGCCAGCGATGTTATTGGTCTCACGCAACAAGGCGATCGTAACCGTGTTACCCGCGATCCGCTTGCCGCCGATCCAGATGGAATGGACCGCTCCCCGGATATCGCGCGCCGTCCGCACGATCATCTCGAGCAAAACCGCCACCACAATCACGACGACGACCGCCACCACGAGCGAGATAATCCAAAGCTGCTGCATGCCTGGATCCATCGGACTCATGACGCGCCTCCCAGGATTCCGGCAATCCCCTTGACCCGGCCTTCGATCGATTTGGCGCCGCGCGCGATGTCTTTAACCAAATCATTCGCGCCTTCGATGCCCCAGATCGAGTTCGTGGCCGCTTCGATCTCACCCGCCACGCTCAAGGCCTCCAGCCCGAGCCTCCGAATTTTGCGCGCGACCAGCAGGATGACGATCAGGACCAAAGCGACGACCAACACGATCGCTCCGCTAATAATGAATCCGAGAGTCCAGTACATTTTAAAAGTAGCGCAAGCTTCCAGCTTGCATGGTTGCGGCGAGCAAGCTGGAAGCTTGCGCTATCTTTTCGCTCCGCACTCTCATTGTTCCTTCCACGTGTGCCTCGATCCGAGGAACTGATACTTCACGTACATCTTGTGAATGATGTTCATCACCACGCTGGGCTTGTCGACATGGCCCCATCCACTCGGCACGTGTCCTTCCTTTACCCAGCGCGTCTCCTTGTTGAGATACTCCATCGAAATTTTGCGCAACGGCCGCATGAAAGTGCCGAGGATTTTCGAGCCGGCGCTGGAGATATTAGCGCCGGGCGGTTTTTTATAGAACGGCGAGAACCGATCCGGAAATCCCGGCATCGTGCAGCCGATGCAAACGCCGCCGGTGTTCATGCACCCACCCATGTGATTAATCGCGCCGCGCGAAGTGATGTTGCATTGCACGACCGGACCCCAGCAGCCGATCTCGACCAGGCATTCTTTTTCGCCATATTTTTCGGCGAACGTCCCTTCTTCGTAATAGCCCGCGCGCACGCAGCGTTGATGGACGGTTTCACTGAAGAGCCATTGCGGCCGGCCAAGCTCGTCGAACTCGGGGAGTGGCCCGTGCCCATTTAGGAACAGCAGCGTGCACGCGATCGTCTCCGTAAAATTATCACCCACCGGCGAGCACCCCGGCACATTGATCACCGGCAGCCCGTAAGCGCTGCGGTAATCTTTGCCGAGGAAATCCATGATGCTCATCGAGCCCGTCGGATTTCCCACCGCGGCCGGAATCCCGCCCCAAGTCGCGCAGGTCCCGACTGCGATGACGGCGGCCGCGCCCGGCGCGAGACGCTTCAACCACTCCGATGAAGGAACTGGCCGCACCGATCCGTCCGCCATCTTTTCCGTTCCCATCGCCGAAAAATAACCACCCGTGGCAGCCGCGATTCTCTCATCCGCGATCGAGCCCTCGTAGATGACGACATAAGGCGCTCCCAACTCCTCCTTCTCCGCCATCTTGTAGTTCTTCATGAACTCGTCGCCGCATTCCACCGACAAAACCGGGTGATGCAACACGACCCGCGGCACGCCGGGAATCGTGCCCGCGATCAGATCTTCCACAGAAGGAGCCGTCGCCCCGACTGCGGCAATGGAGCAACCATCGCAGCTCATTCCCGCCAGCCAAAAGGCATGCACCACCTTGATGGGCCCGAGCGGCAGAGTCCGCTCATCGGGAAGGAGCGCCGCCTTTCGCTCGCGCTCCGCGATACTGCTGAAATGATCCACTTTCCCGACCTGCGTTTCGATTGGTGGCGGTGCGTCGAGAGTGATCGTGCTCATAAGCGCTACTCTTT
>JACDHZ010000104.1 GCA_013820755.1 Chthoniobacterales bacterium
TGGCTGGTTATCCCGTCGATTACTTGCAGCAGATTGACGGACCCATTGACGGTGATTTCAAATTTTATCGCGGCGTAGGGTGCGAAAGTTGCCGTCACACGGGTTATCGCGGCCGGACGGCGATCTATGAGATTTGCATTGTAACGGAGGGATTGCGCCGCTTGATCATTCAAAAGGCAAGCGGCTCGGAACTCAAACAACAGGCGATTCAGGATGGGATGGTCACGTTACGTCAGGACGGCTGGCGGCGTGTAGCGCAAGGAATCACTACGATAGAGGAGGTTGTTCGCGTCACGCAGACCGATGAAGTGATGGCGGAGACCACTCAGGAGAGCGCGCCGGCGACGGCCGCCGGCGAATTGTCCAATACTGCCGGCGAGATAGCGGTTAGATAGCGGTGCTGACGAGGCTCTCGCGACAGGGTAAGTCGTCGGAGCTTACGATCGCGGCGGAGACTGGCAGGAGAGCACTCCTGCTCGCGTCAGCGATTTCGCTGTAGCTGACCTGCAAAGCCGTGCGCGTAAATGCCATGAGATATTCGGCATCGCCAGTCGAATTCTTAAGCGCCTTAAAGAAAACCTTGGCACGGAGCAACATGTACGAACTAATCCGCTCCTTGCTGTTGCCATAACGGCCGCCGAGTCGCCCCGGACTATGATCTCTCCTTATTTCGAATGTTTTCGAAAGTCTAAACGAGACCGCCAGACAAGCGTACGCTTGGACAGCGAAGCGGAGATCGAGGCCAGCGCATTAGAATCGGCGCTGGTACAGACGCTTCAGCCGGGCACTTATACGGCAGTGCTCAGCGGCAAAACTGATTCGCCAGGCATAGGGCTGGTAGAGGTGTACGATCTGGACGAAGCCGCTGACTCGAAGCTGGCAAACATCAGCACGCGCGGCTTTGTGGACGTTGGCGACAACGTGATGATCGGCGGACTCATCGTCGGCGAGGAGCGACGAAAGTCCTCGTCCGTGCGCTCGGCCCATCACTGCAATCGAAGGGCATCAACGGAACGCTCGACGATCCGCAACTCGAGCTGCATGAAAAACGGACCGAGGGTCGCTTCTAACGATAGCTGGGGCGACACGCAACGCACACAGATTGAAGCCACTGGCATCGCGCCCGCAGACGATCGCGAATGTGCGATTCTCGCTGCGTTACCGGCTGGGAACGACACGGCAATCGTTCGTGGCGCGAAGCAAACGACGGGCGTGAGTCTCGTCGAGGTGTATGATTTAGATCAGACCCGGCGTTAGAAGCCACGTAAGCGGCTGACGGCATGACGGTAGTCAGTTGCACGGAAGATCGACGTCCCGGCGACTAGTATGTTCGCTCCATTCTCGAGGGCAATTTGTGCGGTGTCTGCGTTGATCCCGCCGTCGACTTCGATGTCGAGCGAGGCATTTCGGGCGTTCCGCCAGTCGCGAGCACGACGAACCTTTCCCATCATCTCGGGCCGGAATGATTGGCCGCCAAAGCCCGGGTGTACGGTCATAATCAGGAGCAGGTCGAGTTCGGATAGGAACGGCTCGACGGCCTCGAACGGTGTTGAGGGATTCAACGACAGGCCTGCGCGGCAGTTTGCGGCATTAATCGCGCGAAGTGTGCTGGCTACGTCGTGCTTGGCCTCCTGTTCAATGTGAACAGTGATCGCGTTCGCGCCGGCTTCGAGGAAGCGCGGCAGGTAATGATCGGGATGTTCGATCATGAGGTGCACGTCGAGCGGGAGCTGCGTCTGTTTGCGCACGGCGGCGACGAGCGCAGGGCCGAAGGAGATGTTGTCGACAAAATGGCCGTCCATTATGTCGAGGTGAAGCCAATCGACGCCGGCTGATTCGACGCGGCGGATCTCATCTGCCAGGTGGGAGAAGTCGGCTGCCAGCAGGGAAGGCGCGACCAGGGGAAACGGCATTTCAGCAACGTTCAACGTCCAACGCCCGACGTCCAACGCTTCAATTGCCAACAGGCAAACGCGAGAGTTCTTCGTTGAACGTTGGAGTTGGAGGTTAGACGTTCCGGGCGCGGGCCGGCAGCTTTCCCTTGACGCACCGGGCGTCCGTTCCTAGATACTCTGCGTTTTCAGTCGGCCGGGATTGCGCGCGCAGCACGCAACGTGCTGCTCATCCTGCCAGAGCACGGACGGACGGACTGGAACGCGCTCAGAAGCGACCCATCAAAAGCTAATTCATGCTCAACGGACTCTTCGGCTGGTTATCCAGCGACATCGGCATCGATCTCGGCACAGCCAACACCCTGGTGTATGTCAAAGATCAGGGGATTGTGCTTCGCGAGCCGTCGGTTGTGGCAGTGCAGGCGGGTACAAACAAGGTCCTTGCCGTGGGCGATGAAGCGAAGCGCATGCTCGGGCGCACGCCCTCGAATATAGTGGCGGTGCGGCCGTTGAAGGATGGGGTTATCGCCGACTTCGAGGTGACGGAGGCGATGTTGCGCCACTTCATCACCAAGGTGCACAATCGGCGTGTCCGCGCGCGCCCGCGCGTTGTGATCGCGGTGCCTTCGGGCATCACGGAAGTGGAGAAGCGTGCCGTGCGTGAATCCGCCACGCACGCTGGTGCGCGGGAGGTTTATCTGATCGAGGAGCCCATGGCCGCGGCGATCGGTGTCGGTCTGCCGGTTCAAGATCCTGCCGGCAACATGATCATCGACATCGGTGGCGGCACGACGGAGGTCGCTCTGATCTCGCTGTCCGGCATCGTCTTCAGCCGAAGTGTGCGCGTCGCAGGTGACGAGTTGGACGAAGCGATCGTGCAATACATGAAGCGCGCCTACAATCTGATGATCGGCGAACGCACCGCGGAAGAAATCAAGATCAAGGTTGGCTCCGCGTACCCGAGCGAAAAGGAGACCAGCGTGGAGGTGAAGGGCCGCGATCTCGTCGCAGGTCTTCCGAAGACACTAACGATTACTTCGCAGGAAGTGCGCGAAGCTCTACTGGAGCCCATCTCGACCATCGTGGATTCCGTTCGGATCACGCTGGAGCGTTGCCCACCGGAGCTCTCGGCCGATCTGGTCGATCGCGGGCTGGTGCTCGCCGGTGGCGGTGCGTTGTTGCGGGGTTTCGACAAGCTTTTGAGCGAAGAGACGGGCTTACCTGTCCATGTTGCGGAAGATCCACTGAGCGCCGTGGCGGAGGGAACTGGCAAATGCCTTAATGAAATCAAATTCCTGCGTCAGGTCGCCTCATCCGATCGCCAGTGGCGGTAGGGAATTTAGATTGGCGATCTCTGATATCCGGTTCAAGCGCTGGCGGGGCTGCGGCGGATCTGAAGGTGGAGATTACTGCGTCAAGCTCCGACACGCTACATGAGCCGTTCGAGCGTCGTCGCGCTGCTGATTTTCGTTGCGGTTCTGGGATACCTGCTGAGTTTCGGGCCGGATAGCACGCGGAAACTGCAGGCTGGATTCTATCAGCTCGTTTCCCCCTTTTTGACCACCGGTTCGGGACTTGAGAAACAGATCACATCTATTCGCGCCGGTTTGAAGTCGCTCGAGGAACTTGAGCGCGAAAATCAGGTGCTCCGAGTAGAGAATCGCTCGCTTCGCGCGACGAACCAGGCATTGCGCGATGTCGAACATGAGGTGAATCGGCTGCGGGCGGCCCTCAGTTACCGCGAACGCTCGATTTTCAAGCTGGTTCCCGCCGAGGTCGTGACGCGAGATGCGTCGACCTGGTGGCGCACCGTTACGATCAATCGCGGTAAGCAGGATGGCATCAGCGGCGACATGGCGGTTGTGACGGAGGAGGGCCTGGTCGGCAAAACGACAACGGTCAGCGGCAGCATCTCCGTGGTGCTGCTCGTGACGGACGAGAACTGCCGCGTCGCTGCGAACGTGGAGGGGTCGCGTGAACAGGGAATTGTATCGGGCGAACGCGTCGCGGGCGCGCTGGCACCGATGTTAAACCTGAATTTTCTTTCAAAGCAGGCGAATCTTCAGCCAGGGCAGAAGGCTTACACGTCGGGCGTCGGCGGTGTTTTCCCGCCCGGTCTGCTCATTGGCAGTGTGAGAGAGTATCGCGTGCGTGAACTGGACGGTCAGGCACGGCTGACGCCGGCCGTTGATGTCGCGAAGCTCGAGGATGTCTTCGTAGTGACGGGACGTAAATGATCTTCTTTGTTATCCTGCTGGTACTGGTGTTCCTCGGGCAGATCATCGAGCTGTTCATCCCGCCGCTGGAGTGGATGTACAACGCGCACGTCTACATCGTGCCGGTGATTGTCTTCTATGGCGCGATGGCGTTGCCCTTCCCGTTGATGCTTGCGCTCGCCACCTTTGCCGGCTTGCTGCTGGACGTGCTCACGATGCAGGTGATCGGCGCGCAGGTTGAAATTGCCCTCGGATGGTCAATACTCGTTTACGCGGTGCTGGCGTCGATTATGCACGGCCTGAGGCCTTTGTTCATTCGAGGGCGTTGGGAGATCCATTGCATCATGAGCGGTGTCTGCACCTCACTTATTCTGCTTGCGCAATACCTGATGATTACGTTTCGCCGCGGATCGATCCTGTTCACCCCTGAGGCATGGTGGCAGATCGGGGGCCCGGGAGTGATCGCGATGATCATGGCGCCGCTGATGTTCTGGGTTTTGCACACAATCAGCGACGCTACGAGTAACCCGTTTTTGCCAGCGCGAGAAAGCTACTGAAATGAACCAACGCAGAAGACCGTTATTTCGCATCCAGGTGCTCGCGTTCTTTATGCTGCTCGGCATGGGTGCCCTGACAATGCGTCTCTGGTGGGTGCAGGTGGCACGCGGCGCGGATTGGACCGCGAAGATCCGCGGCAGCTCGGAATTGACGGTGAGGATCCCGTCGGTGCGCGGTGAGATCAAGGATCGCAACGGAGTAACGCTGGTGCAAAACCGCGCCAGTTACGAGGTGGACTTCTACCTGCCGGAGATGGTCAAGGGCTACAAACAGCGCGTCGGCGCTCCTCCGCTAACCGAGTATCGCGCGACGATCAACGGCATGCCAAAGGATCTGAAGGAAGCCGACATCGTGAAGATCGTTAATGACGGTGTGGTGCCGCGGCTCGACGACCTGAATCTTGCGCGCGATTACAACGCGAACCGCTTGCAGAAGCACTACCGCACCAACACTGAGGTGCCGTTTTCATACATCAAAGACATCGATTTCGAGACAATGGCGAAGTTCTCGGAACACGATGTCGGATTGCCCGGCGTCGACATAGCCATCAAGCCGGTGCGCTCCTATGTCTATGGCGCTCTCGCTGCGCATCTGCTCGGATACGTCGGAGCGCCGGATGACACGAACAAAGCCGAGGCGCGAAAATTCACGTTTTACCAGGGCGACCAGGAAGGGAAATCTAATCTGGAAAAGGCCATGGACGATTACCTGCGCGGGAAACCAGGCGTCCGCTATTTGCGACGGAATGCAAAAGGGCAGATCGATGGGATGCTGCGTGAAGATCCGCCGCAGGCCGGCGCTAACGTGATCCTGACTCTCGACGCGCGGATCCAGGCGATCACGGAAGAGGCCTTGCGTGCCGCGGGCCGTGCGGCGGCGGTGGTGGTTGATCCGAACAACGGCAACATCCTCGCCATGGCCTCCGTGCCGTCGTTCGATCCGAACGCTTTCATTCCCAGCATCAAGGCGAAAGACTGGGAATTGCTCAGAAAGGACGAAGCCAATCCGCTAATTAACCGCGCCGTTAGCGCTTTTCCGCCGGGGTCTACTTTTAAGCTTGTGACTTCCCTCGCCGGGCTGCGTAAAGGCCTTGCAAGCCAGCGGTTCAATTGCTCTGGCGGAGTGAGCTACGGCGACCATTACTTTCACTGCTGGATTTCAGAGAAGGGCGGCAGTCACGGCACCCTCGGCCTCGCCGATGCAATCAAGGTTTCGTGCAACTCGTTCTTCTATCAGTTTGGCAACGCTGCAGGAATCAATGCGATTGATGACACGGGTGAGACGCTGGGTCTCGGCAAGGCTTCCGGCATTGAAGTCACCGGTGAACAGCCCGGTGTATTACCCGGGCCAGATTGGATGCGGATCAATTATCCGCGTGAGAAGTGGTCTTCTGCATACACCGCCAACGTCTCAATCGGACAGGGCTACGACCTCGTAAGTCCGATGCAGCTCGCGATGGTGTACGCCACCGTCGCCAACGGCGGCGTTTCCTATTATCCCCGGCTCGTCAAAGACGTAGTCGCCGCTGATGGCAAGCCGATCCTGAACGACAAAGGTGAGCCGGTGATCTCACAAACCCCGCGCGTCCACGGCGATCTGCGGACCGATTTCAAACCGGAGCAAATCGAGCTGGCGCGGCGCGGGCTATGGAAAGTCGTGAATGAAGATGGTGGGACCGGCGGCAAGGCTCGGCTGCCAGACGTGCAGGTAGCCGGCAAAACTGGAACTGCGCAGGCTATGACTGACGGCAAGAAGGACACGATCGCGTGGTTTGCCTGTTTCGCGCCGTACGACAGCCCGAAGTACGCGATTGCGGTAATGGTCCAAGGCGGCGCCCACGGGGGCTCTGTCGCGGCGCCAATTGCGACGCGAATCCTTGAGCGGGCGATCGCGATGGATGAAGGCCGGTACGATGCGCAGGTGGCCTGGCTCGCACCAGCTCACCGTCCGAATCCGTTTCAGATGATCGAAGCAATCGATTTCAAAGGCGTAGGACCAAACGTTCCCGGCAGCGGCGACGAAGAGAACCTGGGCCAGTCAGAAAATGCGAATACTCAGATGGCGGCTGCTGGGGCTGAACCGGATGTGGAGCCCGAGGCTGATGCCCGAGGCAAGATCGCGAGAAAACCCCCGGTGGCCCGTGCGTTGCCAGTAACACCAGCGCAGCCGGTTTCTAAACCGAATTTCTTCCGACGCCTTTTCGGACCGCGGCCCGCACAACCTGCGCCCCAGCCCGCGCGGCGCCCGTCGCCACCGCCTCGCAGATAACCTTTGATCACGCTTCAGCGCGCATGAACGCCCGACATCCGCTCTCGCCCATGATCTCACAAAACTTTTCGAATTATGATAGACAAAGTGAAACGGATTTTAGGTCTCAGCTCGCGCAAGACGGGCAACAAATTGGTGATCAGTGTGGAGAAGCTCGAGCGGCGGGTCGCGTTACTCGAGAACGGCCGGCTGGAAGAATATAGCGTCGAGCGGAATACCTCTCGGAACATCGTCGGGAGCATTTATAAAGGTAAGGTCAAAAACATCGAGCAGGGGCTGAAGGCGATGTTTGTGGACATCGGCTTCGAGAAGAACGCCTTTCTACATTTCTGGGACGCGATTCCGGCGGCGCTCGACAGCGGGATTGAAGAAATCGACCGGCCGGAGAAGGGCGGAAGGCAGAAGAAAAAGCGGATCACGGCCAACGACATCCCGACGATTTATCCCGTCGGATCTGAAGTGATCGTGCAGGTAACGAAGGGTCCAATCGGCACAAAAGGCCCGCGCGTAACCACAAACCTCAGCTTTGCTGGCCGATACCTGGTGTTGATGCCATACAGCGAGCGCAGCGGCATCTCGCGCAAGATCGAAGATCCGAAGGAGCGCGATCGGCTCCGGAAAATCCTCCGCGAACTGGACATTCCCGAAGGTGTTGGCGTCATCATCCGAACTGTTGGCGAAGGGCAGCGCGCGAGATATTTCGTGAGGGACCTCCGTGTGTTGCTGGACCAGTGGGCGCGCGTAGAGCAGGCGATCAAGGATGAACCGGCACCCGCGCGTGTGTTTGAGGAGCCCGATCTTGTCGACCGTACCGTCCGTGATTTCCTGACCGACGAGATCGATGAAGTCATCTGCGATGATCGGGCGGCGATCGAGCGGATGAACGAAATGGTCGGGCAAATATCGCGTCGCGCCCGTAACCGGATCCAATTCTATGACGGCGCTGCACCGATCTTCGAGACTTTCGGAATTCAGAAGCAAATCGACGATGCCTTCCACCGGCAGGTTTGGCTGAAGTGCGGCGGCTACATCGTTATCGATGAGACGGAAGCCTTGGTGGCGATCGACGTGAATACCGGCCGCAACAAAGGCGGCCGCGACGTGGAGAAAACCATCCTGCAAACGAACCTGGAAGCTGCAGACGAGATCGCGAGACAGCTGCGGCTGCGCAATATTGGCGGCCTGATCATTGGCGACTTCATCGATATGAAGGGCCGCAAGGACCAGCAGGCCGTCTACAGCCTCATGAAGGAACGCCTGCGGCGAGACAAGGCCAAGACGCACGTTCTCCCGCTGTCTCAGCTTGGGCTCATGGAGATGACGCGGCAGCGTGCGCAGGAAAGCCTCAGCGACTCGATCTACGAGAACTGCCCGTACTGCGAGGGTCGCGGGGTTGTGAAGACTTCAATGACGACCAGCGTGGAACTCCACCGAATGCTGAACACCGTAATGCGCAAATATCAGGACAGCGTGCACGACATCCGCGTAATCCTCAATCCGGACGTATTAAAGCGGCTCAAGGAGGAAGATGAGGATCTTTTGGTAGAGCTGGAGCGCCGGTATGCAGGCCGGTTGCTGTTCCGCGCAGATGCGAGCTATCACCACGAAAAATTCATGGTCACCGACGCAAACTCCGGGGCCGAGCTCAAGCCGTAACGAGCGCGCGGCAACATTGATAGGGATTAAACGTAGAGATTTTCTTAAAATTCCTCTCGCCAACCGAGTTTTTTGTGCCACAATCGGCGCCATCGAGAGGTGTACAGCAATGTAGCCAGATCGCGTGCCACCGGTGCACGAGTGATTGAAAAGCCGGACTTAACCAAACAACAGGAGCAAACAAATGAAGAAACTAACCTTAACCTTGTGCGCAGTGACTGCCTCGGTCTCGGCAGCTTATGCCGGTCCCGAGCGCTACTCAGGCAAGGAAATGAAGCAGGCAGTTGAACAAGTAGCACCGTGCCCAACGTGGTACGCGGATAATGAGTGGAATCTGACGATTTCCGGAGTGTATGCGGCGACCGTCAACAAGCACGACGAAGACACCTACCTCGGTGACGATCATTCTTGGGGTGGGGCGATCGACGCGAAGTATTTCTTCCGTCGTTACTTCGGTCTCGGTATTCAGGGATTCGGACTGAGCACCGATAACAGCCACGGGAACAACGAAAACGGCTTACGCGCTGACAGCGACGGCTTCGTTGGCGGCGTTCTCGGCACGTTCACCTTCCGTTATCCAATCCCATGCTCCCGCTTTTCACCTTATGTGTGGCTTGGCGGCGGCGCGATCTTCAACGGCGGCAGCTTTGGCCGTGGCGTTGGCCGCGGTGATGTCGAGCCGGGTGACGACGAAGGCGAGGATTTCTTCGACACGGGCGACAGCGATGATGCTCGCCTGATGGCTCAATACGGTGTTGGTTTTGAAGTTCGCTTCACTCCTCGCTTCGGCCTGACCAACGACGTCAGCTTCAATCATCTCGAAGGTGGTTTTAACGACTTCTTGCAGTTCCGCACCGGTTTGAACTTCGCGTTCTAACTGAGAGAAAAAGCTTAAACATTAAACGCCGGGAACACTGCATGTGTTCCCGGCGTTTTTGTTTCCCGGCCGAGTTCGGATCGCTTCCTCAAATTCGGAGGATCGGTGAGATCAACGCCTCTTGGGGGCGAACGACCGCGCAATTCGGCATCGTTCCGATGCAGTGAAAGCGTCGACTCGGTTTGCGTATGTGT
>JACDHZ010000256.1 GCA_013820755.1 Chthoniobacterales bacterium
ATCTCCGACGCGATCGGGGCGCGTTGGTATTACTTCGTGAAGGCGAAAAGCGATCTCGCGAGTCTCGGCACCGCGCGGCTGGTCGCAGAGGTCGACGCAAAGGGCCACATCCAGAATCTGCGGATCGCGTCAAACAGCTCGAACGAGGCATTCGCAAACATCTGCTTGCAATCATTTCAGGAAGCGCAGATTCCTCCCATCCCGCCGGACCTGATCGCCACTTTGCCCGATGGCCGAATGCCGGTGGAGATCTCTTTCACTTACTTTTGAATCGATGGCTCTTTCGATAGTGGCTCAACTGCCTGACTCCGCACACACGATCGTGAAATTTTTCACGAGCGGCGGGTTCTTCATGTGGCCGCTGCTTGGCTGCTCCATTGTTGCGGTCACGACGATCATCCTGCGCAGCCTGGCGTTGCGACGCAAGAATGTGTTGCCGCTAGTCGTAGAAAGCGAAATCGAGCGACTGGTGCCGGGCGGTAGCGTCGAGCGACTTGCCCGAATCGTGCAGCAGGACGAGTCCGCACTGGCGCGAATCGTGCGCTCGGCGTTGCAAAATCTTCGTGGACCCCGCAGCGAAACTGTAGACGTCATCGAAACCAAAGCCCGGCACGAATTGATCGTGCTCGAGCGAGGTTTGATCGTGCTGGAGATCATCACCGGAATCGCTCCGCTGCTTGGATTGATCGGCGCTGTCTCCGGATTGGTACACGTGTTTTCTGCATTGGGTCTTAGCTCCGGCGCGTCGAACACACAGCAGATCGCGCGTGGAATCGCAGAGGCGTTGAATGCGACGGTCTTTGGCCTGTCAATCGCTGTGCCAACGCTGATCGCCTTCAGTTACTTCTCGAAGAAGGTGGAGGTCTTTTCCGTCGAGATGGAGACGCTCGTCGTGGAGCTAATCGGCAAGTGCTACTTCGGCCGTGTGAATCGCGAAGAAGGTGCACCGCCCGCCAGCCCGCGCTCGACCATACCCGCGCGTCCGCCGCTAGTTTGAGCGAAAGGGTGGCTCCGCGTACATGAAGATCGCAGTCCGCAAGCGGCGCGCACCGTCCATCATCATCGTGTCCCTGGTCGATATTCTGACGATTCTGCTGATCTTCTTTGTCGTCTCAACGACATTCAAGAAGGATCAGCCAGAGGTGCAGATCAATTTGCCGGAATCGCAGACCGCGACGAACGCTCCCGCCGAAACGGAGCACGCTATCGTGAGTGTTAGCGCAACTGACGACGTGCTACTCGACGGACGCCCGGTAGCTGTTGACGAGCTGCAAAAGGCGGTGATTGATTTGCCGGCCGGTCGGAAATCAACACTCGCTCTCCAGGCCGACAAAAAGGCCTCGTTCGGCACGATCATCAAGGTCATGGACGCGTTAAAGCTGGCGGGCGTGAAGAACTTACCGGCATTTACCCGCGGCGAGAAATGAAGCGGGAGATCGTCAAATATGGCGATTCTGTTCTGCGTTCAAAAGGCAAACGCATACTGGAAGTAGACGAGGGAATTCGGTCGCTCGTTTCCGACATGCTGGAGACAATGCATGGCGCGAATGGTGTGGGTCTCGCCGCACACCAAGTCGGTGAGGCGTTGCAGCTGACAGTGCTCGATGTGGCTAACGTGGAAGATCGCCCGAGCACGTTGAAACTAAACGGCGAGGATGTGCAAATCGAAACGGTGATGCCTTTGGTATTGTTAAATCCGAAACTTACGCTCGGTCGAGAAACAGAGCAGGGACTTGAAGGTTGTCTCAGTTTTCCGGAGATCACCGCTGACATTGATCGTGCGGTTTCAGTCGGCGCGATCGCGGAAACACTGGAGGGCGACACAGTCAACTTAGAAGCCACGGGTCTGCTCGCGCGCGCTCTCCAGCACGAGGTGGATCATCTTAATGGAATTCTTTTCATCGACCGGATGAGCTCGGCGACGAAGGCAAGCCTTTCCAGCAGGTTGAAACGGCTGCAAAAGGAAACCCAACGCGGTGAGTGACTCCGCTTGGGGCTGACTAGCACCGAGCAGACTCGCTACATCGCTTGATATGAGACGGTGATCGTTCGGTAGACCAGAGCTTCGCGCTGCGCGGAGAAGTAGAATAGCTCCAGCATTGTACCACCGACGATCCACTGGTATCCGACGAGAGTCTGTATCACGTCGGAATCAGTATCACGCGTGCGCGAGACCAGTTTTCCCGTGCCAAATTTGGCATCGAAGTAGCGGCGGATTTCACCCATCCGGTCGTTGTAATTCTCGATGGTCCACTTGTCGTACTCGTACTGCAATTCCACTTCAGTGAGGAAGCCCTCCTTGAACTTGAACAGTGTGCGCTTCAGCCCCGGCTGCACCAAGCCTTCAACCGTCCAGGTCTGACGTTTCTCGTCCTCTTCACGACTGACGATCTTTGCCTTCGCAGCGACGAGCACCTGCTCGACTTTGCCCGACGAGTCGTTCCAGCGGAAGCCGAACGGCGGCGGAATGTCATCCAGTGCATTGGCGCGTCGCGCCAACAGCAACATCGCAAACGCGAGCACGGTCCCGAAACTCTTGCACCTTGAAAACAGACGTCGGTGTGCGGGATTCGAATGCATTTCAACAGCGCCGGTCAGTTCGCGCGACTGAACGACATCGAAGTTGCGCGCCAGCCGCGGACTGGTCAACCTGCCGCGCGGGCAGGTCAAATTAGACGTCACGCCCGGGCGCGCGGTTCAATTCTCCCGTCAAGATTTTTTTGGAATGCGGAGGAAAATAAACTTCCTGTTTTTTCTTGTCGGAGATTTGCGCCGTTTCTAATCTGAAGCCGCTGGCAGGGAGGGATCAGAGTGGGTGTGAATAACGTGTGAACAGCTTGGCAGCGATTAAAGGATCTAGAATGAGTATAAGGCTCCCGCGGCAGATCGGTCCCAGTAAAGTTCACTGGGCAACGCGACCGCAACTAAACGCATTCGCCACGATCTCAGCCATTTCTCCCTCGTATTTTGCATTGTCGCGCTGTTGTTCGTCTCGCGTCCGACTGCGGTCGACACTTTTGTTGTCGCTCTTTTTGCCTTCGATTTCAGCCGCGCTTCGCGATTCGCACGTTGTGACGACGGTTGTTTAACGCTGTTAACAACTCGGCATGGAAGACAAGTGCGCTCAGCTATGGCAGAAAGTATCGAGCGCCCTCAAACCTCAGGTCAGTCCCGATACTTACAAGCGCTGGTTTTCCGGTGTTCGGCTGATCGAAGCGACCGACGAGTCGCTGACATTTCTGGTGCCGAACAACATCTATCAGTTCTGGATCGAGAGTAACCACATGAACGCGCTTCAGACGGCCATTGTCTCTTCGCTGGACGCGCCGCGCACCGTAAAATTCGCGATGCCATCCGAGGCGGGACTCACTGTTGCCGAAGCCCCAGCAACTCCGATCGACATGGTCGAGCCCGAG
>JACDHZ010000105.1 GCA_013820755.1 Chthoniobacterales bacterium
TTCCCGGCGATCGTCGAAAGATCCGACTGCGCCTGCGCGAGCGTCACGCCGGGCTTCAGCCGCGCGATCCCCCGGATCGAATGACTGCCCCGCTGCTCGGTCTGCGGCTTCGAGCCGTCCGAAGTCGTCGCGTCTAGCGCCGTCGTGACGTAAAACTCGAGGGGATCCGACTGGATCGGGAATTGGAAGCCGGCCGGCAGGACTCCGATGATCGTGTATTGCCGGCGATCCAGTTCGATTGGACGGCCGAGCACGTTGTCGTCGCCGCCGAAGCGCTTCTTCCACGCGTCGTGGCTGAGGATGACTTTGAGTCCGCCCCGTCCGCCGCCCGCTTGTTCATCCGCACGCGTGAAGCTGCGGCCGATGATCGGCTTGATGCCGAGGACGTCGAAGAATTCCGCGGTCGATTTCACACCGCGGACGCTTGTCGCGCCGCCCGGGCTCGTGATGGCAAACGACTGGTCGCGGTAGGCCGCAGCGAACTCGAGACTCCGGTTCTGGTCGCGATAATCGAAAAAGTCCGGATACGACATCGAGTTGAGGTCGTCCGTGTTGGATTTCTCGCGAGTGTTGGTCGAGCCGAGTGCGACGAGTTGCTGCGAATTCGGGAACGGCAGCGGCTTGAGCAGCAGCGCGTTGACGACGCTGAAGATCGCGGTGTTGGCGCCGATCCCGAGCGCGAGGGTCAGGACCGCGACAAGAGTAAAGCCGGGATTCTTTGCAAGTTGGCGGAGTCCGTAACGAAGGTCAGAGAGCATGGAGAGGGATGTGGTTGAACGTTGCGCGCGTTATTCAGTGCGAAGCGCAGCCATCGGGCTGATGCGGGTGGCGCGTCGCGCCGGCAGCCAGGTCGCAAGCAACCCGGCGATCCCGAGAACGACTGGCGCAACGGTGAACGCGACCGGATCGAGCGCGCTCACTTCATAAAGGATGCTGCTGACGAGCTTGCCGACCGCGAACGCGAGCAGGAGTCCGAGAACGAGTCCGGTCGCGAGCATTGATGAGCCTTCGCGAAGGATCATTCGCTGCACGGCAGAGCGCTGTGCACCGAGCGCCATCCTGATGCCGATCTCGCGCGTGCGTCGCGCGACGGAGTAGGCTTTGACGCCGTACAAACCGACAACGGACAGCCCGAGCGCGAGCGCGCCGAACACAGAAAAGAGCGCGGCCGCGGCTTTGATCAGCCAGAGCTGCAGGTTTCCGTTCAGATGTTGGTCGAAGGTCTTGATCGAAAGCACCGGCAGGCTCGCGTCGACAGAGCTGACGGTGCGGCGAAGGAGATCGGCCGCGTTGGCTTCACTGCCCGCGGGCAGCGAGGCGAACTTCACGAAGAAGTAGCTGTTGCTCTGGAAAGCCCGCGCGAACGGAACATAGATCGCGCTCTCCGGTTCCTGTCCGAAGAAAGCCTCACGCGTGTGCGCCGCGATCCCAATGATCTGGATGCTCTCTCCGGGTTCGATGTCTCCCGGACTTTCCACCGTCGTCGGCTCCGTGCTCTCGCGGTAGACTTGCACACGCTGCCCGAGCGCATCGCCGTCCGGCCAAAGCTTCTTCGCCAGGATCTCATCGATGATTGCGACCGCGGGGCCGCCGGAAAGCGCCTCGGCTGCCGTGAAAGCGCGTCCGCGCAACAACGGCAGATGCGTTGTCTTGAAATAATCAGCGCCCACGCTGCGCCAACTCGCGCGAAAGGCGAGGCCGTCCGCTGCAGTCGCTGGCTTGGCGTCCGCTGCTGGTTGCAAGCCGGCGCGCAGCACGCGTTTGCTTAACGAGAGCATCCCGAACGGAACCGTGCCCGAAATGCTGGAGGCCTCGACGCCCGGCAGCGACGACAACTTCTCGCCCACCGCCCGGTAAACCTCCTGCGACCGCGCCCGATCGTAGCCGCCGAGACTCGCATCGAGCTCGACCAGGAAAGTCCGATCCGTCTGCAAACCGGTGTCGACGTCCGCCGCCTTGCCTGCTCCGCGCACAAACAGCGCCGCCGCCGTAACGAGCGCAAGCGAGAACGCGAACTGCACGACGACAAGCGGATTGCGCGGCATGAACTTCCAGCGGCGCGCGACCACGTCTTCGCCCGCTTGTTCCTTCAGGTCATCAACGAGCGTCACGCGCGAGAGTTTGAGAGCCGGTCCGAGCGCAAAGCAGAGCGTCCCGACGAAACAGAACGCAAGTGTCGCAGCGATCAGCGACAGATTCGGCCCGCCTATATAGATGATGTCGATGGGCAACATCCGTCCGAGCGATCCCATCAGCAGATCGGAAGACCAAAGCGCGAGGACGATCCCGAACGCACCGCCTACGACGGCAAGAACAAAACCTTCCGTGAGCAGTTGACGAATGATCCGGCCGCGCGCCGCCCCAAGGGCGAGGCGAATGGCGATTTCCTTCCGCCGCGCCGTGCCGCGAGCGAGCAGCATGTTCGCAAGATTCAGGCACGCGACCAGAAGCACGATTCCAGACATGCCGAGCAGCAGCCCGCCGAGCATCGAGACTGCTTTCTCGCCAGAGGGACTCGTGCTCGTGCCGAAACGCCGCAGGGGCGCGGCGAGGAAAGTTTGATCCTTCTGCTCGACCGGATACGCTCCCTCCAAATTCGCAGCGATGCCTTTCAGCACGGGCTGCGCGGCCTCGGCCGTGACACCTGACTTCAGTCGACCGACCAGCATTAGCTCTTTGCCGGCGCGCTCTCCAAACGTTGTGCCGCCGTCCCGCGCGAATTCGTCCATCACTTCCTCCCGGACGCCGAATGGCACCCACACTTCCGAGCCGAACATGTGCATCGTGCCGGTGAAGCCTTTCGGCATCACGCCTACGATCGTGAAGGGCCGGCCATTCAGGATCACCTCCGAGCCAAGGATCGCAGCATTGCGGCCCCGCTTTTTCCAAAAGCCATCACTCACGACCGCGACACGCGTGCCGCGGCGCGGCGTCTCCTCTTCCGACAGAAAAGCGCGACCTAACGCTGGTGCGACACCGAGCACGGAGAAGTAATTCGCACTGACGATGCCGGCCATGGCGCGGCGCGGCGTCCCTTTCTCCCCTACGCCGACCATCGACAGGTGGTAACCCATCACGTCTTCGAAGGCGGTGTTCTGCTGTCGGATATCGAGGTAGGTCGGATAGGAGAAGCCGCGGAAATTCTTCGGGTCCTTCTTGTCCTGCGAATAGATCTGCAACACTTCTGCCGGCTGCGCATAGCCGGGCGACGCGAAGAGCATCGTGTGCACGAGGCTGAAGACCGCAGTGTTCGCGCCGATGCCGAGCGCAAGCACGGTGACGGCGGCAATCGTGAAGCCGGGCGCTTTGACGAGCTGCCGCAGTGCGAATTTGAAGTCCTGGATCATTGGTGATTGTGCCAGTAGTCGCGGAATTTATTCCGTGCGGAGTGCCTGGATCGGGTTAACGAGACTGGCGCGACGCGCGGGAAAGAGGCACGCAAGCAACGCGATTAGCGCGAGCATCGTGGCCGTGCCGGCTAAGAGCACAGGATTGGTGGCTGAGATCTGATAGAGCTGCGCCGTGAGCAAGCGCCCGAGCGCCAGCGCTGCGCCGAGACCCAAGGCAAGGCCAATGAAGACTGGCACCATTCCCTGCCGCACGACCAGGCGTAGCACGTCCATCGTCTGCGCCCCGAGCGCCATCCGCACGCCGATCTCGCCCGTGCGTTGCTCCACCGTATACGCGACTGCGCCGTAGATGCCAACGGCCGCGAGAAGCAGAGCGACGCCGGCAAACGCGCCGAGCAGGGTCGTGGTGAGACGTTGCTGGCCTAACGACTGCTTCACGATCTCCGCCATCGTCGTCGGCTGGATGATCGGCAGACCGGGATCAAGTTTGTTCAACGCGGCGCGCACGGTCGCAGCAACGGCTTCCGGTTGGAGCGGGCTGTGGACTGTCACGCTGAGGAAAGGCGCAGTGCGCTGCGGCCATGGACGGTAAAACTCGACATCGTTTACACGGTCGAGCCGGCGCGAACGGACATCACCGACGACGCCGACCACCTCCGTGACTAACCCGACGCCGTTGTCGGTGCCGAAATACATTTGCTTCCCAATTGGGTCTTCGCCGGGGAATAGCTTTTGTGCGGCCGATTTGCTGATGATGACGACGGGCGACGAATCGAGCCGATCGCGATCCGTGAAGTCGCGGCCCGCTATGAGCGGAATGCCGAACGCCTTCATGTGGCCGGTCGAGATGCTGTGATTCTGGCCAAGCGGGCGTTGCGCGACGGGCGGCGGATTTCCGTCCACGCGCGCATACGGCGAGCTGCTGCTATTCCCGCCGAGCGGCACGCCATCGCTCAGCGAGATAGCTTCCAGTGCCGGTGTGTTTTGTAGTTCCTGTTGAAGTCGTTCCGCAAAACGCGCGCGCGCGGCGTTATCCGGATAAGCCGCTTCCGGCAACCCTACTCCGCCAACCCACATGCGATCGGAGCGGAAGCCGGCTTCCTGGCTGCTCAAGCGCACGAAGCTCGTGATGAGCAACGCTGCGCCCGCGAGCAGGACAACGGAGAGGCCTACCTGCACTGCGACCAGCCCGCGGCGGAAGCGCTGCTGACCAACGCTGCCGCTGACCGCCCGTCCGCCATCCTTCAAGCCATCGACCAAGTCAGCGCGCGAACTTTGCCACGCCGGATAAACTCCCATCGCGAAACCGGTCAGGAGTGAAAGACCGAGCGTGAACAGCAACACCGGCGTGTTCAGCGAAATGCCGTTTTGGAATGGCAGATTGTCGCCGGCGATCTTCGGAATCACCGAGACAATCCAGAGTGCCATGAGCAGACCGACCGCGCCGGCGATCACACTAACGAGTGTGCTTTCGAGCACGAAGAGACGCACGACGCCCTTGCGCGACGCACCCAGTGCCATGCGCAATGCGATCTCACGGCGTCGCCCGGAGAAGCGGACGAGGAGCAGGTTGGCAACGTTGCTGCACGCGATGAGCAGGACCGCGCCGACGGCCGCAAGCAAGGTCATGAACGCGGGGCGAAGATCGCCGGTCGCATCCTGCGCGGCGCTGAGCACGGTCGGTGACCAGGAGTTGTCAGCGTTTTCAGGAAACTTCTCTTTGTAGCCCTGCTGCCAAGACGGGAGCGCCGCGCGGACCTGCTCGATCGTCAGCCCGGGTTTCATCCGCCCGATCACGCGCATGAAGCTGACACCGCGCATGAGCCGCTCGCGCGGGAGACCGCTGAGCTGGAACGGCTTCACGGTGAACACTTCCGTGTTCGGTCCCCACCAGACGATCGGCACATTCGGCAGCACGCCGACGATCGTCGTCGCGACACCGTTCAAGTTGATGCTGCGCCCGATCACGTTCGGATCGGAGCCGAGGCGATTGCGCCAGAAGTTCTGCGTCACGAGCGCGGCGTCCGCGTTCATTTCCTCCTCGGGCAGGAACAAGCGGCCGCGGATTGGTTTGACGCCGAGCAGTTCGAAATAGTTGGCGGTCACATTTGCGCCGCCGAGCTGCACGGGATCACCCATGCCGGTCATGATGTAACCATTGCCGGCATCAGCCGCGAGTTGCGTGAACACCGTTTGCCCATCGCGAAAATGCCAGAAGCGCGGCACGGACATCGGCAACTCCTCGAGGTTGCGCTCTTTTGCTTCAGCTTCCAGCACGACGATGCGATTTGGTTCCTGGAACGGCAGACCGCGCAGGAAGAGCTCGTTGAGTAAGCTGAAGATCGCCGTGTTCATCCCGATCCCGAGCGCAAGCGTCAGGACAGTGAGCACGGTGAAGCCGGGCGACTTCAGGAGTTGGCGGACGGCGAAGCGGAGATCGTTCATAAAATAAGGCGCGAGCGCGAACTTGCCCTTCCGGGGAGCGCAGGCTGCCGGCCTGCGGTTTCCGGCAGCCTGCCGGAAACGCTCTGGGTTGCGTGACACAGAAGAACCGGAACGTCTCCATTCGCGGCGGGCCACAAGACCGCCCGGCAGGCTGCCGGGCGGAACAGGCTGGCAGCCTGCGCTCCCCAGATCCGGAAATCGCGCGCAGCTTTCATTCGGCGCGGAGGGCAATCATCGGATCAACGCGTGAGGCGCGGCGGGCCGGAATCCAACACGCGACCAGCGCGGTGGCGAGTAAGAGAAGGGCGACGACCGTGAAGGTGAGCGGATCGGTCGGCGTGATGCCGTAGAGGAGCGAGCGCAGGAATTGCGTGATGAGGTAAGAGGCGCCGAGTCCGATGGCGACGCCCGCGAGGGCGAGCTTTCCGCCTTCGCCCAAGATTAGTCGCAACACGTCTTGTCGCGCGGCGCCAAGTGCCATGCGAATGCCAATTTCGCGCGTGCGCTGAGCGACCGCGTGGCCGATCACACCGTAGATGCCGGAGAGCGCGAGCAGTAACGCGACCGAAGCAAACAGCCCGAGCACATACAGCGCGAAACGGCGGACACTCAGCGAGTCGTCCACTGCCGCGCGCATGGTCGTGATGTTGTAGAGCGGGAGCTGCGCATCGAGCCGCCAGACTTCCGCGCGCACCGCCGGCACGAGGCTGGTCGGCTCGATCTCAGTGCGCACGAGCAGATTGACCCGGCGCAAGAAATTCGCCGCCTGCGCGAGCGGGAAATTCATTTCGGGCGCGGTCGGTTGCTCGAGATTCACCTGACGGGAATCAGCGACAACGCCGACGACCGTGACCGGAAACTCCCGGCCCGCGATGTAGACCGTGATGTGCTTGCCGATCGGATCGTCATCAGCCCACGTGCGACGCGCCATCGCTTCGTTGATGATGATGACGCCCGGTTGTCCGGCGCGATCCTGCTCCGTGAAGGCGCGACCGCGCCGCAACGCGATGCCCATGACCTCATAGTAATTGGCGCTGACGATGCGGTTGTCGGCGCTCAAGCGCTGCTCGGGTGCGGTGCGACCTTCCACCGCAAACGGCCAGCGATCCGTGTATGAAAATGGCGGGTGCGAAACGGCCGCCACCGAACGCACGCCGGGCAAGCCGCGGACGTTCGTGAGGAGTTGCTCGGCGAAACTTACGGTCGCCCCCGGCTTGTCATATCGGCTCGGCGGAAGATTCAAGCGCATCGTCAGGACGCGTTCGGTAGTGAACCCGGGCTCGGTCCGCGCCAGTTGCGCGAAGCTGCGCAGCAACAAACCCGCACCCGCGAGCAGCACGACCGCGAGAGCCACCTCCGTCACGATCAAGGCCGCGCGCAGGCGCTGTCGACCGCTGCCGCCGGAGCGATCACCGACGCGCAGCGCAAGAGTTGCGTCAGTGCGCGACGCCTGCCATGCGGGCCATAGCCCGAAAAGGAAAGTTGTCGCCAACGTTACCCCGAGAGCGAAAAGCAGCACTGGCGACGAGACATGAATGGAAGTCTCCGCCGGAATACCACCATCGAGCAGGCCTGCTTCGGGAAGGAGTTTCACCAATGCGTCGACGCCCCACGCCGCGATGAGGACACCGACTGCTCCGCCGATCGCCGCGAGCGCGGCGCTCTCCACCAGAAATTGCCGCAACAACTGCGCCCGGCTGGCGCCGATCGCGGCGCGAATCGCAATCTCACGCTGTCGGCTGCTCGCGCGCACCAGCAGCAGGCCGGCCACGTTCGCGCACGCGACCACGAGCACAATTCCGACGCCGACCGTTAGCACGACAACCGCCGTGCGAACATTTCCGAGGAGGGCGTCACGCAGAGGCAACGCGGAGACGCTCCATCCTGCGTAGTCAGCCACGCTCTGCTGCGCTCCCGCGATTCGCGCTGCGATCGTACGCAGTTCGGCGTTCACCATTGGAAGTGAGGCGCCGGCCGCGAGTCGGCCGATCACGCTGTACCATCTTTGCGGCGCCTCGCGGATTTCGAATGGGAACGGAAACCAAAATGATGTGCCGGCGTACTGAAAGCGCGCCGGCATCACGCCGACGACGGTGAATGGCTCGGCATCGAGCTCAATCATGCGGCCGAGTATTTGCGGGTCGGCGCCGAAGCGCGTCTGCCAGAGGCTGTGACCCAGCACAACCACGCGTGGTCCACCCGTGCCCTGTTCGTTCGCGAAAAGTGCACGACCTAACTCGGGCGCGACGCCGAGCAGCGTGAAGAAGTCGCCAGTCACCTTGGCGCCCGCGACACGTTCCGGTTGCTGATTTGCGACCGTCACGTTGCGCGACACGGTTTCGATAGCAGCGAGCGACTCGACGCTTTTCGCCTGCTCGCGATACGCCGCAAACTCGCGTCCAGTGTGCAGCGTCTGCACCGTCGCCTCCGCATGCGGCTTTTGCTGTCGAAGCTGAACGATGCGGGTGTGATCCTTGTACGGGAACGGATCGAGCAACAGCGCGTGAACGACGCTGAAGATCGCTGTGTTCATCCCAATGCCGAGGGCCAGTGTTGCGACGGTCAGCAAAGTGAATCCGGGCGCTTTGAGGAGCTGGCGAACAGCGAAGCGGAAGTCTGTCATCGGATGGTAGCGCAAGCTTCCAGCTTGCTTCTTCTGGGCTCTGCAAGCTGGAAGCTTGCGCTACATTGGCTTCTCATATTTCGCTTCAACCTCCGGGTGGAGGCGTCGGCACCGGCTCGTCGAGTTGCGATGTTGGCTCGAGATAAAGGCGGCCATGCGGGGCATCGAAGGTGAGAACAAAGCGCCGCAGAAGTTCCATGCCGATGGCTGGCCGTGGCCCGCCAGGACCCCAGAACTTTTTGAAAGTGAACGGCCCGATCGTCGCGGACGTGAACACGCCTGAGTACGACTTGAAGTTGTCCCCCAGCCCACCGCCAAGCGTGCTTGTGCGCACCTCTTCTGATTGCTGCACGACTTCATCGTTGATCGACGACTCCGATCCGGTGTCGATCCGCAGCTTGTGCGTGACCGTTTTGCCAGCGGGTGCTTCGAGCACCGCTTCGAGGAAGAGCTTGTCGCCATCGACGATCAAAGGCACCGACGCGCCCTTTCCTTCCGGAGATGAAGCGGGATCGAAGATGCTCACGCTCGAAGTTGCCGGATCAATCTTCACCACATGCGACTTCAAGATCTCCGCACCGAGCAGCCCCATCGTCCCGGCAGGAAGCGGCACCTTGCTCAAGTCGATGACCCACGGTTCCGGCAGGTCGAATGTGAAGCCGCTTAACGTGATGCGGACTGGCTTTGTGATCGACTTAGACACATCTCCCGCGCCCGTGCCCGTGGTGGGCGCCGCGGCTTGAACTTCCAGGCCGAGCTGCCGCGCAAACTTCGCATCAAAGACCGTGTGTGAAGCGCCACTGTCGATGACAAAGGTCGCCGGCTCAGAGCCGTTGATGCGCGCCTCGATAACCAGGAGCTGACCGTCTTTCTTGAAAGGAACAACGACGAGCGGCTCAGTCACTGCGCCGCAAGCGGTGCTCACGATCATCGCGGCGAGCACGAGCAAGTATCGTTGCGTCGGAGCGATCATTCGGCGCGAAGAGTGATCATCGGATCAACGCGCGCCGCACGACGCGCTGGAATCCAGCACGCAAGCGCCGCAGTGATCGCGAGCAGCAGACTAACGAGTAGATAAACCGCGGGATCGCTCGCGTTCACGCCGAAAAGTAGCGACCGCATCACGCGTGAGATTCCGAACGCGCCAATGAATCCGACGGCGAGGCCGA
>JACDHZ010000106.1 GCA_013820755.1 Chthoniobacterales bacterium
TTTCTCAGCATAGCGCCCGCGTCACACCAAGTTCGAGTTGCTTGCGGTGTTTTAGCTGAGGAATCAACTCGGCGGAGAGGCTCGAGTGATTTGCCACTGAACGGACGCTCATGATTCTGAGGCAGAGAAACTTACGAGTTTCGAGTAACAGTCTCCAGCGCTTATGGCAGGCGCGCAGCTTGCTATAATTTCCATAACGCAATCAATGCAACCTTCACTTCTTGTCCGAATAATTCGCATAGTGGCTTTGTCGCTTCGAAACTCTCCCCTCGCACGCAGGAGTTGTAACGCACTGAACTAACGGACGGGCTTTCGCGGCTGGCGGGTTTGACCTGCGCGCAACGCACCTGCGCTATTGTTTGTTAGCTTCCCGCAAGCTCGGCGAGCCGGAGCCAGGCTGCTAGTCCGAGTATTTAACCGAGCACCCGTAAGGCTTCGTGGTGGGGTTACTCGCCGGCTTCCCGGATAGCGCTTCTTCGAGAGCGACTTTGACGTAGTTTGTCGCCCCAGCGATGTCGGAGGGACTTGTTGTCGGCTTGTTATCGATCGCGCCTTCGTAAATCAGCTTGCCTTCGGGATTGATCACGAACATATGAGGCGTGTTCTTCGCGCCGTATGTCTTCCCGACTTTGCCCTCTTCATCGAACAAGAGGGTAGTAGACTTCATATTCCACTCAGACGTGGTCTTCGCCGCCGTCTCACCCGTAAGGTGACCCTCCTTGCCTGGTGCGGAGGAATCGATTGATAGCCAGACGACTCCTTTGTCCGCGTATTCCTGCTGCAGTTTCTGCATGTTTCCGCTGGCGTAGTGCTTCTTCACAAATGGGCACTCGGGATTAAACCACTCGAGCACCACGAACTTGCCTTTGTAATCGGCCAGTGAATGCGAACCTCCCTTCGCATCGACTAACGAGAAGTCTGGCGCAGCCGTTCCGACGCGTGGTGATTCCGCCGCCACTGCACCGCTCGCGATTAGAGAAGCAAATAGAACAACCAGCAGTTTTGTTTTCATAAAGTCTTATTCGATCGCCACACGGGCCGAGATGCTTTCGAGTCTATCCAATACAATGCTTTTGGTAAGCAGTTCCGGCAAGACAATCGGCTCAACTGATTTGCCTGCGGGATACAAGACGTAAAGCGGCACACCGGGACGACCGAATTGTTGCAGCACTTTCGTGATTTCTGGGTTCGCATTTGTCCAGTCCGCTTTGAATTTCACAATCCCGCGACGCTGGAATGCTTCGCGCACAGCCGCGGTTTCGAGAACAGTCGCTTCGTTGAATTTGCATGTGACGCACCATGCCGCCGTAAAATCGATGAACACCGCCGAGCCGCGCGCGAGCTCGGCTTCCAGCTTTTGCGGCGTGAACACCTGCCAGTCCCCGTCGGGTTGCGCGGTTGCCGGTTGCATCTTCGCCTCGGCGAATTTCGCACCGATCAGGTAGGAGCCGCTGCCGATTACGAGCACGAGCATGAGCACGAGCACGAGACCGCGGCGGGCTGCGGAGGCGAGCGGCGTTATGAACGCGCCCTTCATCCAGCACGCGATTGATACGACGAGCAGGAAGCACGATGCCCAGATCACCGCCTCGAGGCCGCTCTGGGCGCCAATCACCGAAAGGAGGAACAGGAGCGTGGCCAAGAGCAGGAAACCCATCAACTGCTTCACGTGCTCCATCCATGCGCCTGGTTTCGGCAGAAACTTCAACCACGCCGGCTGCGCGGAGAGCAGCAAATAAGGAGCGCTCATCCCCGCTGCAATCGCGACGAACATCAGCAGGATAAGCCACGCTGACTGGGTGAATGCAAAACCGAGCGCGGTGCCGAGGAACGGCGCCGTGCATGGCGTAGCGAGAATGGTTGCGAAAACTCCCTGAAAGAACGAGCCGGCATCGCCTTCGCGCGATGTCCAGCCGAGCACGCCGCGGCTGGCGCTCTGCGGCAGCGAGATCTCAAACACGCCGAACAAGTTCAACGCGAAGACGAGCACGACGATGCACATGGCGAGGACGAAGTAAGGATTAGTGAACTGGAACGCCCAGGTGATCGCGTGGCCGGCGTTCTTCAGAACGATGAGAAGCAGCGCGAGGCCGATGAACCAGACGAAAATCCCCGCCGCAAACGACAGCCCACTGCGGAGAATACGCCGGCGGCTTTGACCGGCGTGTTGGATGAAACCGAATATCTTCAGCGAGATCACCGGCAGCACGCATGGCATCAGGTTGAGGATCAATCCTCCGAGAAATCCGAAGAGAAGAAACTTCGCTACCGTTGCCGCATCGTTCACGGGCTGAATGGCTTTGGCCATCGCCACAGCGCCGCTCGCGGCGAGCAGCCATGCGTTGCGGTCGGAGCTGTCAGGCGTAGCGCCGAACACAACCACGCCGGGAATTCTGGAGACGTTCTGGTCTGTGGTCTCGATCGGAATACGGAAGGTTATGCCATCGTTGTCACGTTCGGCGGTCGGATGCCCGACCACCACGTTTTCGGGGGGTAGTGGGTGAAATTCCACCGACGGCTGACTCGCGAGGACTCTGCTCCGGACCTTCAGCACGAGGCTCGATCCGGCGCGCGTCCAATCCGCTTTCGCGGCCTCAGTTGGCCAGGGCTGCGGCAGCGAACGTTCGAACCGTGCGAATAGCTCTTCGTTCGCTGGTGCTCCGGTCTCATTTATTGGGAGCTCGATCTGGAGGGCCGTCCCTCCGGGGATGCAGATTTTCTCGCACACGAGCCAGTTCGCATCGGCCGCGAGCGTGACGGTTGCCTCGTGAACGTCAGGGGGCGGCGTGATCTCCTGCGCAAGCAGAACTTCGTCACGATAGCCGTAGATTTCGATATCGCCGGGCTCGACTAATTTCAGCGGCGCCGGCCATGCGATCTCACCGGCTTTCCATTCTAGCGGCAGGTTCCATTTTATTTCGGTTGGAATGCCGGCGTCCCCGGGAAAGTTCCAGTAGGTATGCCAGCCCGGCGCCATGTGCAGCAGCAGACCCACCTTGAAAGGCTTCCCCGGTTTCGCTGCCGTGGTATTTGCCACTAACTCGGCTCTAACGAGTTCGCGACCTTGATAATTCTGCGCCGAAATCGTTAGCGGCTGCACTGGCAGCGCAAACGCGACGAGCGCCAGCGCGAGCCGGGGTAAACGCCACGCGGACATTGAAGTAGTTACCATTCGCGCCCGGTTTCAGCAATTCATGCTGCACGTGCGCTCCGCCGAAGAGTTGCGAAATTATTGGAACAGACCCGCTAACGACGGTGTGCGGTGGCTTACTCCTTGCTTTACAGACAGCATGCGGAGCACGTCGCTCATTCTCCTTCTCGCCATCGGCGTCTACGCAGTGCCGTTGGTGAATTCACACCACAATGAGCCAAACCGCGCGGCGTCACCAGAGGTTTCCGAGGTCCGCGAACACGATTTGGGCTAAGAACGCTCTCGACCGCGCAGCCGACGTGAGGCGAGAGGTAGCACAGCAGCGGGAACAAGACGCGACAAACTAGAAGCGGACGCGCAGAAAGGCGGTGATCGCGACCAAACAGACGCGTCGCTCGCCCGTTACCGCTGAGTTCCGAGCTTCGCCCTGATCGCCGCTTTAAACTGACCAGGCGCGAGGGCCTTACCAGCAACGCGGGCGGTGTCGCGCTCATCCTTGCCGACATTGTTCACATCCGTTACGGCACTGCCGTGGTTCGTCAGCACGACTTCTTCACCGGTGGCCTGGTCCCGTTCCACGCGATAACGGCCGTGCATGATACCGACAAGCGGGATGAACTGCTCGCCGTTATGTTCGACAAACAGGATGTCACGATTGCCAGGCTTGAATTTCGGTGAATCACTTACCTCCATCGTAGTATCATCTACTTTGCCGCCGAGCATCCGAAGCGTGTAGGTGGCGCCGGGCTTCCCTTTGAGCACCTCTTCTACTCTGAAGGTGACGTAGGTAACGATGTGACGTTGCGCACCCTCTCCGATCCATTGCGACTTTGCTTCCATGCAGGTGCCCTGAAAGATCGTTTCTGCCTCCGTCACTAGCTCATCAAAGCTGGGCGGCACGACAGTCGTGGCGCCCACAGGGAGACTCAGCAGTGCAGCTGCCACGACAAACAAGGAGTGGAAAGTTTTCATACGGTGAGGGGTTGATTGACTTGGACGGCCTGGACTCGAACAGAACGTTTACACGACTTGCGCGAAAAAGCCTCCTAAATTCCTAAGGCTCGAGGTCGAATACTTCGATCAACCCGACGCCTGTGGTGTCGTTTACGCCGCGGACAACCGCCGTGTAACTGCCAGGCGCCAAAAGCGCAATCGCGGCGCTTTCCAAGGAATGTCTTGGTGGTACTCCCGTCCCCGTGATCTCAGCTGCCTGCGAGCCGCTGCGCCAGTCATCGTTTTGAAGAATGCGATTGCCGGCACCGTCGTAAAGTTCGAGAGTCGGATTCCCCAACACGTCCGAAATGCCGGCGGCCGTTAATGAAGGGCCGAGAGCGCGCACAATCACTTTTTTCGGTGAGTCACCTACCACGATGAGACCGCCGATGAGGGCTCGATCGCCAGTGCCGATTCGGCCGCGCGTCGAAATGTTCAGGAGGCGGGATGAGGTTTCATCGAGCTCGTACGCTTCGACGACGGCAATTCCTTGCCCAGCGCCGGAGCCGCGAGCGATCGCGGTGTAGCTGCCAGCGGCCAGGGTCGCAATCAACGCCGACTCTTTACGAGCTGTTGGCGCAACTCCCGTGGCTGCAATTTGCGGGGCCTGCGCGCTGGATTGCCAGTCATCATTCTCAGCGATCTTTCTGCCGTCGGACGCGTGAAGCTCGAGCGTCGGATCGGCCATTGTGCCCGCGATACCGCTGGCGCCGAGTGATGGCGCGATCGCGCGAAGTATCAGTGTTTTTTGCTGAGAACCGCTGACGATAAACCCACCAATCAGCACGTGGTCATTCGTCCCCACGTTCATTCGCGTTGAAATGTTAGCGAGGTGGCTTACGGCATTGCCAGGTGTTGCGGTCGGCTTTGGAGTAGCAGTCGGCGTTGGCGTAGGCGTCGGATCAGTGGGCTGGCCATACAGATGCTGTGCCCCTGCGATATCGTCCCGGGAGAGCATTTCGCGATCGCTGATCATTGCGTTCATCACCGCGTCGACGTTTTGCCCGGCGCCGTCCGGATGGTCGAGTCCAATGCCGTGTCCAAGTTCATGAAGGAGGACGCGGCCAATGTCCGCAATTGCAATTCCGGTCACGGTCGAGAACTTCAGCGGACCGCTGTAGGAGTCGAACACCATCGCCTCGTTGAACAACACATCTGCTTCCAGCAGCGTCGAATCCGACATCGAATAATAAGTCACCGCGAGCGTGTACTTGCCGAACGAACTTCCGAACACACTTGAGGAAAACGCGATGCAATTCGCCCCATCACCGGCGCGAGCGAACCCGGTCGTTCCTGTGACACCGCGGAACTGCATCTTGCCAATGTTGCGGTTCCACATTTCGAGAGCGGGCGCTGCCGCGGCATTCCACGAGGTTCTGCCGTCGGAGAGCAGCCTGGGGGAGCTGCCGAGGTTTAGTTGCATGATAACTTCCATCCCCGTGGGCCATTTGTACCCGTTCACGACATAGGCATCGGCGCGCTGCATAGCGAGGGACGCCAGAATGCTAAGCACCGCAACGTAACCTGCGATCCTGCCGCTGAGCCAAGGCCGACGGCGACGTCGAAGTGCGAACGAACGACGGATCATCTCCTCTGCAAAAGCAGGAACCGTACGCAATTTTGTCCAAAACCGCGCACTCTTCTAAACGTCGCAACATCAGCAGCTAGCGTCGGCAGCGCAACGCAATCGGCAGCTACGGGACGATGAAAATCTCGTGCGTGTAAGGATCCTTCGCCCTGTCGCCTGATTTATAGCCGGTAACGTCCACCATCCCGCCCTTCGGATCGATGCTGTAGACAAAGCCGGGTTTTCCGGGAACCGGACGGGCGGTAGGATAATCAGACGTAGGCGCAGGCGACGGCTTCGTAGAAGCCACTGATGGCTGCGGCTGCGCCGTGGAGGCTGTCTCAGAGCGCGAGGATTGAGCGGTCGCGCGAGGCGTCGGAGATGTTCTCGCTTCGCTAACGGTTCGTTGTGGAGCAGTCGGGGAGCGCGAAGTTGTTGTGGAAACGACCGGACGACCCGGAGTCCCCACGTCTGACACCCCGCCAGACGTCGTCTGAGTCGTAGTCGTAGTTGTCGTCCCCTCCTCTGGGTCGATGCGCTCGCGTACATACCGAGCCGGAGCGTCAATGACCCTGAACGTCGAAATGGCAGCCCTTTTGGCAGTTCCGCAGCCGGTGAGAACGATCGCGCTGAGAATCAGGAGTCGTGCTGCCAATAGCATAACCGAGTTCTAGCCAACATCCGCGCCTCTGCCAGCGAAATCCTTGCTGATAAAGTGTCGAGCTTAGCGGGCTGGCGCAGGATACACTGCGGGACTGACATTCCCTTCGCTGTCGACAGCACATACGCCGAACAGGTAATTGTCCTTCGAAATCTTAGGCAACGTGAAACGGGTGACATCCCCCGCGTCCGCAGATTTTTCCCAAAGCGGCTCGGTTGTCTCGCGCCAAACGATTTGATAACCGGCGACGTCCGGCTCTTCGTTAGCACGCCACGTCAAGGTCGTATCGTTTGTAAGTTCCTTCGTCTCGATCTTGACGTGCGTCGGCGCGGCGGGAGCGAGTGCAAGCGCGCCGAGGGCGGCGGCATTCACGCGGCCCACCTGTGCGATGTAATCGAAATCGCAGAACTCCGGCAGGTCGCCGAATTTCACTCCATCCTCCGTTCGCACGTCTTGATGTTGATGGCGGAAGTCTTCGTTCGGCTCCGTCATTCGCACTGCTGCAAAACCGGCGTCAAGAAACGGCGAGTGATCACCACCACGCAGGTAACGATCTCGCCGGTAGACGATATTCACTGTCATCCCGGGTACGGTCTTCTCGGCAGTGGTCTTGATGAATCGCGCCAACTCTCGTGCACTGCTGTCGTTCTCGCCGCCAGTTTTGATCATCGACAGCAATTCGTCAGGAACATCCCGCACCGGCGGTAGACCTTCCGCGAACAAACGAACGTGTTTGTTGTCGATGCGGCCGTCATCGGAGCGCGAGCTGCCGATGATGTCGTTGGTGATCATGCCAGCAACGTTCCAGCCTTTCTCCTTTGCCATTCGTGCCCAATGTGTGGAGCCGAAAAGCCCCTGCTCCTCACCCGCCATCGCGATGAACACGAGCGTTGCGTCCCATTCGCGCTTCGACATTACTCGGGCCATCTCCAGCACCGCCGCGACACCGGACGCGTCGTCGTTCGCACCCGGAGCATCGGCCGTGGCGTTCATCGGGTCTGTGACCCGGGAGTCGTAATGACCTGTGACGACATACATCCGTTCGCGCGATTCCGGCTGTGAACCACGCAAAGTCGCAACAACGTTTACGACCTGAACTGGCTCGGGATTTCGTTCACCGGGCGGCTCGGTGAACTCGTCCATCGTCACCTCCAGACGACCACCAGTCTCTTTGCCATAACGCTCGAACTCCGATTGAATCCAGCGCCGTGCGGCACCAATCCCGCGTGTTTCACTGGTCGCATCGGAGAGAGTGTGCCGCGTGCCGAAGCTTACCAGTTTCCTGATCGTCGCCTCGATGTTCTTAGGCGAAATTTCCCGGGCGGCTTGCGCGATTTGCGCGCTTCCTCTCTGTGTTGAATCCGCTTTCTCTGGGGCGGCGAGAGACGTCGCTGCGAGCATCGCATAAACCGACAGCCAAATGATGCGCATATTCATCCCTACACCGCCTGCAACTCTTTCACATCCGCTATGAAATCGTCGATGACCTGATCCGTCACAGCCCAGGAGCACATCACACGGTACACATCCGGCTCAATGAATTTGTAAAAGTGCCAGCCGCGGCCGTGCAGCTGCGTTACGAGCGCTTCCTGCATGTGCAGAAACACAGCGTTAGCCTGTCGCGGAAACGCCGGCTCGAATCCCGCGACTTCACGCAACCGGAATGCGAGATTTTCCGCAGCAGCATTGGCACGTCGCGCATTCTGGAGCCATACATCGCCACTCAGCAACGCTGCCCACGGCGCAGCGATAAACCGCATCTTGGAGGCAAGTTGCCCTGCCTGCTTTGCGCGGTAATCGAACTCCGTTGCGAGTTCCTTCTTGAAGAACACCACTACTTCGCCACCACCGGTACCGTTCTTTGTGCCTCCGAACGTGAGCACGTCAACACCAGCGCCCCATGTAATCTCCTTCGGCGCGCATTGCAGCGCCGCCACAGCGTTCGCAAATCGCGCCCCGTCCATATGCACGAGCATCGAGCGCTCCCGCGCAAATTCACTAATTGCTCTGATCTCCTCTTCTGTGTAAACCGTGCCGAGTTCGGTCGACTGCGTGACACTGATCACGCGCGGCTTGGGCGAATGCAGTTCACGCTGTTTCAGTAGCGTCGCCTCGACTTCTGCGAGATCTAACTTGCCATTCACGCCCGTCGTAGGGAGCAGCTTTGATCCACCGGAGAAGAACTCTGGCCCGCCACACTCGTCCGTCTCGATGTGCGAGTGCTCGTAGCAGACAACGCTATGGAAGGGCCGGCAAAGCTGCGCAAGCGCAAGTGAGTTCGCAGCCGTTCCGTTAAACACGAAGAACGACTCGCAATCCCTCTCGAAAATTTCACGGATCAGATCGGAAACGCGCCGCGTCCAGCGGTCGTCACCGTAGGATGCTGCTGCATCGGAGTTCGCCTCCTCAAGAGCAGCCCAGGACTCCCGACAGATGCCAGCAGTATTATCGCTCGCCAGGTCGTACCGATGCACGGGCATGATTCAGCTTTGCTAGGCGAGTTTCGGCGCGCGGGCAAATCTCTGCCGTGCTTATAGGGAGTCGCTGTACAGAAAAATACCGCCTGGCGGACTCTCCACCAGGCTCCTACACGTGCGGGATTCCGCCAGACGGATCGCCTTTTGCGCTAACCTTTAATGAGCAACCGCGGAGGAGAGAAACAAGAAGGAAGATTGGAATCGGAATGCCAATCAGCCACGCGAGGATGTAGCCCATCGCGCCGGATTCACTGTTTGATCTTGTAATTTCATATCGCTGTTTGCCCTTCTGACAATTTCGAAAGCCGCCACCGCGATGCGTGTATCAGCGGAGCAATTCTGGTGTTCGCCACAGAGGCTCGGCGCCGAGGAGACCCAGCTCCTGGTGCTCGCAGCCGCGATGCGCTTTGCCGAACTATGGAGGTCGCACTATCGTCCGCGCATGAGTCATCTGCAGACGCAAACCGAGCAGCGCGGAATGGAGATTTTTCGGCTCGTCGACCGCCACCCGGAATCCATTTTCAGCAGAGCGGGATTTTACCAGCGGATGATGGCGCTCTCGATGAAAGACGAGCACTTCAAGGTGCAAATGTTCCGCTTCGTCGATGTTCTCGCCTCGCTAAAGAAGCCGCACGATATCGTCCAGCACCTCGACGAATACTTCGCCGAGATGCAGAACGGCTTTACGCCGTTCCTGCAGACGGGCATTCGTGTAGC
>JACDHZ010000015.1 GCA_013820755.1 Chthoniobacterales bacterium
TCGACGAATTTGCGCGCTGCAGTCAAATCACGCTGCGCGAGGGCTTGTTCAGCCTCCTTGAATTTTGCCTCCCCAAAGGCCTTTGTTTGCGCCGCGCGATCAGCGGCGGAGTTCAACTCGACAGCCGCGCGCGTCTGACCCGCGGGCTTCTCCCGCCAGCCGACTTCGTAAAGCGACTCGGCGAAACGCTTGTTGAGTTGCGGAGAAAAACTCTTCTCTGCTTTGGCTAGCCACTCATTCGCGCCGCCGTCATCGTTCTTGTTCAACGCGACTGCCACACGCGCGTAATGCAACGCCGGCTCTTCAGGCGCGAGCTCGAACTTGGCCATTAATGAGTCGGCCATGTTTTCCTTCCCCTCGAGCAGGTAGGTCAGGAAGATCTTGTACTGGATTAACTGCGTTGCTTCCCCTGCCAGTTCTGAAACGTTGCCCGTAAGCAACTCCTGAAAACGTTTCCGCGCTTCGGACCAGTTCTTTTGAAGGAAAGGTATCTCAGCAAGGTTGAATCGCGCGTTCCAGAACTTTGGATCGGCCGCGAGCGCTTTCTTCAATGCAGTCTCGGCTGCTGGATAATCCTTTTGCCGCATCATGATGACACCGCGAAGGTTTTGCGATTCCGCCAGGTCCGGCTGGAGCGCGTCGATCGCGTCGAGGTTCTTCAGCGCTTCGGTATGATTGCTTTCGTCGAATGCCAGGAAGGCCTTGTCATACATCAACTCCAGCTCTGCCCTGGAGGGAGTAACGCTGTTCGCCGCAAACGAACTGATCACGAGCAGCGCAATACAGGCGAATTCCCGGATCTTCATTTCAGTTCGCATAGAACCGTATGGGTGCACGGACAAGTAAAATTTGGCCGCCGTTCGATAACCGACGACGCACTGTCGCAGCATCGTTGGAAGGCTCCTGACGAACTGGCACGTCGACACTTCGCGCTCTCTCTCAACTCGCCAGTCCTTATAAGTTTAGATTCGCAATCAGTCGGAGCCCATCAAGCGTTAAGCCGTCATGTACCGCTTGAATCTCAGGTAATTGCCGGGCGATTAGCTGCGCGTAGCCACCAGTCGCAACGACACGCACCTTGCTGCTCCGGAATGACTCGTTACGAATCCTCGAGATGATCTCGCGTACGAGGCCTCGGTAGCCATACACCGCACCGGCCAGCATCGCGCCCCGCGTGCTTTTGCCGATTGCGCTCTCTGGTTCGCGAAGGGTGAGCTTTGGCAGCAGCGCAGTGCGTTGGTAGAGAAAGCGAGTCATCGCCTCGAGACCCGGTGCAATAACGCCGCCGACATAATCACCAGCCGCAGAAACAACATCGAAGGTCACCGCCGTTCCGAAATCAACCACGACTGCTGGAACGCCATACAGCGTTGCAGCGGCAGCGGCGTTCGCCAGTCGATCCGCGCCGATGCTGCGCGGCTGCGGGTAATCGACTCCGATGCCAAGCTCGCAGTTAGCATCGACGAACAAAACCGGGAGCGATTTCGCCGCTGCGCGAACGGCTGCGTTTCTCGCCGGGACTACCGATGCGGCAACGATCGCGCGAACGCTGCGGGCGGACAGAATGCGCTGCAGTGCGGCCGCCGTAAGTCTGCTCGTAGGAATACAGGTCGCGCGCGCTACACGCCGGCGGCTCGCGAACGCCAGTTTCGTATAGGAGTTGCTGATGTCGACCAATAGGTAATCGGTCGTGCGGATGGCGGCGGCGGGCATAGGCGGGCAGCAGGGAACCCTGCGCACCAGCGGCTACATGGCCCGCGCGACGGCGTCAAGCTTGCGACGTTCAGGCCACGCGCGTAGCCTCGCCCGTGAGAAATCTCGTCCACCGGCCGCGCAGGCTCCGGCGTACTCCCGGCCTGCGAAATCTGGTGCGCGAGACAAAACTCAGCGCCCACGACATCATCCTGCCGCTCTTCGTGAGCGAAAAGGTCGAGCGCCGGCGCGCAATCACGAGCCTGCCGGGCGTCTTTCAGCTCAGCGTAAACGAAGCTGTAGAAGAAGCGCGCCATGCCTCTGAACTCGGGTTGCAAGCTCTGCTGCTCTTCGGCATCCCCGCCGCGAAGGATGATCGGGCGAGCGCTGCATTTGCTGAAGACGGCATCGTTCAGCAGGCGGTGCGCGCGATCAAGCAACGTTGTCCAGACTTGGTGGTCATCACCGACGTATGCCTCTGCGAATACACGAGTCATGGACATTGTGGAGTGACAAAGTTGGATGGGGAGCACTTCCACGTCTTGAACGATGAGACCGTCGAATTGCTCGCCAAGACCGCCATCTCGCACGCCACAGCAGGCGCCGACCTCGTCGCGCCGAGCGACATGATGGACGGCCGGGTAGGTGCGATTCGCCAGGCTCTTGATGAGCACGGCTTTGAGGAGACGGGCATCATGAGCTATGCGGCAAAATTCGCGTCCGCTTTCTACGGCCCATTTCGCGAGGCTGCGGAGAGCCCCCCGCAGTATGGAGATCGACAGTCCTACCAAATGGATTCGGCCAATGCGGCGGAGGCGCTGCGCGAAGCGGCGCTGGATGTCGAAGAAGGAGCCGACATTTTGATGGTGAAACCAGCGCTGCCGTATCTCGATATTTTGTGGCGCGTGCGGAAGCGCTTCGGCAAACCGACGGCGGTTTACCACGTGAGCGGCGAGTTCGCGATGGTCAAGGCAGGCGCTGCGAACGGCTGCTTCGAGGAACGTGCTGCCGTGCTGGAAATCATGACGTCGCTGAAGCGCGCAGGCGCTGATTTGATCGTGACCTATTGGGCAAAGGAGCTTGCGCAATGGACGCAGGAGTAGCGCCGAAGCGAGGCGAAACAGAGGCACATCGGCGGCTGAAGCGGCTCGCTATTCTGTGGGCTCAGGCTCACGGCTACGCGGCGTGCGCTGTAGAAGTTTCGCTGCCACACTGCAGATATCGGGCGGATGTTGCGGCTTGCCGTGCCCGCAGCAATGAGGGCGGCGTGACGGCAATCTTCGAATGCAAGCAAGTGCTGTCGGATTTACGTCGCGATAATTGCTGCAGCGCGGCTGCGCGCGAGCGGCTCGCGACAATAAACAAGCGCCGGCAGGTGCTGGAGAAGCATCTGCGTGTGCATTATCCCACGTTGCGCGCTGGAGATTCGTTGTTCCCTGAGTTCGATTCGGCTGACTTCACGCGGATCGGCCACACGGGCTATAAGAAAGTAATGCGGGAATTGGGGGCGCTGCAAAAACGCATCTGCGGAAGCACAAAATTCGAATGCCTGACGCGCTACCGATGCGCGAACGTGTTTTATCTCGTGTTGCCGAACGAGCTGTATCGCGACCGCGAAGTGCCAATCGGTTGGGGCGTGCTGGTGGAAGCTGACGGTTCGCTCGACCTGCGACAGAAGCCCGCCTGGCACGAAAATTCAGCCGACGCACGGCTGCAATTCCTGCAGCGGATAGCAGCCGCAGGAACGCGCCAGTTGAACCGGTCCCTGGAGATCTCCTTTGAACTGATCGAAGCAGAGCGCCGCGCACGTCTTTAGGGTGCTGAAGCAGAGGAGCCGACCGGGACGAGCAGGTTACGGCCCGTCATTTCTGTTGGCTGCGCGAGCCCGAGCAGGAACAGCAATGTCGGTGCGACGTCGGCAAGAATGCCGTCTTCAACCATGAAGCTCGCCGCGTCTGCGCCTACGTAGATGAAGTGCACGAGATTTGTGGTGTGCGCCGTATTCGGTGAGCCGTCTGAGTTGCGCATTTGCTCGCAGTTCCCGTGATCAGCAGTGATAAGCGCTTTGCCGCCTAACGAGAGCAGGGCGTCGAGAATTCGGCCCACGCATTCATCGATCGTCTCCACCGCATGAATTCCCGCTTCGACGACACCGGTGTGGCCGACCATGTCTGGATTTGCGAAGTTCAATATGATCAAATCGTATCGCCTCATCGCGCCGAGCACTTCCGCTGTGACTTCGGGCGCGCTCATTTGCGGTTCGAGGTCGTATGTCGCCACTTTTGGGGAGGGCACGATCTTGCGATCCTCGCCGGCGAAGGGCTCCTCCACCCCGCCATTGAAGAAGTAGGTGACGTGCGGGTATTTCTCGGTCTCAGCGATCCGCAATTGCGTCTTGCCGGCTGCGCTGACCACCTCGCCAAGGATGTGGGTTAACTGCTCCGGAGCAAACACATACGGACAAGGGTAGTTCACGTCGTATTGCGTCAGCGTGGCGTAGTCGACCACGGGAACAACGCCGCGTTCGAAACCGGCGAAGTCCGGATACAGGAACGCTTGCGAAAGCTGCCGCGCGCGATCAGCACGAAAGTTGAAGAAAAGAACTACATCGCCATCACGAACGCGCTGCTCGTCAGAATGCGAAAATATCAGCGACGGCATGAATTCGTCGGTAATCCCACGCTCATACTCGCTCCGCACCGCAGCTGAAGGAGTGGAGTCGCAGACGAGGCCTTTTCCGTATACCACCGCGTCCCACGCGAGCTTCGTCCGGTCCCAACGCCTGTCGCGATCCATTGCAAAATACCGGCCAATGACGGTCGCGATCTTGGCGCGGCTTGCTGCCAGCCCCCGCACGCACGTAGCGAGGAACTCGGCCCCTCCTGTGGGTGATGTATCGCGGCCGTCAGTGAAAGCGTGCACCATGATGTCAGTGACGCCTGCCGCTCGGGCCGCGTTCGCTGCTGCGATGAGGTGCCCATAGTGACTGTGAACGCCGCCATCTGAAACCAGGCCAAGCAGATGTAATCGCGTGCTCCGGGCGTGCGCAAACAACTGCCTGAGAACCGTGTTCCGCTCGAACTCACCTTCGGCGACCGCTTTGTTTATGCGCGTCAGATCTTGATACACGATCCGACCCGCTCCGAGGTTGAGGTGGCCGACTTCGGAGTTGCCCATCTGACCGAGGGGAAGGCCCACATCGAGGCCGCTCGCGCTGAGGCGACCGCCGGGGTATTGTAGATACAGTCGATCGTGAACCGGAGTTTGCGCGAGGAGCGTTGCGTCCCCATTCACCACACGCTTCTCGCGGCCCGCGGGATTAATTCCCCAGCCGTCGCGGATCAGCAGCATCACCGGATTCGCCATTCTGCGCGAATCTGGCGTGCGACGAAGCGTCCACAAGCAGGTTCTTGCGTTGACTTCGCGGAAGCGCCGCGTCTACATCGCCGTCGTGAAATGGCGCAACCAGCTGCTCGCGCTGTTCTGCCTCATCGCTTTTGGCATTTTCGGGGTTTTCTACTTCCGGAACTGGGTGGTGCAGAAGCCATTCGGGATCATACTCTTCGTTGGTGAGGGGCTCACGCCCGAGCGTCTGACGGCTGCACGGATTTACAGTGGAGGCGCGGACGCGGAGTTGGCTATTGATTCGCTGGATTATACCGCGCTGGTAAGAAACTACTCCGCTGACTTCGCGACTCCCGATCAAGCGGCCGCAGCGACGGTGCTCGCGACCGGCGTGAAGGTAAACAACGGCGCACTCGGCCGCGACGCGAACGGCAAAGTCCTAACGAATGTCCTCGAACTTGCACGCGAGAGCGGCAGAACCACGGGCCTCGTGACAAATGCAACGCTAACTGCGGCAACGGCTGCGGCATTTTACGCGCACGGCAGCGATCCGGCAGATACTGAAGCACTCGCTCTCGAACTGGTTGAGGACGCGCGTCCCGACTTGGTGCTCGGCGGCGGCACCGCAGATTTTCTCCCACAGGCGAAGGGAGGACGACGCAATGATGATCGCGATCTCCTGCTTGAAGCGCGGCGTGCCGGCTACGACTTGGTCAGGACGCGTGCCGAGCTCGACGCGATGCCGCGGTGGCGCAGGCCGAAATTGCTCGGGCTATTCGCCTCCTCCGATCTCGCGTTTGCGGATGACCTTGCGGGACGCGCCGAGCAGCCGAGCCTTGCGGACATGGTCCGGCGCGGGATTGAATTGTTGCAGTTTAACCCCGGTGGTTACCTGCTGATAGTCGACGTAGGCTTGATGCGCACTGCCGCTCAGCGAAACAGCGGAGAACGCACCCTGCTTGAGACGCTCGAGCTCGACCGCGCGGTGTCAGTTGCCCTGCGGTATGCGGGCGCGAAATCGACCATCCTTGTGTGCGGCGATGTGGCGATCGGTGGGTTGAGCTTGAACGGTTTTCCATTCCGTCAGGACAGCGGCGTCGCCGTACTTGGTGTTAATTCGACGGGAGACCCGTGGTTGACATGGGCCACCGGCCCGAATGGTGTCGCGTCCTTCGGTGCTGCGCGCGTCGAGAGCATCCCCTCGCCTTCAGAGGCTAATTCAGCCGAGCCACGGCCTCTACGACCGCCGGAAACCGTCGAGCCTGCCGCGGTATTTGCAGAAATCGCTCTCAACAGCGCAAGCGATGTAGTTGGTTTCGCACACGGGCTCGGCGCAGCGACGCTTCACGGCACAGTCGAGAATACCGCCGTCTTCGATTTAATTCGCGACAACCTGTAGCGCGCCATTTCCTGAGCGTAGAATCGCTCGACGACCCATAGCAATAATTCGGCTATCAGCAGAGCCGACAGCCCGTTCAGAGAGAGCTTGGTGCCTTAGGGCTCGTCGGCACAAGAACCGGAACGAACGTGAACGGCGGGGGCTGTGGCAAAGTTGGCCGCGGCCCTTCGCCAGGCGATTGCGGCGCTGCTTCTTTAGGGCCTTCACCTGGCATACCCTTTGGTTCGAGCAACGTCTTGCCGTCGAGCAGCGTCTTGCCATCTGAATTTTCAGCCGTGGCCGATGGGGCTGGGGTATTCGCTGCAAGCAGCGGCCCGCCACTGCCGAACGCCGCGATCTCTGCGAGACTGAACGATGTGTCGGCTTGCGCCGCCGGAGTCCAGCGAACCATCACGTACCGACCCGAGGTTTCCGGGAATTCTACGGCGGCGCGACCTTGCGTGCCGTCGTCGTCGGCAGAGCCGACAGGTTTCAGCGTCGACAAGGCAGCTTCATCGACAGTGAGTGACTCCGGCAGGCTCCCGCTGGCGCCGGGCAGCGACTGCATAACGTAAAACTGCATGGTACCAGCGCGCGGCGCATACAAGGCAGAGAGCCTCCGAACCATAGAAACTTTGCCCAGGTCGATCACAGTGGTCGGCGTGCCATCCGTGGCGGCGAAGCTGAAGGTCATCGCAGACTGATCATCGATGATGTTGTTCGCCTGCTTCAAGTCGCTCCCGGAACTCACGTAAAGCGCACGGGCCTTTGCGTGAATATCGGCACGATTATAGGAGACAAATCCGAGGCTGGCAGAGTTACCCTGACCGCGGGGCGCCGTGAAGGCCGCAATGGACGCTGAAGCATACAAGCCCAGCCCACTGATGTGACCAGCTTCCGTGACATTGAACGTGAGCCGCACATATTTCGCTTCGCTCGGACCGATGCTCGTCTTTACTCCATCGGCGGAGATATCTTGCTTCGCAACTTGATGCCATTGCGGGCTGTTCGCCGGCAATTTGGCGCTCGCCGTGGCGATCGTGACGTCGCCTTTGGCGCCGATATTCCGGAACGAGAGAGTCTCGACGTTTTCAATCTTTGTCAGCGCGAGGACGAAAGTCGTTTGACCAGATGGCAACGCGTAGCTGCCTGCGGGATCGCCGCTAAGCAGTGCCGCTTGCGCCACCGCCTGATCAGAGGCGCTCGTTTCGATGCTGGCGCCCAGATTATGCGCGCCAGGTTTTCTGGATAGCCTGGGTGCCTGCTCTACAGTGAGAGCCGGGATTTGTGCAGCACCAAATCTGCTGCGAATACTCCCGGAGCGGTCCCAATGAGCAACAAAACGTGCCTAATTCTTACAATACAAATTTTCAGTCGCGTAAAAACTTACGCGCCGCACCGCCAGACCTGCTTGTGGACTTTCCGCCGAGGAACGCGTAACGTGATTACCGGCCGCGACCAGAAATTGAGACCGAAGGATCGAGCGCGATTCCTCCTACCCCAAATCCGCCGTTGTTTGTCTGAAGCTCGCGCTGGGTGAAGATGCGCACATTATGCGCACTGTTTGTGCCTATGGATTTGCGTTTGACAAGCTGCGGGATATTCGAGCCAGTCACCTGAACGTAACGCTCGTCAGAATCAACGATCAAACCAGACGCGGTCTGCCGCTCACGCGGTTCGTTGGGTTTAGCTTGTGCACCGCCGGTAAATGCGGCAACAACCAAAACCAAGGCTGCGCTTTTAGCAAAAAGAGAAGCTTTCATGTGCTGAAGATACACCCGTTGTTGCAAATTGCAACCCTTGCGCATTGTGCTCTGCCAGAACTCGGCTGCGGGCGCAGAACGCACGCCCGCTTGACGGATTTAGGGCGAACCGGCACGAGCAATCGCGTCCCTTGCGTGCTTCAACTGGACGAATAGGGAACGTCGACCGGCAGAAGTGACTTGCGCCCGCGCTTACGGCGCAGCGAAGTTCGTCGTCCACCATCTAACTGAGATTCAGCGACCGCTACTGACCTACGGGTGTGAGCGCGAAGGCCAGGTTCGCCTGCGCTTATTTGAAGTCTGGATCAATTCGGATCGCCTCGCGCGAGTGCGCGAATTCATCTGGAAAGTTCGCGAAACTTCAAACGCGCACTATCCTCGATATTTCCGATGGAAGGGCTGCTCCCGCGTTGAAGACTCGAGCGATTCCAGTCCGGTGTTTCACGGCCTCTCTCTGTCAAACCGGATCTCTTTATCTCCCATAAAGGTCTGGTGATGTACTCTGCGCGGCTGGGGAAATCCGGCGACGCTACGTTAGGTGTTAAGCAGCGAGACCGCTTGCCTTTTCGAAGGATGCCGGAAACGGCCTCGCCGGGAGGGGGTGGGCCAATGGCTACGGGCTTACATCGGAATTCGGAGTAGGATTACCAGAAAGGAACTGGTAAATCTCGCCGCCTCCCGCAGGCCAAACCGTCCCAGGCAGTCGTGCTGCACCACGCGCCGTCGTCCCCCTCAACTCGGAACGGTTGGCTAGACCTCCTGCTCCCTGTGTTGGCACCCCGCACTTTTCATCTCCGGCGGCGATCGTGGCGCAGGCGGGTTGGAGCGCACAGATATATGGGTTCGCCTCATGTACGATGCGAAGGCGATCGCGCGGGCGCGTGCGGACTTCGCACTTTGTTTTGCTTGGTTTAAATCACAAAAAAGCGGGCGGCATTTCTGCCGCCCGCCTGAATGTTACTGCTCGTCTACGGAGCTACAATGGAAGTCGGTTAGAACTTCTTGTTCAGTCCGACGTAGTAGTAACGGTTGCGGATTGTGTAGTTCGACGTGTCGTAGTTGTCGTTGAACGCTCCCAGCACCGTCGGAGGCTGCCGGTCAAACGCATTCACCACGCCAACGCGCAGCTTAGTGCCCCAAAGCATACGCTGGAAGAAGCTGCCTTGCTCCACCCCTGCTACTGGTGGCGCCACCATGTTCTTTCCACCCTTGCCATCCTTTGAGAAGTCCGCTGCGGCAGCAGGCGCCGCCTCCGGCTTCACAAACTCGTAGCTCAACTGCATGTCGAGCGTGGTGTAATCCGAAACCCGGCGGTAAAGATTAAACTGCGGATCGACAGGGTCGTCGTTCGTCGGCACCACTTCCTCACCATGCACGGTGAACACGTTGAACGAGTCGTCGTTATATGAGCTGATGTAGTTCACGGTAGCGACAAAATCCAGCCCCTTCCACTCGTATTCGCCACGGATGAATCCCTTGTGGTAGGGAATTCCGCCAGGCGCCAGCGGGATGGTTCCGGAGTTGAAGTCGCCTAGGAAACTGTGCGTCCCAGTTCCCGCCACCGGTTCGGCTTTCCAAGTGAAGAAGTAGTTGTAGCCGAGTGACAATGTCAAGGTGCCGAACGTGGTCCACGGCAACTGGTAAGCTGCGGTGGTGTCCAGGCCGTTTACGAGCCGCTTACCAGCGTTATTTGTCACTGAGTTGATCGAGAAGACTCCGCCGGTCATAGGCCCGCCGGGCCCGTTCTCGCGGGTAATTAGATCCGCGAATGGCGCGGACGCAGGGTTGCCGCCGGCTTTAATGAAGATGCCATTCTGAGTTAATGCCAATTGGGCAAAGTCGGACCCATTCAGAATCAGGTTCTTGGTGTAGACTTGATAGAAATCAGCTGTCACGGTAAAGCCCGGCAAAACCCGAGGAGTAATGACGAGCCCAGCAGTATACGATTCGGTTGTTTCAGGCTTGAGCGCAGTGTTGCCGCCCTGGAACACACCCCCCGTCGGCTGTTCGGCCGAATTGGTAACGGGGTCGAAAAGCACCGGAAAATTCTGTTCGACTGGATCGAAGAGTTGACCCGGTGAGGGCGAGAGGAATGATTCACCGAAGCTTGCGCGCAAGGTTAGGTCCTGCACTGGCTGGTAGCGAAGCGAAACGCGTACATCGCCATTGTTGTTGAAGCTGGTCGTGGGCTTTGGATCGGTGCCCCGAACGACGCCGGCGCCAAATTGATTTTTGTTGTCGAATTTCTCGTAACGGTAAGCGACCGCCGCTTCGAGCGAGCGCACGAAGGGGATGTTCATTGTTGAAATTACCAATGGGATCTGCAACTCGCCGAAGTAGGAATTCACCTCCTGGTGGAATGACCTGGGTGCATCCGCGTTAAATCCGAGCACGTCGTTCGCTGCCTGTCTCGGATCGGGCTGAGTGTAAAACCTGTTGTGCCGGAATTCGTAACCCAGGTTGAACCCGATTCCGCCCTGATAAAGATTCGGAAATAGATTTCCGAATACCTTCACGTCGGCCAGCAAGTTCTTCGAGAAGTCATTCGAGATCCCAAGGTACTCAGCACGCTGCGCGGCCGCTAGGTTATCGTACCGACGCAGCCTCGGGGTGCCGTCCGCGTTGAGGCGCGGGGTGCCGTCCCGGTTGAAGGTGGGCGCGAGACCCGCGAGCGGCGCTTGTATCCCGATGAAGGGATTAAAGTTCCCGGCATTGATTTCATTGACCAAGAGGGAAGTGACCGCATCGTTCTCATTTACCTCACGGAAGTCACCCCGGTCGTAAACCAAGCCAGCGTCGTAACCGAGGTAGCTGATGAAGTTGTTGCCAGTGAACGTGAAGTTTCCGTTCAATCCGACGGTGTAACGAAAGTAATCGTAATCAAAAAATGAAAGGCGTGTCCCTAGCTCCCGAATTGTACGATAGCGAACGTTAGAAAGATCATCCCCGAAAGGGTTGAAGGGCGAGCGGATGCCGCCCGCGAGAGGCGAATTAATGCCGATGGCGCGAGGGGGGCCGGCAAAAAGGATAAATGGCGAAGGCGCGATTCGGTTCTCCTGCTTCCGTTTGGAGTAAAGCATATCGCCATACACTTGCAGCCCTTCACCAAAGATTTTGTAGCGACCTGTTACATAGGTCTGATATTTCTCCATTGCCGGTATGGACGAGGTGAACTGGTTAAAGTTAAACCGGTCATTGCTGAGAACGCCCTCATTCGCGCGGTACGACTCTGGGCCAGTCGGCACGCTCGTCGGATCAATCAGGATACGCAAAGAGCTTTCCCCCTCCGGCGGGTTCGTTGTTTGCGCCGAGCCAGGGAACAGCGAGCTCTGCGGGAAAAAACCGCCGAGTCCTAGCGGGCCGAACGGATCGAGCGCCGAGGGCCCATCCGACGAAGAACGGACGTCTGCAGTCCTGGCGATAAACCGGTCGCGCGAAAATAGCGCCTCACGGTCGTAGTACTCAGCGGCGGCAGCTACCGAGACCTTATCTGTCGCAACGCCGCCGCGAATATAACCCTGCAGAACGCGAGCGTCGGTATCCGTCGTATTGCCATAGAGCAGGTCTATCTCAGCTCCCTCGTAGGGAGCTTCACCAGGGCCGTTGATGAGGATAAAGTTCACCACACCGGCCACGGCGTCAGAGCCGTAAATGGCGGAAGCGCCATCCTTCAAGACTTCCGACCGGGAGAGGGCGCCGATTGGAATGGCGTTGATGTCCGCGAAGCTGAACGCCCGACGACCATTGATGAGGGTCAGCGTGTTGCCAGGACCGAGAGCACGCAGGTTGACGAAAGCGGAACCGTCGCCGCCATTCGCATCGTTCTCCGTGGCAGTGTTACCAAGGAAGGAGGGAAGTTGACGCAAACCCTCCGCCGGGGTGTTCGCGCCTTGCTTCTGGAGCACCGTCGCAGTGTAAACCGTCACCGGCAGCGCCGATTCAGTTTCAGCCGTCGGGATGTAGGAGCCGGTTACGACCACGCGTTCCGCTGTTGCTGCACCGCCGGCTGTTCCGCCAGCAGTGCTGTCCGCGATCGCTGAATCCGAGACCGCTCCCGCACCGGTTCCGGCTGCGGGGGTTGCTGCGGGCGCCGAAGCCGGCGTGGGCTGGGTAGCGCCGACTTGCGCGAAGGCGCTCGTGGCGATGAGGAAATGAACGGCGACGCCCACTGCGAGAGCGGAGCGGAACGATCCTAGCTTATAAAGCACTTTTCTAATCATTAGTTTCTCCTGTTGTTTGGTTAGGTTTGGCGGTGAGAATTACCGAGCGAAAACAGCCGTGACAAGGCTTTTTTTCACTTTTTTCAAAAATCTTTGAACGGGCGCGGTTCGGACGATGTCGTAGGCAAGCTCAGTCTTCTCATTTTCCCTCAATAAGAGTCGCGCTGTGATCGGCATACGGGAGGCACCGCCGCAGCTGAGACACAGCGACAACAGCCCTTCGCATAAGAGCTGTGTTGACTGCGTATCTGCACGGACAAAGCGCTGGTTCATGCAGCGCAATCCTGCGCCGTGCGCCCGATACGCGTATCCTGCATCCCATCAGCGCTGATGCGTTGCGGCCGCTCAGCCACTGGATTATTGCCGTGATTACATCATATGTTCACCGGCCTCGTAGAAGAAATCGGCATCGTGCTTGGGATCCACGCGACGGATCGGGGCACTCAGCTGCAGCTACGCTCGCCCGAGGTCGCGCAACACGCTGAAAAAGGCGACAGCATCGCGGTGAACGGGTGCTGTCTCACTGTAACGACGGCGCGCCGGGATGAACTCACATTTGACCTGCTCGAGGAGACGCTCAATCGCACGAACCTCCACGCGCTTCGGCCCGACAGCACAGTTAACCTCGAGCGTGCACTTGCGCCTGATGGCCGGATTGGCGGCCATTTTGTACAAGGCCACATCGATTGCACAGCGCGGGTTGTTTCTTTCGACGAAGTTGTCGATCATCGTCTTGAGATGGAACTGCCTGGCGAGTTTGCACAGTACGTCGCCTACAAAGGCTCGATCGCGCTGAATGGAATTAGCCTCACGGTGGCGGAGGTCCGACCGGAAACTTTCGTCGTTTGGATTATCCCTCATACGAGGCAACACACGAATTTGCAGAGCGTTCGCGCAGGTCATTCGCTGAACGTGGAATTCGATCTCCTCGCGAAGTATGTCGAACGGATGTTGGCGCGCCCGACTCGGTGATGGGGAAGTTGGCCAGAACTGACCTATCAGGACGCATTGTCGCGGTGATTGCATCGCAAGCCGATCTGCTGCGGGCGCAGAGGCTGCGTCAGCTTCCGGATCTCTTTGAGCTGCGGCTCGATGCCTTGTGCAACATCACACAAGAAGTCTTCCAAGCTCTGCCCAGGTTGCGCGCCCCGCTGATCGTCACCGCGCGTCATCCGGCTGAAGGAGGAGTCAACCAGCTTGCAGCAGCGAAACGTCGCGATCTGCTGCTCAAGTTCGTTTCAGTCGCTGCTTTCGTGGATGTTGAATTACGGTCGATCGCTCCGCTGCAGCCCGTGCTCGAACTTGCGGATGAGCTGCAGATCCGGCGCATCCTCTCTGTTCACGATATACGCGGCACACCTGCGCTCGGCCGGCTGGAGCGCCTTGCCATGATCGCGCAAGAGAATGGCGCCGATATCTTCAAGGTTGCCACGCGAACCGACGACGATCGGCAGGTGAATCGGCTGCTCGAATTTTTTCGCCTCGTGAAACAGCTGATGCCTGCGAGCGTGATGTCGATCGGCCGATGCGCTCGCGAGCTGCGCCTGCAATTTGCGCGCGAGGGCTCCGCGCTGAACTTCACACACCTCGGCAGCGCGCGGGCTGAAGGCCAATGGGCGTTCAGCGATCTGCGGCGATCGCTACGATTGCGTCGGTAGAACGGAATGGTGTGCACGGTGCAATCCCATCGCGCCGCGTAGTCGTATACTCTGCAGAACGATGTCGGACTCGATAACACTACCAGCTGCCGTTCCAGTGATGCCGCTCCCGGGCGCGGTCCTGTTTCCGCACGCGCTCCTGCCGCTGTACATTTTCGAGCCGCGATATCGCGCTATGCTTGCACGTGCGCTCAGCGACGAACGGATGTTCTGCGTCACGCTGCTGAAGGCAGATCGTAGCGATTGGCGATCGGACGACGATTTCTACGACACCGCAGCGGTCGGATTGATTCGCGCGTGCGTTGAGCGCGCTGACGGCACGTCGAACCTGATACTGCAGGGACTGAAACGTGTCCGTTTCACCGGTTTCGAGCAGACGTCGCCATTCCCGGTTGCGCGGATCGAAGAACTTCCATCTGAAGCGCCTGCTTCCGAAGCCGAAAGCTACGGCTTGGGGCGAAAGTTGCTGGAGCTCTACGAAGGCTTCAAAGGCGATGGGCGGCAGTTCCCGGAGAAGGTAGATAGATACCTTTCGGATTTGACTGACCCGGAAATGCTCGCCGACCTGATGGCAGCAACGTTCATCAGCGATCCGTGCAGGCGCCAGCAGCTCCTTGAGGAGTGTTCCGTGACCCAACGCCTCCGAATGGTCGTTCAGTTTCTAAGCGAAGAAACCAATCGCGCCGCGTGAACATCACCAGTCATGCCGCGGCACGTTCGAGCAGTCTGGCCTGCTCCTCGACCAGGTAGCGGTCGGTCATGCCTGCAATGTAATCGCACACGGTGCGATACAGGCCTTCTTGTTCGATACGCTCCCGCGCTGCGTCTCCGAGCAGCTCCGGCTCGTGCACATACGCTTCGAACACGCTCCGCAACATCTCGCACGCATTCCCGTTCACCTCCGCGACGCGCGGATGGTAATAAACATTCTTGTAGAGGAACCGGCGCAGCTCGCGATTCGATTCGAGCAGCTCAGCGCTGTAACAAATTAGCGGCCGCTCCTGCCGTCGCACCTGCTCGGTGTTCTCCACGCCAGCCGCGTGAATGGCTCCCGCGCTGGACATGATCACATCTCGCACTTGCACATCGATGATGTCGCGGATGATCAGTTTGTGCAGTTCCGGTTCGTGCGCGTCGGGAAATTTCTCCCGCACCGCTTCGCAACTCTGTTGCCAGACTGCCACTCCCTGCAGCTGCTCTGGCGCAAGGATTTGAAAGTCGACGGCGTCATCAAGATCATGGCTATAGTAGGTAATCTCGTCGGCGAGATTTGCGATCTGCGCTTCGAGCGACGGGCAGCGGTACTTCTCTTCGCCTGCATGCGACGGATCATAGAACCCCTGATGTTTCTGCAGCCCCTCGCGTACTTCAAACGTGAGATTCAAACCGGGAAAATCCGGGTAGGCATTCTCCAGCAGGTCGACGACGCGCAGACTCTGGTGGTTATGCTCAAAGCCGCCGTGGCCATGCATGCATTGAGCGAGCATCTCTTCGCCAGAGTGCCCGAACGGAGAATGCCCAAGGTCGTGTGCCAGGGCGATTGCTTCGGCCAGGTCTTCGTTCAACGACAACGCTCGCGCGATCGTGCGGCTGATCGACGCCACTTCGATCGAATGCGTCAGCCGAGTGCGTAGATGATCGCCGGTCCCGTTGAGAAAGACCTGCGTTTTATATTCGAGGCGACGGAACGCCCGTGCGTGGATAATCCGCGCGCGATCCCGCTGAAATTCCGTGCGATAGGCATGACGCGGCTCGGGATGTCTGCGCCCCCGGGATTCGCCTGATTTTTGCGCGAACGAGGCTAGCACGTGTTGCTCGTCCGCCTCCATCTGCTCCCGCCGTTTCCAAATGCCCGGCTGGCGCGCTGAACGACTCGCATTAATCGTCACGGGAAGACTACTCGCTCTCGGGTTCGGTTTTCGAGTCTCGCGCGCGATCCGGATCCGCGGATGTTCGCACTCCAAATTCCTCTGTCATGGCTTTCCTTTCCGCGCGCGCCTGTGCCCGCGCCAGCAGAAGGTCCAGAACCGCCAGCAGCAGCGCTGCCACAGTTAACCAGCCGCAGCTGAACCAAAACAACAGAAACCGCGTGACGTGTTCGTGCGGATCGAGCAGCTCCCGCAGGGCCGTCGAACCGGCGACGAGCATCAAAGCGGCCGTCGCCAGTAACAGACACATCGCCGTGCGGCGTGTGCTCTGGTCCCGGATGATCCCTCGTGCCGCGTGCGCTGCAAACGACACCGTCCGAAGATTCTTGTCCTTCGGCCCAGTCTCCATGACGCGCTCTCTAAACTAGCAACAGCGTCGGGTTCTCGAGCAGAAGACGCAGCTCCTTCAAATACTCAGCCCCGAGCGCGCCGTCGATTACACGATGGTCGCAGCTCATCGTGATAGCCATTCGATGCCCGACGCTAATCTGATCGTAATCATCGACGACTGCCCGCTTCGAGACGCCGCCGATCGCGAGGATGAAGCCTTGCGGCGGATTGATTATCGCGGAGAACGAGTCGATCCCATAGCTGCCGAGATTCGAAACCGTGAACGTGCCACCTTGGAATTCTTCCGGCTTCATCCTCTTGTTCCGCGCGCGGTGCGCGAGGTCTTTGACGGCTTCACTGATCTCGCGCAAGGACTTGCCCTGCGCCGCGCGCACAACAGGCGTCACCAACCCATCTTCAATCGCGACAGCGATCGCGAGGTCGACATCCTGATATTGAACGATCGCGTCGTCGTCGAAGGAGGCATTCGCTTTTGGTACCTTCACTGCAGCCGCGACCGCTGCCTTCACGATGAAATCGTTGACGGTAATCTTCGCGGTGTCACTCCCCTCGCCGCCGGCTTTCAGCTCGGCGCGCGCTGCCATCAGCGGCCCCGCGTCGATCTCAACGCTGAGATAAAAGTGGGGCACCGGCCCTTTGCTTGCGACAAGACGCTCGGCGATCACTTTCCGCATTCCGGAAAGGTGAATCCGCGCGCCTTCGGCAGACTTTCCAGCGACGCCCGTGGTTTGCTGCTTCTGTGGCGCGGCCGCGGCAGGTGACTGTGACTTCATCGCAGCGCGGACGTCAGTCTCGGTGATGCGACCTTCCGGCCCGGACCCTTTGACCTGTGAAATATCAAGCCCCTGCTCGGCGGCGAGCCGCCGGGCAAGCGGCGAGGCTTTGACGCGTGCTTCCTCCGATTGACGCTGTTGATGTGGCGCCGCTTCAGCCTTTGGCGGCGCTTCAGCCTCAGGCGGCGCTTCTGCCTTGCCAGCGTCGAGGCGAGTTGCGGCCTGCTCGTCCTGTTGCGGCGGCGCCGTTCCCTTGTTCTTCTCTTCAGCGGCAGCGGGTTGCTCCGTTTCCGCCGGTTGTTTCTGTGGTTCGGCGGACTTTACCGGCTGTTCGGAAGGCACTGAATCCGTCTTCGGTTCGGACGGAGCGGCCGCGTCCTTCCCACCGATGAACGCGATCTTCTCGCCGACTTCTACTTTACCCCCTTCTTCGACAAAGATCTCGCTGAGCACTCCATCTTCAGGCGACTCCCACTCCATCGTCGCCTTGTCTGTCTCGATCTCGGCGATCACATCGCCCGCCGTAACCTGATCGCCTTTCTTCTTCTTCCACGCTACGAGAGTTCCCTCGGTCATTGTGTCGCTCAGCTTCGGCATTTGGATTTCTGGCATGGCGATCTCCTCGTTAGGCGTCGCAGACTTTCTTTACCGCAGCGACGATTTTCTCTGCACTGGGAAGGACGGCTTTCTCCAGTCGCTCGTTGTAAGGCATAGGCACGTCTTCCTGACTCACGCGAGCAATCGGCGCGTCGAGCTCGTCGAAGATCTCCTTTTGGATGCGATAGCAGATTTCGGAACCAATGCCGCAATATGGCCGGTCCTGTTCAGCGACCACAACCCGGTGGGTTTTCGCGACGGAATTGAGAATTGCGTGTAGGTCCAGTGGCTTGATCGAGCGCAAATCGAGAACTTCGGCGCTGATCTCCTCCTCTTCCAATGCTTCTGCGGCCGCGAGAGCAAGCGGCACGGTTTGCGCGTAGCAGATAATCGTCACGTCGCTGCCTTCGCGCTTCAGCTCTGCCTCACCGAGTGGGATCAGCAGCTCCTGATCGGCGGGTTCGATCATTCCCTTCGAGCTGTAGAGCAGCTCCGATTCCAGCACGAGGACCGGGTTGTTGTCGCGAATCGCCGTCTTTAGCAATCCCTTGGCGTCGCGCGGAGTGGCCGGTGTACAAATCTTCAGGCCGGGGAAATTCGCGTACAAACATTCGGTAGCGTGAGAGTGCGTCGCGCCGAGCTGATGCGCCGGCCCATTGGGGCCGCGGAACGTGATGGGGATGTTGAACTGCCCACCGGACATTGTGAGCATGTTCGTTGCGTTGTTCACCACCTGATCGAACGCTACCAGCGAGAAACTAAAGGTCATGAACTCAACGATTGGGCGCAGGCCAACCATCGCTGCCCCAACTCCCATGCCTGCGAAGCCGTTTTCGCTGATCGGTGTATCGATGATGCGCATCGGGCCGAACCGATCGAGCAGTCCTTGGCTGACTTTGTAAGCGCCGTTGTATTGCGCGACTTCCTCCCCCATCAGGAACACGTTCGCGTCACGCTCAAGCTCTTCCGCGAGCGCTTCGTTTAACGCCTGGCGGTATGTGACTTCGCGCATGTCGCCGCTCATGGCGCGTAGGTGTAATTGTAGAGCTCCTCGATCGGCGGCTCTTCGCTTTTCTCAGCGAACGTCACGCTCGCGAGCGCTGTGTCCTTCGCGTGCTTGTCCATCACGTCGAACTGCTCATTCGATAGTTTTCCTTCGCGCGTCAGCTGTGCGCGCAACCGGGTGATCGGATCGTCCAGCCGATATTTCTCGAGCTGATCCTTGGTCCGGTAGCTCGCCGGGTCGGACATGGAATGACCGCGGTAGCGATAAGTGCGGATTTCAACGAAAGCGGGGTGAGAATTTTGGCGGATCGCTTCGACGACTTCGGTGAGCTTGTCGCGGACCTCACGAAAGTTCATTCCATCCGCGATGAATCCAGGGATATCGTAGCCTTCCGCGCGATCGACAATCTGCTTCAGTGACGTGGAACGCTCCACGCTTGTCCCCATCGCAAACAAGTTGTTTTCGCATATGAAAATGACCGGCAGCTTCAATACCCCGGCCATATTTAGCGCTTCGTGAAAGGCGCCCTGGTTGATGGCGCCGTCTCCGAAGAAGCAGAGCGTTACCCGGTCCTCGTTTCTATACTTAGACGCCAACGCTATCCCAGCGGCCAACGGGACGTGGGCGCCTACGATCGCGTGTCCGCCATACATATGCCTGGCTTTGTCAAAGTAATGCATTGACCCGCCAAGACCGCGGGAACAGCCGGTCACTTTGCCGAAAAGTTCTGCCATGCAGGCATTCGCGCTAGTCCCGCGTGCCAGCGCGTGCGCGTGATCACGGTACGCCGTGATCAGGTAGTCATCGTCTCGCGTCGCGGCGATGGCTCCGACGACGACCGCTTCCTGTCCGATATAAAGGTGGCAAAACCCGCCGATCTTCTGCGCTTGATACTGTTGGCTCGCGCGTTCCTCGAAACGTCGGATCAACAGCATCAGCGCGAGCATTTCGACCTCGTCGCGTTGCTCCGGCGCTGACATGCCGGATTACGCGGTACGTGGCAGAGCCTCCGCAGCACGAGCGCGTGCGGGGCTGCGGCCGAAATTCATGCAGACCACGAACAGCGCAGTGAAGAAAAGATCGCTCGCGAGCGAGTTCCGGAAAAACATCCACGAAGGTGTCGCGCTGTAGGCGGGCAGCCCGACGGTAAGCGCCTGGATTAAGCCGGCAAAATTCTTCACATAACCGGGGTCGCTGAGCCACGAGAACACGTTCGTGATTACGTAAAAGATCACCGACCCAGCGAAGGACGCGGGCAATAACGCTTTCATCGAGGCGCGGTGCTGTAATGCGAGACCGATGCACCCGACCACGGCAAGGGCCAGGTAACGACCGAAGATCAGTGGATCGAGCAGCGAGGCGCCATAATGGGTGTTCAAGACGACGTCCGATGCGAATAACGCGGCGAGCGGCAACGTGAACTTATAGCGACGCGGGAGGTATGCTGCGCTGCAAAGCGCGATCGCCGCGAGCGGTGCGAAGTTTACAAGCCACGTAGTGTCTGAATGCGTGACCAAACCCATGACAATGCGATAAGCGACCGCAGAAAGAACGAGGAGAAGTGCGGGAATCATCGGGATGAATTTTCTACCGTCCTGCACGATATGCAATGCGGTTTCTAGTCGAAGCGGGAGCGTGCGCGCGACGCAGCCTTCGACCAACTCTATTAGGTTGCGCAGCGTGCTACATCGCTCCTTGCTTGAGCAACGTTGCCAATCGGCAGCGACATGGCCAAGCGGCGGATCTGAAGTCAGCTAGGGCTAGGCAGGAGTAGTCCGTTCCGCAACCGGGGCTGCGTCTTCGCGACCGGAGTGAGCCGCAGCAGGCGTACCTTCCGATAACCGCAACGCCTTGGTTAGCCGCGCCTTCCGCCGTTTGGCGGCATTGCGGTGAATGATCCCGCGTTTGGCCGCCTTATCCACCGCCGATATTAGACTGCGCATTGACTTCTCGTCTTTTTCGCCGCTTGCACCTGCCATGCTCTTTTGCATTTTGCGAAGCCGGGTGACGACGCGGCGATTACGGAGCGTGCGCTTCGCGGTTTGGCGAGAGCGTTTGGCGGCGGATTTGGTGTTGGCCATGAACGAAAAGGGTAGATTCGGGGCCGGGAGATTCGCGGCGAGACAGGAAATTGTCAACCGACCTGCGTCGGAACCGGATACTAAGCGCTACCCGGCCGCTTCAGACGCGCTTCGACGGAGACGCGTTTTTCCGTCGGTACGGTCTTTGAGGGCGACTGCGCGACAGGGGAACGGCCCTTTTCGATCGGCGCGTCGGGGGCCTTGTATTCGTAGATCACCTTTGCCTTCGGCACACGCGGCAAATTGTCCCCCACGACTTGGACGATCGCGCCGAGTGGCAGCTGGCTATACAGCGCCGCCACGTCTTTCGACTTCATGCGAATGCAGCCATAGCTGGAGGGTCGTCCTATCGTCCTCTCCTCGGCAGTACCGTGGATGTAGATGCATCGGGCGAAGGCGTTCGAAGTCGAACGCTGCAACCCGCGCAGCCATATGATGCGCGTGACAATCGGGTCGCGTCCGGGTGCGTTTGGCGGGAGTATCTCGCCTGTATAGCGGCGATTATGAAACACAGCACCCTGCGGAGCGTGATCGCCGATTTTCTGGGCGACCGCCATCGCACCGACGGGTGTCGTCATCTTGCCCCAGCCGTCGCCCACTCCGAACTTGGATGTCGAGACCGGGTATGTAGCGATTTTGGCGCCGTTTTGCAGGAGTATCAGCTTCTGCTCGCGCACGCTGACGACAACCTCGTTCTTGATTTCTGGTATCCCCTGCGCATGCAACATGGAAACGCAGACGAACCACGCAAAGGCAAAGGCAAAGACGGAGGGTTGTCGAAACATCGCTACGTGTAACTTGAAGGATGTCTGATTTATCACGCCGGGATGCTGACCTCCGCGCGCGGATTATTACCAAAGCTTATTTTGCGCCACCATTGCGACAGAGAGCTCAGCGACACGTAGAGAAAGCCGATTTGGAACATCCCGAGGAATGGCACCGATAAATATTGGCGATGTGAAATCGCGAACCAAAGGAAATACGTGAAGTACATCGCGAACGCCATCTCCACGATTGGCAGCATGGATTTGAGCGGCATGTATTTGCATGACCGCCAAGGCTGCTTCTTCCGCTCAATCCCGTATTTCGGCGTGCGAGCGAACTCAGATTTGTGATTGAACACCGCCTCGAGGACCGCGCGGGCATTGTTGAGTGACAGACCCACGCCGAGCGCCAGCAAGGCAGGCAGAAGCAGTATCTCCTTCATCCAAGTGCGCGGATGGAGCTCGCGTTGCGCGCAGATGTAGAAAACCGCGACTGAACATGACGCCGTCAGGAAAATCGGCACGTCTACGAGTATCATTCGCAGCCATCCGGTCTGCGGCCCGCCAATTGATGGATTCAGGAGCACGCAAAGGCACGCGAGGAGCAGGTAGGCAAAATTTGATGTCAGGTGCGCCGTGGCCTCCAGCTTGATGTGGAACGGCAGCTTGCTGCGCCAGATGGTCGGCAGCAATTTCTTGCAAGTCTGAATCGAACCCTTCGTCCAGCGATGCTGCTGCGATTTGAACCCGTTCATGTCGACCGGCAGCTCGGCAGGCGTGATCACGTCCGACAGGAAAATAAATTTCCAGCCCGCCAGCTGCGCGCGATAACTGAGGTCTAGATCTTCGGTCAACGTGTCGTGCTGCCACCCACCCGCTTCGGCGATGCACGATTTCCGCCAAAGGCCCGCCGTGCCGTTGAAATTGAAGAACCGGCCACTCCGGCTGCGCGCGGTTTGTTCCAGCAGCAGATGTCCGTCCAGGAACATAGCCTGCACGCGCGTAAGCATTGAATAGGCGCGGTTAAGATGGCCCCAGCGAGTTTGAATCATTCCGACTTTAGGGTCGGTGAAGAAGTGGATCGTTTTTTGCAGCAGATCTGGCTGCGGCACGAAGTCCGCGTCGAGAATGCAGACGAAATCGTGCGCGCTTTCGAGGCCGGTCTCGAGAGCACCAGCCTTGAAACCAGTGCGATCGACCCTGTGGATCAACTCCACATTCAGTCCGCGGCCGCGCAACTTTGCGACGCAGCACGCAGTCAGCTCTCTCGTGTCATCGGTCGAATCGTCCAGAACCTGGATCTGCAGCAACTCGCGCGGATAGTCGAGCTCACTCACCGATTTAAGCAGACGCTCGACTACGTACACTTCGTTGAAGATCGGTAGCTGCATAGTCACCTTCGGCAGCTCTACGAACTGCGACATTGGCTTCACCGCCCGTTTCCGATGCTTCAGGAAAAGGTAGATGATGAAGTAACGGTGGATGCCGTATGTCGAGAGCCCCACCAGCACGCTCAGGTAGCAAATGGTCCAGATGAGATATCCAACGCTTCCTTGCATAACGAGTGTTCCGCCTCCGCCGACACCGCTGGCCAGCAAGGGCGACATGATGCCGCCTCACCCGCAGGCGTCAAATTAAAAATGGCGGTTTTCCCTCGCAAAACGGGTGACGCCCCGTGCGCTTTATGTCAAACGCGTGCGTCGCGGAAGCTGAAACCGCGCAGCAACGGGACGCGGAACTCTGCGCCAGTGCTTGTAGCGGTTAATCCCTATCAACGATGAGTTCGACCCGCAGCTCACGCAGTTGCTGCGGATTCACCTCACTCGGCGATTGCGACATCAGGTCGATACCGCGGTTGTTTTTCGGGAACGCCATCACTTCGCGTATGCTTTGTTCCCCACAGATCAGCATCACCAGCCGGTCCAAACCCATCGCAATCCCTCCATGCGGCGGCGCACCCAGGCGAAAAGCGCGGAGAATGTGGCCGAACATTGCCTGCTGATCTTTCTCGCTTACGCCCAACGCAGCGAACATCTTCGCCTGGAGCTCCGGCTCGTGAATACGGATGCTGCCGCCACCTATTTCCACGCCGTTCAACACCACGTCGTACGCTTCGGCTCGCGCTTTGCCGAACTCGCCGGCTTCAATCAGCGAAACATCTTCGGCCTTTGGTCGTGTGAACGGGTGATGCACCGCGTTCCACTTATTCCCGGCGGTATCAAACTCCATCAACGGGAACTCCGTCACCCAAAGGAAATCGAGAGTGTCCGAGTTCTCCGTCAATCTCTGCAACTCAGCGACTCGCAGCCGCAGCCGGCCGAGTACTTCGCAGGCAATCTCCCATTGATCCGCGGCGAACAGAATCAGATCGCCTTCTTCGATCTGCAGTTTTGCGGTTAACGCCGCCTTCTCTTCAGCAGTGAAGAACTTCGTGATCGGCGATTTCCATTCGCCGTCTTCCACCTTGATGAACGCGAGTCCCTTCGCGCCGTAATGTTTCGCCATCGCGGTCAGATCTTCCAGCTGACCGGTCGTGATACCGGCGAACTGCCTGGCATTGATGGCTTTCACCGCTCCGCTGGAATCGAGCGCGCCTCGGAACATTTTGAAGCTGCTCCCGGCGAATACACCGGCGAGGTCAACGAGATGCATCGCAAATCGGCGGTCGGGTTTGTCGGTGCCGAATTGTTCCATCGCCTCGTGATACGTCAGGCGTGGAAACGGCGTTGAGATCTCGACGCCGCGGGACGCGCGGAAGATCGCCGCGAGCATGCCTTCAACGAGCGTAAAGATTTCTTCGGGCACCACGAATGACGCCTCGATGTCGATCTGCGTGAATTCCGGCTGACGATCGGCGCGCAGGTCCTCATCGCGAAAGCATTTCGCAATTTGAAAATACTTTTCGATACCGCCCACCATCAGCAGCTGTTTGTATTGCTGCGGCGCCTGCGGAAGTGCGTAGAACGTGCCGGGCGTGATGCGGCTCGGCACCAAAAAGTCCCGGGCTCCCTCAGGAGTGCTCTTCGAGAGAATTGGCGTCTCGATTTCGACGAACCCCTGCGCGTCGAGATAATCGCGCGTCGCTTTCGTTATCCGATGACGTATCCGCAAATTTCGTGAAAGCTGTGGCCGCCGAAGGTCGAAATAGCGATAACTCAGGCGCAAATCTTCATTCGCGGGATCGCCGTCAACTGGGAATGGCAGCACGCCCGCGCGGTTCAGAATCCGCATTTCGCCAGCCACGAGTTCGATTCCGCCGGTCGGCAAGTTTGGATTTGACTCGATCCTCGCCGCAACGCGGCCGGAGACTTGGATCACGTCTTCCTGGCGAAGGGTCCGCGCGAGCTCCGTGACCGGCAGGTTTTCTTCGGGACGGAAGACCAGTTGGGTGAGGCCTTCGCGATCGCGCAAATCGATGAACACCACACCCCCGAGATTTCGGTGCATGTGCACCCAACCCGCCAGCTTTGCCGTAGCGCCGACATCGGACGCGCGCAGTTGACCGCAATGGTGGGTGCGATACATCTCGTTCGGGCGAATAGCGGCCGTCAGCGGCCGCGGGACGACAAGCTGGCGGAGGCGGAAAGGTGCGCAAGCAACTCTTCCTGCGGGACCAACTGCTCCTCTCGCGTCGCGAGATCCTTCACCTTCACCTGCGGCCATTCATCGCCGAACAAAACAGCGGCGTGCGCGCCGAGCTGCTCCGCGTGTTGAAACTGCCTGCCAACCTTTGTTGGGCTGAGCGGATAGTCGACGCGATAATGTTGATTCCGCAGCGCTTGCACCACCGCGATCGCATCGCCGCGGCGCTCTTCCTTCGCTATGACAACGTACGCATCCAACTCTCGTTCGCGCGCAACGGCGGCTTCCATCTTCGCTCGCGCGCCAGCGTGATTTTGCATCAATTCGCCGAGCACGACATCGCCCATCGCGAAGCCGATTGCTGGCAAGGACGCTGTGCCGTCGCTGAGCTGCGCGATGAGATTATCATACCGCCCCCCACCAGCGATTGCGCGTAAGTTTCGGCCTCGATCGAACGCTTCGAAAACTACGCCGGTGTAGTAAGCGAGCCCGCGTACGATCCCGAGATCCACGGTCGCGAACTCTGCGAGGCCGCGTTGACGCAGGCCGTCCATGAGTCGGCCGAGCTTCTCGCTTTGGCCGCCACCATCGAGAATTTTAAGCACTGGCTCCGCCAACTCACCCAATCGAGCGGCAGTCTTTTCGCGCGGCTCGCGTTCACTCTTATCGATGACTTCAAGGGTCTGCTGCCACTGATCTTCCGGCAAATCCTGACCTCGGAGAAATTCGACCCAAAACTCGCGATCGCTAATTCGCACCACCACGTCATCCGCGCCGAATCCAAAGCTCCGGAGCATATCAATACAGACTGCAATCAGCTCCACATCGGCTTCGATACCGGCGTCGCCGATGATATCGCAGTTATACTGATAATGCTCCCGAAGTCGGCCGCGCTGCATCCGTTCGTAGCGAAACATCTGCGGAACGCAGAACCACTTCATCGGCTTGCGAAAATCGCGGTGGGCTCCTGCAACCATCCGCGCGAGCGTCGGCGTCATTTCGGGACGTAAGGCAACTGCGCGTCCGCCTTTATCGGTGAAGTCGTAGAGCTGTTTCCCAATCTCATCGCCGGACTTCTTCTTAAACAGCTCCAGGTCCTCTAGCAGTGGCCCGTCATATTCGACGAACCCGTACCGGCGCGAGACTTCGCGCCATTGCGCAAAGATGTAGTTTCGCACAGCGCAGTCGCTGGGGAGAAAATCGCGAAAGCCGGGTAGCGCTTGCATTCGATCAGAGCATCAGTCCCGGCGGAAGGAGGCGTGACGATGCAGCCGGATGGTAGCCAGGGCACGAAAAGAGATTGTCACCGTAAAATAAGGTGCGGCCCGGAACACTCGGACATCTGCACAGCGGAGAACATCCGTTCAACCAACTAAAGGACAAACATGAAACAGAATAGACTTACAAAATTGTTAGCAGCAGGAGCAGTCAGTGCGATCGCGCTGGGCACCGCCGTCGCTCAAACCACGACGCAGGAAACAACGACTACCGGCACCACCGGTGCAGGCGTGAGCGCAACGACGACGACCGGCGGCACCACTGGTGTCACTGCAAGCACCAGTACGAGTGCTCTCGATGGCACAGGCACTATTACTACCTACACACCTGGGTCTGATTACATCACCCTCAACGCAGGCGGTACGCCATCGAAGTACTACTACGATACGAAAACGACGACCGTTGTTGATTCCGCGGGCGCGACAGTCGACTGGTCACTGCTTCGTTCCGATCTGCCGGTGAAATACACCTACGTCAAGCAAGGCGATCGCATGGTAATCTCGAAAATCATCGTGCAGAAGCCGGTGAAAGAGATCACCAAGGAGACTACCACCACGACGACTACGAGCCACTAAGTAACGCTCTGGCAGCATACAACTTGAACGCCCGCGGAACGTGTTTCCGCGGGCGTTTTATTTGCGGGGGTGACACGACTGCTGTTCTGTGGAAGTGATTGACGTCAGCAGTGAGCAGCGCGCGGATTAATCTTCGTAGCCGCGCGGAAACTTCTGGTGCCACTTCCAGGCACTCTCAATGATTGCGTCCAACTGCTGATACCGTGGCTCCCAACCGAGCTCGACCTTGATCTTGGCTGAAGCTGCAATCAGCCGCGGCGGATCGCCCGCGCGGCGCGGCCGTTCGATCACGGGAATCTCACGTCCGGTAATCTTCCGACACGAATCGACGACTTCCCGGACGCTCGATCCTCCACCAGTGCCAATATTGTAAAATTCGCTCTTCGTCGAGTTCAGAGCGAGCAGATGCGCGTGCGACAAATCGATGATGTGGATGTAGTCACGGATGCAAGTGCCGTCTGGCGTCTCGTAGTCGGTGCCGTATACTTCGACGTCACCTTTTTGCCCAAGCGCAACCTTGAGCACATTCGGGATTAGGTGCGTCTCGATCCGGTGATCTTCGCCGAACTGTTCGGATGCGCCCGCAGCGTTAAAGTAGCGAAGCGCGACAAACCGGAGCCCGTGGATCTCGTCGTACCAACGGAGGATCCGCTCGAAAGCCAGCTTCGACTCGCCGTACGGATTAATCGGGTGCTGCGGCAATGTCTCGTCGATCGGAATCCGTTCCGGCGGCCCGAAAGTGGCACAAGTCGACGAGAAGACGAGCCTCTTCACGTCCGCTGCGATCATCGCATCAAGCAGGTTCAGGCCGTTCGCCACATTGTTTCGGAAATACTTCGACGGGTTTGTCATCGATTCGCCAACGAGAGTGCTGGCGGCGAAGTGCATCACCGCATCCGGGCGAAACCGGGTGAACGCGGCATCAATTGCGGTTCGCTCACTCAGATCGCCCTCAAACAGTGCGGCGCGCTGATCGACAGCCCTCCGGTGACCTTCTGTCAGATTGTCGAAAACACCGACCCGATGCCCCTGATCAATCAGCAGTTCCGTGCAAATGCTGCCAATGTAACCCGCGCCGCCGACAACCAGTATTCTCACGCCGCAAGGTGGACGGGCCGCGCCAGTGGTCAAAAAAAAGAAACCGATCAGAGCCCCTACTTGCTTTCCAGGCTCGCGATCATACGCCGGGCCAGCCGCGTACTTTTTCGGGGCCGAAGCACCCGGAGGCTTTCCTTGTCAGAGCCCCAGCGCAAGATTTCAACGTCGATGTGCCGTACCCCCCAGCGACGCATTTCGAGTCTCGAGGGCTTGTAGAGGTCGATGGTGTTAGTGCCGACGAGCGCACCGCCATAATCGTCGATAATGTATTCGTCGGCCGATCCGACAATCCGAAAGCGTGTGCCGAGCGGGTAGCGCGACCAATCTGAGGCTGCGCTCTTGAGTCCGGCGTTCGAAAGCCGCTGGCCGATAGCGTTACGGTTGCCGGTACCTTCGTCGTGAGTATAGGCAGTCGTCCGGACCTTCTGCACGCGAGCGGGCGTTGACGCAGTCTGTGTACCAGTCGGCGCGGTGACGC
>JACDHZ010000257.1 GCA_013820755.1 Chthoniobacterales bacterium
CGACGGCGGTTTGACCTACCCGTCCACAACAACCGTTGGACCAACTGACCAGACAGGTGGAATTGATGTTAATCAGAAGACGGGAACCGTTTATGCGTCCTTTGACGACGGTTCGGTGTATGTCGGGGAGGACCCTATGCCCGGTAACCCGCTGAGCACCGGGCCGCTGACCTATACCAAGCACCAGGCCACTCCTACAACCGACGTCGGCCACCTTTTCTGCACCGTGAAAGTAGCGGAAGGAACTAGCGTTAACCCCGACGGAGTAGTCTATCTGGCCTACTCCGATGACCATGACGTGTTTCTTGTTCATTCCACTAACAAAGGTGTGAACTGGAGCACTCCGGTACGAGTTAGCAACCTGCCGGGTGGCGGAACTAATATATTCCCGTGGATCGAAGTGGGAAGTGGAGCAAACCGCAATTCAGTTGGAGTGGTCTGGTATGGGACCAAATCAGACGTGAACAAGGATAGCGCGAACTGGAAGGCTTATTACGCCTTTACCTCGAATGCGACTGCTGCTCACCCGACTTTCTCGCAGGTGGCAGCAAGCGACCATTTCATCCACGCTAGCAATATCTCCGAAGGCGGACTGACGGGCGACCAAAACCGAAACCTGCTGGATTACTTCCAGGTCTCCTTCGATCCGAAAGGGGCGGCCGTCATCGGTTACACCGATGATCACAATGACTTCGACGGAAACCTCTACGGGACGCGCCAAATCAGCGGACCGAGTATCAACGGCGGCAACGTTCCTCCGTCGACCGAAGGTAAATTGGTCAGGGGATCTGACCCGGATGCACAACCGCCGCAGCAGCCATCGCCGGATGGTGCTCAGGTCACCGATTTCCCGTTCGACGTGACAGATGCGCTTCTCGTCAGATATCCGAGAGAGGTGTATGTGAACGACAGCACTTTTGGTACGTTCGATATCCGCAAGATTAAGTATTCGGCAGGCAGCAACAGTAACCTGGGTCGTTACCTTGAAGTAACCATGACCACGGGTGACATCGATCCGACGATTAATGCCAGCTGGAGAATGAACTTCAGCGTCAACGCTCCTTACGCGACTTTAAGTGCCTCGAAAGACCTGACGAGTGGTAAGCCGGACTACACCTATGGTTTATCGGATCGCGGCGATCAATTTTTCCTCCGAGGAAACGTCATCGCTAAGAATCAGGGCAACCTTCTCGGTTTGGAAGCGAACCGAACTTACAAATATGGAACGGCCGTGCGAAACTCGGACGGGAGTATCACTTACACCACTGTGGGCGACGCGGACTACGGACAAGTGTTGGCTGGACCCAACGACACGATCACGATTCGAATCTCCTTCGCCAAGTTGAACGCCATCCTGGCGGCGCGTAATCATCCGCTGATCGGATCTGGCACAACTCTGGTTGGTTTGCGCGGGAGCGCCTTCAACTCGCAGAGCGGTGCTATCCGGCGGGATACTACCTACGGCGGAACGCAGTATACCATCCCCTAGGTTCCAGAATCAGAATTGTTCCGAAAAGCCCGCGTCTCAGGACGCGGGCTTTTCTTTTGATCGAAGCTCGATGAAGGCCAAGATGCGCAGCAAGTCGTCTGTAAAGACGGCGGGATGCCGCTCAAGCTTCACGCAGGTGCGCAGCCGATTGGCGGACGCGCTGCCTCCAATCAGCCTCTACCGCCTCGAACGGGCCGTGAAGCCGTTCGACGAGCAGTCGGTCTAATCGGCCTCCCCAACGCGACAGCTTTCTTTATCGAAGTCGAAAAACCAGCGTCGGAACGCGGCAAGTTCATCCGCCGACAAGTTGCCAACTGCGTTCTCGAGTTCTCGCGCACTCACTGCCGAAAAGCGAACGGGCAGCGGGGTTTATGCAACTAAAACGCTCTGCTGCGGCATATCAAAGGGCCGGACGCGGCTCCAATGCGGGATTGCTGTTCTTCGTAGCGGACAGCCTCAATCAGCCAAACGTCCTACGTGCGATACGCTTGTCCGGCGAAGAGGGCTCGAATTCCGCAAGGCGCACCTCCATCGCGCTGCGCAAATATTAAATATTTTAGACGCGACCACGCGGCTCCTCTGCAACCTTCTTCCCTGCGTGCGTCACGAATGTGATTGCTTTCCCGCGCCTGCTCAATGCAACATAGGCCGCGCGGTTGATCGTGCGGCATGCGTGTTTGACTTCAGATGATGCGGCGATCTCTTGTGCGGTCGAAGTTCGATCGAGCGATTGACGCGCCCGCATTTATTAGTGCTCTGGGTCGCAGAGAGATTCAGAGTAACACTTTGGCATTGCGCGATCTTGTGGCATTGGCTCACGCCACGATTTTGGATTTACCGTCAGAATAAGGCGGAGTTGCCCGCAACTAGCGACAGGAATGTTGCCCAAGCCCTACGATGGAGTTGCGATTGAGCTCCCTCTCCGGACGAACCCGCACACGGCGGATTGTGAGCAGAGTCACACAACTGACGCGGTACAGAGAGTCACCGCGAAGACGGACGCTGCTACAGCACTGAAGCACATCGGTCTTGATCTTACTGGAACAGGGATTGGCGGATTTGCTGGAGCGAAGGCCGGTGCATTGGTTGGCGCGATATTCGGGCCTATTGGATCAGCCATCGGCGGAATTGCTGGAGGTATAGGCGGTGCGATCGCGGGCAGGTCTAACACGGACAAAGTAAAGCGACGGCAACTCGACGCCGCCATCGGGCGTTGCAATGCAGCTATCACGGCCCTAGGAATCGACGCAGGCTGAAGAGAGTGTGGCGCGACAACGGATTCTTGAGGGCGAAATACATTCAGCAGAAAGAACTGAGTCAGTCTGCGAAACAGGCTAAGGAAGCGCTTGATGCCGCCGAAGCGAGTCTTGAGGAATTCAATAACGAATGCACGTCCGTGACGTGCGCAGATGCCCTTCGAATTGTCGGCGATTCCCTGGCCGAGGTTGACCGTCTGCGGCGCATGGTGCTAGCACAGATACGACTACACCCAATCTGGCGAAGACTGATTTGGCCTAATCCCACATCATCGCCGAGCAAATGGCGCTTCGATTTCTCCGAGCGGCGCAGGCAAGCCTGACAGGCCTGTGCCTGAGGGTCCAGCTTGGTGAGTGGGTCACACGCAGCGAGATTGTAGCATACCTCGGTCTTATCGGCGTATCACGGGAAGCAGTAACAAATTATCTCCGCGACAGGTGCACTGCAAAGCTTGCGCATGAGCGTCAGTTACGGGCTTTCATGGATGAGTGGGTCTCTTATGTGGCGCGCAGAGGCAATCAGCCATGACGGTTCTGAAGGCATATATCGACGCAGTAACACACACCGTGCTAACTAACCTTGTGCCGCTGCTAAGTGACGTGG
>JACDHZ010000258.1 GCA_013820755.1 Chthoniobacterales bacterium
AATCGCGCCGCGCAAACCAACTCGCCGTCTGCGCCTGCTGCCATCAGCTCTGGCGGCCAACAGCATTTGCAAAGGGTGAAACCGAGATCTCGCGCGAGCGAAGCTTTCGCGATTCTACAGATCGCGCTCCATCCCGCTGAGAGATTGTGCGAGAGCGACGCCGTTCCCAGCTGAGGGCAAAAGGCTCTCGCGCGCAGACCGAATTTTCTCCGGCAGGAGCGTAAGCGAAGCAAGAGCAGAGTGCAGAGCATCGATATCCATGCCCACATCTTGCTTCAGCGATGTAACAACGCAGTGACCGTATTGTAGCAATTGTGCAAACTTTGCTGACTCCGGACACGGCACTGTCTTATTCTACGTGGTAGCCATGCGGGTGTGACTCCGGCCAGGCGCTGCGAACGATTGTTGCGGAGTCAAGCCTTTCCATCGTCGCGAATGGCGTCTCAGCGAGTGGTTCCGAATTGCAAAGCGCGGTAGCAACCCGAAGCCGCAGAAGACGGCGACCGCCAAGAGTGCGGAAGGATTCGTCAACGATGGCAATCAAAGGGGCACTCCCGAACTTCAGCCCCGGGCAGGTCGCAACAAGCAACGTGTAGGTGAAAGTTCTGTCGCTGCGGGGTGGCGGGCACACACGACCGGGACATCACTCCCCCGTAATCTCCCTGTGCCGTTCGCTGCGTCAGCCGCCCTCAGCCGAAGACGTAAACCCCCGGTGTTTTTTATCCGCGGGAAAAAACAAAGCAGCCGTTGGGTGAGAGATCAGAAGCTGGCGGCGAAGAAATGACGTTTCGGTGAAGAACTGATGACGGTTTTGTCACCGGAAGTTTACGAAACGTAACCTGAACTCTCGGCCCTTCTGATGTATCAGGCGGCACAGAAAAACTCCACGCCATCTCAACCTCACGAATCATCGTCCATCATATGAAGGCCTCATCACCCACGATCATTCTTTCCGGTTCCACCGATTCGCGTCCGCCTGGTTTAAGGCGCGGACCGCGCTTGTCTCCGCCACCACCGCGTCCTTCCAGCGGCTCGGAAAGGGGGAGTGTTTCGGGAGCGATAGCACAAAGCCGCCGTGTGGCCGCTCTGCGTCTCTGCCGTCTTTCCGCAATATCAGCGACCCATATTTCCGCAGCGTTGCGCCAGCTGACGTGCGGAACCCCGTAGCCGCGCTCCTCCAGGCCAGTGATGGCAGCTTCTACGGGACGGCGGGGGGTGGCGGTAATAATGGCGGCACCGTCTTCAAGTTCGCGCCGGGCGGCAGTCCGACGGCGCTGGTTACGTTCCCCGACTCGAGCGGCCCTGCTAGTCCTCGAGCCGAATTGATCCAAGCGACTGATGGAAACTTTTACGGCACAACGGCTTTCGGCGGCACCAGCCCTGACGGCTTCCGTGCTGGAACTGTTTTTCGGCTGGCTCCGGCAGGGTCCGTCGCAAGACGAGCAGGATCGTATGGCGGATAAATAATCTCCGAAACCGTCTGGTGCGTAGTCGCGTTCTTTTCTTTCTTTAGCTGTCCCCACGACTCCGCTTCCGGGTATTGCACGTACTCATATTCGATCTTCTTCATGGGCCCGGCGTAGCGCACATCATCGCAGCTATGCACCAGATGGGAGGACATGCTCAGGAGATTGCTTTGTTGATAAGTATATGTGGCCGAGGGCCCGTCATCGTAGCGTAACGAGAATGGTCCTTATCGCCGATGTTAATCAGAGACTAAAACCAGCTGGCAAGAATTTTTTATTTAACTGCGAAAAAATCCGAAGCTTCGCAAACACGCGTCTCTCGACTTCCCCATAAGCTTTGACTTCCCGACCGGCGGTGAGTGGACTAGCAATTGCATGATGAAACACTTGCTCGTAACAACGTTTCTTGTCGCCGTGGGCAGCGTCGCTCCGCTCGCGCAAGGGCAGAACTCCGATTTTCCCGGCGTGCAAAAGGCAATGTCGCCGGAGAGTTATGACGCCGCCGGGTTAGGCAAATTGAGTCCGGAAGAGCGCGCGCGGCTGGATGAATTCATCCGCGCTTATGTCACGAAGAGCAGCGAGAAAGCGGCGACCGCTGCGGTGGAGAGTGCGGCAAAGGAGAACAAAGCGTCGGCGCCGGAAGTGATCCAAAGCAATATCGTGGGGCGGTTTACCGGCTATACCGGCAGCAGCCGTTTTACGCTTGAGAACGGCCAGGTGTGGGTGCAATCGCAGCAGGTCAGCAGGAGCTTTTCTCCTGTCGACTCGCCGCCGGTTCTGATCATCAAACGCAAAAGCATTCTCTCGGGTTATCGGATGTACATCGCGGGCGGCGGTAACATCCGGGTTTCGCGCGCTCACTGATCGGTTCGACAGCGCGGCCGCATTCGATATCGTCCTGTATGCATCCGGCGCCGACGCGCTTGCGGCCCGCGGCATTCCCGAGTGCTTGGCATCTGCCAAAAGGCGTTTCCGGCTTTTGTAGCGTGCGCTGTCTCAGCGCATCGCCCGATCAGCTTGCCACGCCGGCTGTTTCCGCTGAGACAGCGGACGCTACAAAGGCAGCGAGCTGGAGCTTATTTCTGCAAATGTTCTAGAAGCGATTTCGAAAGCGCCTTCAAAAGCCCGAAGTGGCGCTGCAGCGGCGGTCTATGAGCGCCATGCTTACGGCGATCGGCGGTCACAGACCGCTGCTACAGGATTTTGCAACCGCTTCTAGCAGCGGCGACAAACAGGACAATCAGGTAAGTTCGTGCACACCAGCGCGTTATACAATGCAGCCGCTCGACTGCCGTTCACCGGGTCAGACGCGATGCAGCGCGATGCTTGAACCGACCCAGGTTTTGTTTCTGTTGAACTTCACCCCCATCATGGCGCCCTGGCTCATGCGAACCAGGTTGTTGACGAGGATCGGCTCGCCGGCTTCCGGCCAAATGAACATCATCCTGATCTCGGCTTTGGAACGCGCGCCCTCGACCGTCGGCACGAACTCGGCGTAGTTCACCTTCTCCTGCAGGATCCAGGTGTGCGGCTCGGCTAGCGCGGCGAGTTTCTCGTCGGTCGGCTCGAGGTCCACGCCGAGACCGGCGAAGGAGTAGAGCGGCTTCAAGACGTAATTCGCGAGCGACTCGCCGGGCGGGAATTCATCTGCAAAAAACGCGCGCGAGGTATGCGGCGTCTTCAAGAACGGGAGTGAGTGCTTGCTGATGCGAAAATACCAGTTCGGGTGACCCACCCACGTAACATCGATTTCGTGCTGGAAGTTGAACCCGAAGCTGAGGTCGGGTCGTCGCAGCAGTTCGTCGAAGATGACGCGATTGTAGATCCGCTCGATGCGGACTTCGCGTCCATCGCGTTGGTAGAAGAGCTCGTTGCCGC
>JACDHZ010000016.1 GCA_013820755.1 Chthoniobacterales bacterium
AGGGTTGAGAGCGACCGGCGTTCCATGCGCTTTGCCATCATCAGCGATCTGCACGCAAATCTCGAAGCGACGCAGACCGTTATCGCAGATGCGCACGACAACGACTGCACGCAGTTCGTCTGCCTTGGTGATCTCGTCGGCTATAACGCCAATCCTCACGAATGCGTCGAGCTCGTGCGGGCGCTGGACTGCCCGTCCGTCAAGGGCAACCACGATGAGCAGGCCTCACTCGAGGAATCGACACGCGATTTCAACGAACTCGCCGAGCAGGCCATCAACTGGACCCGGGAGAACCTGACGAAGGACGACAAAGAGTGGCTCGCCGCGCTCCGGATGACCCGCCCGGTGCACGACTTCACGATCGTCCATGCGACGCTCGATACGCCGCACGAGTGGGGCTACGTCTTCGATAATTTGAAAGCGGCTGCGAGCTTCACCTACCAGCACACCACGATCTGCTTCTTCGGTCATACGCACGTCGCCGGCGCATTTGTGCGCGATGAAGGCGTGCGGAAGGTCAAAACCGATCGGCTGATGATTGAGACGGGTAAAAAATATTTCATTAATACCGGCAGCGTCGGTCAGCCGCGAGATGGCGACCCGCGCGCTGCCTATTGCATCTACGACACCGACAAGTCGGTCGTGGAACAGCGTCGGCTGAAGTACGATCTCCCAACAACGCAGCGAAAGATCATTGAGGCCGGTCTGCCCCGGCTCCTCGCGGAGCGCCTTGAGCACGGCCGGTAAGGCTTTGTCGGTGCAGCGTTGAACCGCTTCCGCTGCATGAGCTATCGGTCGATCCTGATTATCAAGCCGAGTTCGCTCGGTGATGTGGTCCACACGCTGCCTGCGGTGGCGGCGATCCGTGATGCACATCCTGACGCCAAAATCACCTGGGTGATCACTCCCGAATGGGCCCCGCTGCTCCGCGGCAATCGCGACATCGATCACGTGCATATCTTTCCGCGTCGCCAGTTCCGTGGGCTGGGCGCGTCCACTAGCTTGCTGCCTTGGTTGATGAAGACACGCTCACTCCGTCCGGATGTGGCCTTCGACTTTCAAGGGTTGCTCCGCAGCGCGCTGATCGGCCGGATCAGCGGGACACGCGAACTGTTCGGCCTGAGTGATGCTCGCGAAGGCTCGCGCTTGTTTTACAAACAGGTGGCGCGGGTCGACCGCCACAGCCATGCGGTGACGCGCTACCTTCGACTTTCGGAACTGGCGGGAGCAAAGGTTGATCCGCCATTCCGCTTCCCCTTGCCGAGCGGCGATCCCCTGCCCCGCTTTGATCCCTATCCGCCTTTCATTCTCCTCCATCCCGTCGCCCGCGGTCGTGGCAAATCGATGAGCAACGGAGCCATCGAAGATTTCTGTCGCGCCTGCAGCCCGGCGCGCGTCGTGATTGTCGGGAAATCCAAGCTTCACCTCCGGCCGTCCGATAACGGTGTTGACCTGACTGCTCAGACGACGTTGCTGCAGCTCGTCTGGCTTATTCGGGCGGCGCGGTTCACCGTCAGTGTCGACAGCGGCCCGATGCACATCGCGGCGGCAGTTTCTTCGCGTCTGATTGCGATCCACACCTGGACAGATCCGCGCCGCGTCGGTCCCTATAATCCCGACGCGTGGATCTGGCGAAGCGGCGAGCTTCGGGAGATGCGCGAGTTCTCCGCGGACGAAAAGCTGCCAAAAGGCCGCGCGTTTCGCCGAATGGACGTCGAGCCGATCATGCAGCTGATCAGCGAGCGGTGGAATCGCGCAGATTGAGGACGAGTTCTGCCAGCGCGAGGTCGTGCGGGAAGGTAATCTTGAAATTGTAGTTCTCGTTTGGGACGAGGACGATTTCGCGCCCAAGGCGCTCGACCGCCGACACTTCGTCGGTGACGAGTAACTTGTCCGTCTCGACACGCGCAAACGCCTCTTCGATCAACTGCCGAGAAAAAATTTGTGGCGTCTGCATCGCGTAAAGTCGCTCACGCTCGACCGAACCACACACGACGTATGCTTCCGTTGCTCGTTTCAGCGTATCGGTCACAGGGGCAGCTAACGCCGCGGCGCCGGATTCCTGCGCTGCCGTGAAGACTCGGGTAATTTCGGCGGGGGTGATCAGCGGGCGCGCCGCGTCATGGACGGCGACATAAGTCGTTTCGGCAGACAAACACTTCAAACCTTCAGCTACCGAATCCTGCCGCTGCTCTCCACCGGCGATCACCTGGCTGACCTTCGAGGCAGAGGTCGACGCCTGGAGTTTATCGAGTCGCTCCTGACGCCCGACCACGATGATTGAGTTTACGCATGCGCTGGCTTCGAAGGCCGCAATCGCGTGTGCGATGACCGGCCGGCCCGCGAGCATCGCAAATGTCTTGTCGAAGCCCATCCGGCGGCTGCTGCCGCCGGCGACAATGATGGCAGTGAGCATCACGCGTTGCTACGCGGCAAGCTGTCGCTGGACTTCCTGGCTCAAGCTTTTGCCGTCAGCGCGGCCGGCAAGTTTCGCCTGAAGCGCTTTCATCACGGCGCCCATCTGCGCCCGGGATGTCGCGCCAGTCTCAGCGATCGTCTCGCGAACCGCGGTTGCCAGTTCTTCCGGGCTCATCGCCTGCGGCAGATATGCCGTGAGGATTGCGAGCTCCTCTTTCTCTTTCGTCGCAAGCTCGGGGCGACCGCCGCTCTCGAAGCTTTCGATCGAGTCCTGGCGCTGTTTCACCTGCTTCCGAACGACCTGGGTGGCTTCGGTATCATCCAGATCGCCATCGCCGCCGGCCTTTTCGATCGCCGCGTATTTAATCGCTGATTTCAGCATTCGCAGCACCCCGAGCTTTGCAGCGTCTTTCGCCCGCATCGCGTCTTTCAGGTCGGAATCGATGCGCTGCTGAATGGTCATGGGCGAAGCTAAGACAACGTTCCGTTGATCGGCAACTGCCTTCTGCCCTGCCGATTGCTAGCTCGCCCGAAGCATCTCAGCGCATGCCTGGATTGACCCCATATCGCTGACGCTAATCACCGGCGCATCTTTCCGCGTCCGTTGCAAAAGGCCGGCCAAGACGCCGCCCGGTCCAAGTTCGATGAAGAGATCACAGCCGCGCTCCAGCAACCACTCCATGCAATCCGTCCAGCGCACCGTGCCGGTGACCTGGTCCTGCAACGTTTGCCGGATCTCAGCTAACGATTCGACGGCGGTGCCGGTAACGTTGCTGACCACCGGAAACGCCGGCATGTGCAACTCAGCCTCGAGCAAGGGCGAGCCGAGAGCGAGATACGCGCTGTTCATCAGCCGCGAGTGATACGCGCCCGCGACTTTGAGCAAGGTGGCACGGCGAATCCCATGCTCCTTTGCCAGGCTGACAGCAAGTTCCACCTTTGCGGCTTCACCGGAGATCACGATCTGACCCGGCGCGTTGATGTTCGCCACGTCGATTTCCGTGTCGGCGGCCAAGGCACGAACGGCGCTCTCATCTGCGCCAATCATTGCCGCCATCGCTCCCGCCGTCGCTTCGCAAGCGGCTTCCATGAACGCTCCGCGCTGTTCCACCAGCTTCAACCCGGTCGCGAAGTCGAAAGTCCCCGCCGCGGCGTGCGCCGTCCATTCGCCTAACGAAAGACCCGCTGCGGCCTCGATGGCAAAATCGCCGACCTGCTCGCGTAACGCGGCGAGACACGCGAGCCCGTGCACATACAGCGCCGGCTGACAGTTCGCGGTTTTCGTTAACTCCTCCATCGGCCCTTTCCAGACGATTTCACTGAGGGGCCGGCCCAGCACTCGATCGGCGTTTTCGAACAAGGCCGCCGCGCCCCGTGAACCCGCCGCGAGTTCACTCCCCATCCCAACGACTTGTGCTCCTTGTCCGGCGAAAAGCAGCGCGATTTTCTTCATGACGGATTAGCTAACTCCAAACAATGCAAGGGGCGAGTTGGAATCCAGCTTCGTCCACTGCAAATCCCTCACACGATTGTTATTGCACTTTCCTTACGAATCGTCACGATCGCGGCATGAGCCAACAAACCTATAGTAATAGAAGGTCTCGTCGCGCCGTCATCGGCGCTGTCGCGGCGGTCTTGCTCGCATGCGCGGGATCCGTGCAAGCGCAGTGGGCCGCAAAACCAGCCCCGCCACTGCCTCGCTCGGTCCTCGACCAGGCGTGGTCAGGATCAGTCGTGCTCGGACTCGTGTTCGAGAGCAACGGGAACGTGCGGGATGCGCAAATTCTGCGGAGCAGCGGTATCGCTGGTCTCGATGAAATCGCGCGTGACGGTGCCATGAAATGGCGTCTCGATCCTGCGTCGCTCCAGGCGTCCGATATGACCTACGGCCGCCGGCACATGATCAAGTTCTACCAGAACCCCACCGTCGCGCGTCGTGTCGAGCCGGTGAAGGCGTTCTGGACAGAGCGATAACTTCGGGCTGCGGCCCGACTTAGAAGCATCGCGGCACTCTCGCCGCGATGCCGAAGAGCGCGGTGCATACTTTGCGCTTGCGCACGCTAGAGCCGTCGCGAGCATAACCGGACATCCCGGTTGTATGGCTTTCACGACGCGCGAAATCGAATCTCCTGACACCCACGCGCGCGTCGCTCGCGCGCAGCCGGAGATCGCCGCCGAGAGCGGTGACATCGGCGAAAAGATGGTGCTCAACATGGGCCCATCGCACCCGGCGACACACGGCGTGTTGCGCCTCGTGCTGGAGCTGGATGGCGAGACCGTTACGAAGGCGACGCCTGATGTCGGCTATCTCCATCGCGGCGACGAAAAAATCGCGGAGAACATGCAATACAACCAGTTCGTCCCTTATACGGACCGGTTGGATTACCTGGCGCCGCTGGCGAACAACGTCGCGTACGCCTGCGCAGTCGAAAAGCTGATGGGCTGGGAATTGCCGCCGCGCGGCAAAGCGATCCGCGTGATCTGCTGCGAACTCGCGCGAATCTCCGCGCACCTCATGGGGCTCGGCGCGATGTCGCTTGATCTCGGCGCGATGACGGTTTTTCTCTACACCTTTGAGCAACGCGAACAGATTTACAATCTTTGCGAACTGCTGACGGGCGCGCGGTTCACTACTTCCTACACGCGCGTCGGCGGCCAGATTCGCGATCTGCCGTCCGGATTTGTGCCGCAACTCGAGACGTTCCTCGACAAGTTCATTCCGCAATTAGACGAGGTCGACAAGCTCCTGACGCGGAATCGCATTTTCGTCGATCGCACGCGCGACATCGGTGTCATCCCGAAAGATCGCGCAATCGCCTATGGTTTGTCGGGCCCTAACCTGCGCGGCAGCGGTGTTGAACATGACGTGCGACGAAAGCACCCGTATCTCGATTACGAGAAATACGGCTTCGAGGTAGTTGTCGGGACGCAAGGAGACGCGTACGACCGATACCTCGTCCGCTTCGAGGAGATGCGGCAAAGCGTGCGCATTCTTCGTCAGGCGATTGAGACGATACCCGGCGGAGCAATCAACGTCGTCGATTGGAAGAACATGCCGCCGCCGAAAGCGCGGGTGATGACGAAGATGGAGGAATTAATCCACCACTTCATCGTGGTGACCGAGGGCTTGAATGCGCCAGTCGGCGAGATTTACTTCGGCGCGGAAAATCCAAAGGGCGAGCTCGGTTTTTACATCAACAGCAAAGGCGGTGGTGTGCCGCATCGGCTGAAGATTCGCTCGCCGTCGTTCTGTAATCTCAGCATCCTGCCGGAGATTCTGCCCGGCTGTAGCATTAGCGATGTAGTCTCAGTGCTTGGCAGTCTGGACTTCGTGATGGGCGAATGCGACAGGTGACCGCAACCTATGAACCGACTTAAAATCTCCTCCCTCCTCGTCGCTCTCGCGGCATTTTTGATCACCCTCTCCGGCTGCAATCGCGCGACGCTTCCCGGCTCCAAGTTAACCAAGGCGAACTACGATCAAATCTCGATGGGAATGTCGAAGACGCAGGTCGAAACAATTCTCGGGCAACCGACAAACGCCGAGACCAAGGACATGATGATCTTCAAGAAGACGACCTACCGGTATGAAGACGGCACGAAGTTCGCGATGGTGACGTTCAAAAACGACGAGGTAGACGGAAAAGACACGAATCTCGGGCGAGATTAGAGGCGTCTCCGGCACCTCCATGAGCACGCGCAAAGCTGAACTCGCGTTGCTGTGCGCGTTAATCGCGCCGCTGGTGCTTGCCGGCTGCGTTGGAGATCGCCTGCGGAAAGCAAATGTCGATCAAGTCACGAACGGAATGGCGAAGAAGCAGGTGGAATCCATCCTCGGTCCGCCCACTTCAGTCACCGACATCAAGGACTTGGATATGACGCAGAAGACAACGTACGTCTACGTGCAGGGAAAAGATACGGTGACGATCGTCTTCTACGACGACAAGCTTGAGTCGAAGCTGTCGACATTAACGAAATAAGCTCCCGGCCGTGGACTCGACAACACAACGTGTGCCCGCGGAGCTGGAGCGGGAAGCAGACAGAGCGATCCGCCGATACCCGGCTGATCGAAAACGCAGCGCGTCGATGCCGCTGCTGCATCTGTGGCAGGAACAGTTCGGCTACATCAGCGACGACGGGGTTTGCTGGATTGCACGGAAGCTCGATGTCGAACCGATCAACATTCTCGAGCTCGTCACGTTTTACCCGATGTATCGGCAGAAGCCCGCGGGGAAGAAGCACATCCGCATCTGTCGAACCCTGAGCTGCGCGATGGCGGGCAGCTATGAGCTAAAGGAGAATCTTGAGGCTGCTGCCGGCGTAAGTTCGAATCGTCACCACGACACCGGCCTGCACAATCCCGCCTCGGAAGACGACACTGGCGAGTACAGTTTCGAGTTCGTCGAGTGTCTGGCCAGTTGCGGGACAGCGCCCGTTGCGATGCTGCAGGACGATTTGCTGGAAAATGTGCAGCCCGGCAACGCAGCGGCCGTGCTGGGGAGCGACAAGCCGAGCGGGCGCTCTGCCACGCCGCCGCATCCGTACGAACACCGGCTCATCTTCAAGAACATAGGCCGCGAGGAGTGGAGCATCGACATTGATCGCTACTTGCGCGACGGCGGTTACGAACAACTGAAGAGAGCCGTCACCATGTCGCGCGTCGACATTGTGAACGAAGTGAAGGCCTCGGGATTGCGAGGACGGGGTGGCGCGGGATTTCCATGCGGCGTAAAATGGGGGTTCATCAAACCGGACGAGAAGAAGCCGGTTTACCTGATCTGCAACGCTGACGAATCAGAGCCCGGCACCTTTAAAGATCGCTACATCATCCATGAAGATCCGCATCAGCTGATCGAAGGCATGCTGATCTCGGCTTTCGCGCTGAATGCGCGAACAGCCTACATCTACATCCGTGGCGAATTCCCTGAAGGTGCGAGGATTCTGGAACACGCGGTCGAAGAAGCGCGGGCGCAGAACTTCCTTGGCAAAAACATCCTCGGCACCGGCTTTGACTGCGAGATCTTCGTGCATCGCGGCGCCGGCGCTTACATCTGCGGGGAAGAAACCGGTTTGATTGAATCGCTTGAAGGAAAGCGAGCCTATCCGCGGATCAAGCCACCCTACTTCCCTGCGGTTCTCGGCCTCTACATGTGTCCGACGATCGTGAACAACGTGGAAACGCTTTGCCACGTAAAGCACATAATCGAAATGGGCGGCGCGGAGTACGCGAGACTCGGGCGGCCGAACAACACTGGCACCCGAATTGTCTGCGTTAGTGGCGATGTGCAGCGCCCCGGTTATTTCGAGATCGAAGTCGGCGCAGTCACGATGGGCCAATTGATCTACGAGATGGCCGGCGGTCTTGAATACGGCCGCACGTTGAAGGCAGTAATCCCGGGCGGCAGTTCTGCCAAGGTGTTGCGCGCCGACGAAACGTTCAAGCTGAAGGAGAAACAGCGCGATGGCTCGGACATCGAACGCGAGATCTCCATCGACGACATCCCGATGGATTTTGATTCGCTCGCGGCCGTGGGATCCATGGCGGGTTCGGGCGGCGTCATCGTGATGGACGATTCGCGCGACATGGTTTGGGCGCTGAACAACCTGAATGAATTCTATGCGCACGAGAGCTGCGGCCAGTGCACACCGTGTCGCGAAGGCTCGCTCTGGATGAAGAAGATCACGGATCGGATGTTGCTCGGCGGAGGGACGGTCGAGGATCCCAGGACACTCGTCGGGGTGGCCGACAACATCGCCGGGCGCACGATCTGTGCCTTTGGCGAAGCATGCGCGTGGCCGACGCAAAGCTTCGTCGACAAATTCCGCGAGGAGTTCGTAGCTCGCGCAGAAAAGGCGACACCGCCGCCACTGCCGCCGGAATACACCCCGGGCGAATTGATTAAGGAGAACGACGGCGAGATCGAAACGACGTCGCTGGCGCATGATCCCGGATGGGAGCGCGCCGGCACCGCAGGAGTGGTATGAGCGACCAAGTCTCAGCGCCTGTTCCGCTCGTGAACGTCCAAGTCGATGGTGTTTGGCGTCAGTTCCCGAAAGGCACACGGCTGATCGAAGCTTGTGAGCAGGCTGGCAGCTACGTGCCGCGGTATTGCTATCACAAGAAACTCAGCTCGCCCGGCAACTGCCGCATGTGTCTGATCGAAATGGGCATGCCGAAAATGGGCCCTGATCGGAAGCCGGTGACGGGTGACGACGGCATGCCGCTCATCAACTGGATGCCGCGCCCGCAGATCTCGTGCGCGCAGGATGTCGCCGAAGGAATGGGCGTGCGGACAACCTCACCTCTCGTCGAGGATTGCCGCCGCGGCGTGATGGAATTCCTCCTTATTAATCACCCGCTCGATTGTCCGATCTGCGACCAAGCGGGCGAATGCCGCCTCCAGGAGTTCAGCGTTCAGTATGGGAATGCCGAGTCGCGCTTCCTTGAAAACAAGGTCAAGAAACCGAAGAACGTCGAGCTCGGACCGCGCGTAACGCTCGATGACGAGCGGTGCATCCTTTGCTCGCGTTGCATTCGCTTCTGCCAGGAAATCGCGAAAGACGACGTGCTCGGTTTCATCGATCGTGGCAGCCACAGCGTTCTCACCGCGCATCCCCAAAAAAAGCTCGAGAATAACTATTCGCTGAACACGGTCGACATTTGCCCCGTCGGCGCGCTCACATCGTCAGACTTCCGGTTCAAGATGCGCGTCTGGTTCCTCAAAGAAACGAAGAGTTTTTGCACGAGCTGCGCCACCGGTTGCAACACAGTGATCGGCACACGTGAAGGCGTGGTCTACCGCCAGACCCCGCGCGAAAACGACGCGGTGAATTCATCGTGGATGTGCGACTACGGCCGCCTGAACTTCGACTACCTGCACTCCCACAGGCGGCTCCTCGAACCGAAGATTTACAGCGGCGGAACGCTTGTGCCGGCTGACTGGCAAACCGTTATTGCGGATGCTGCTGGTCAGCTAAAGCACTTCAACGGCCCGCAAATCGCGATCATTGCCTCGGGGCGAATGACAAATGAGGAGTTGTGGCTCACATCGCGGCTCGCGCAAAGTCTCGGTGTCCATTTAATCGACATCGTGCCGCACCGCGGCGCGGGCGACGAAATCCTGCTGAGCGAAGACCGCAATCCCAACACGAACGGTGCGCGGTTGCTCAGGATTTCCGAAGAACCCGGCGCGCGGCTTCAAACCATTGCGCGAGCCGTGGAGAGGGGCGACGTCAAAGCGCTTGTTGTGCTCGGTGAGAATCCGCTGGAGGCCGGAATCTCAGCGGACGCCCTGTCCGCGTTGCCTGCGTTCGTTTTGTTAGACCTTCTGGAGAACCCTGCGACCAGGTACGCGACAGCGTTGCTGCCTTCCGCCGGATTCGCGGAGAAGCGCGGATCGATGATCAACGGCAAAGGCCGGCTTCAGCGGTTGAACCGCGCAGTTTCACCGCCGGGTCAGGCGCGCGACGATTGGGAGATTCTGCGTGATCTCATCCAGGCTGTTTCCGGGCAGAACGGCATTTACACGATCGAAGAAGTGTTCGCGCAAATGAGCCAATCTGTCCGGGAGTTCTCCGGGTTGAGCTTGAGCAAGATCGGGGATCTTGGCGTGCAAGTGATGGAAAGCGCGGAGAGCCCTTCGCCCGACGAGCCGGCGAAAAACGAAGGCAACAAGCCAGAATCGGAGAAGGCCGCTTCGTAGGAGGAAGTCACGCGCGATGAATTATTTCATCATTCTGACATCGCTGATGAAGATTCTGGGCGTGATCTTCCTGATCATCCTGCCGATGGTTTCGTACAGTGTCTACGCGGAGCGACGTGTCAGCGCATTAATCCAGGATCGCCTCGGACCGAACCGCGTCGGACCGGCGGGTTTATTTCAACCAGTCGCCGACGCTGTGAAATTCCTGCTGAAGGAAGACTTCACGCCAGCGCATGTAAACACGTTCTACTACTGGCTTGCGCCATGTCTCGCGATGGTGCCAGCGATTGCAACAATCGCGGTCGTCCCATTCGGCAGCACACTCCTGGGGGTGCCAATGGTAATCGCCGACATCAACGTCGGCGTGCTCTATGTCTTCGCGATTGCCTCATTAGGTGTGTACGGCATCGTGATCGCCGGCTGGTCGTCCAACTCGAAATATCCGTTCCTCGGCGGCGTGCGGTCGAGTTCGCAGATGATCTCGTATGAGCTGTCGCTCGGGCTTGCAGTAATCCCGATTTTCCTGCTCGTCGGCCAACTGCGCCTGACCGAAATTGTGCGCTACCAAATCGAGCACGGCTGGATGATCGCACCGTTCATCGGGGACTGGCTGAACGTGCAGAAATGGCTGCTGGCGATCCCGATGTTCGTCTCGTTCTGCGTGTTCACCGTCGCGATCTTCGCAGAAACCAATCGCCTCCCTTTCGACTTGCCGGAAGCTGAGACCGAGCTCGTCGGCGGTTATCACACCGAATACGGCTCGATGAAATTCGCGCTCTTTTTCCTCGGGGAATACGCCGCGATGATCACCGGCTCGGCTTTGATAGTGACGCTCTTTTTAGGCGGATGGCATCTGCCGATTCCGTCGTGGAACGGCGGCTTTCACTGGACCTACATCACCGGTGACGCGGAGGGCTGGCGCGGGATCGCGGGCGGCTTGTTTAACATCGCGACGTTCTTCGGCAAAGTGGCTATGCTGCTGCTCGTCTTCATCTGGGTGCGGTGGACGCTGCCCCGCTTTCGCTATGACCAGCTGATGCGCTTGGGCTGGGTCTTCTTCTTCGAAATTGCGCTCGTAAACATCTTTCTGGCGGCGCTCATGATCGCCTACTTCCCCGCCTGACATGGCCATCACCGTTCGCCGCCCGAACCTGAGCTGGAAAGAGCGCATTTACCTGCCCGCGATCCTCAGCGGCATGGTCATCACGATGCGTCACCTGAAGAACATGATTTTCGGGCGCACCAAAGTGACGATGGAATACCCGGAGGAGAAATGGGATTCGCACATGCCTGAACACTATCGCGGCGCGCCAGCGCTCGTGCGAGATGTCGCCGGGCGCATCCGGTGCGTCGCCTGCCAGCTCTGCGAATTCATTTGCCCGCCGCGCGCGATCAAGATCATTCCCGGGGAACTGCCCGGAGACGATAAGTTCGCGAAGGTCGAAAAGTATCCGAACGAGTTCGACATCGACATGATCCGCTGCATCTACTGCGGCATGTGCGAAGAGGTTTGCCCTGAGCAGGCAATCTTCCTCCGCAAAGATTACGCGATCACCGGATTCACGCGCGAGGACATGGTTCACGACAAAGAGAAGCTGCTCGAAATCGGCGGAGTGATGCACGGAGTCGTGCTGAAGTGGAACGAGAAGAAATGAAACGCGGAACGCGAGATTCGGAACGGGGAATCGTTGCCGCTACCTGCGCGCTGCGTTCTCAGTCCGCATTCCGCATCCCGCATCCCGCATTCCGCTGATGCCTGCTCTGCTCTTCTGGACCTTCGCCGCTATGACGCTTGTGTTCGGCGCGGCCGTCGTCCTAAACCGTAATCCCATAGCGAGCGCACTGAGCCTCGTTCTCAGCTTCCTCGGGCTCGCGGCATTGTTTATGGGCCTCGACGCCTTCTTCATCGGTATCATCCAGGTGCTCGTCTATGCCGGCGCAGTCATGGTGCTGTTCCTTTTCATTATCATGCTGTTCGATCTGCGGGCAGAGGAGCGGCGCCGCATCAATAGAGTCGCGGTTGTCGGTGGCTCGGCAGTCTCGCTCGCGCTGTTTGTGCAGATTTGCCTCGTCGTCGCGGAACTGCGCGGCAGTCACGATCAATTCCCCGCCCTCCCCGCGACGCGCACCGACGACGTGCGCGACATTGGTCTCCTCCTGTTCAACAACTTCAACCTGCCGTTCCAAATCATCGGCGTGCTGGTCCTCGTCGCCACGATTGGCGTGATCGTGCTGAGCAAACGCGAGTTGCGCTGAAGCTATGGCCACACTCGGGCAGTACCTGATCGTTAGTGGATTGCTGTTCACCATAGGCTTCGCAGGCGTGATGCTGCGACGCAATATCATCATCATTTTCATGTCGCTCGAGCTGATGCTGAACGCGGCAAATCTCTCGCTCGTGGCGTTCTCGCGGTATCGGGTCGGCGCTGACGGCCTGCCGAACTACAACGCACAGGTTTTCGTGTTTTTCATCATCACTGTCGCAGCCGCGGAAGTAGCGCTCGGGTTGGCTATCATCGTGGCGCTGTACCGCGCCAGGCAGACGACACACGTGGAAGATATCAGCACGCTGAGGTTCTGATGAGCAGTGCGCTTCCATGGTATCTCCTGCTTCTCCCGTTGATCTCGGCGGGCGTGATCGTGCTGCTGACGCGTCGCTCCGGAACCGTTAGCTCTTTCGTCTCCGTCGGTGCCGCAGTGGGGAGCTTTGTCTGTAGCTGTTTGGTCTTCGTATCACCTGCGACTTCCGCCTTCGAGTTGTCCTGGATCGACCTACGGCCACTCTTTCATGTGCCGTTAGGGCTTGTTCTGGATCAGCTAAGCAAAACGATGCTGGTGCTCGTCACGGGCATCGGAGCGTTGATTCACATCTACTCGTTAGGCTACATGGCCGACGATGCTGGGAAGTCGCGGTACTTCGCGTCGCTGTCGCTCTTCATGTTCTCCATGCTGGGGATTGTCCTCGCGAACAACTTTGTAATGATGTTCATCTTCTGGGAACTGGTCGGCGTCAGCTCCTACCTGCTGATCGGACATTGGTTCGAACGGGACAGCGCTGCCGACGCTGCGAATAAAGCATTCCTGACGAATCGAATCGGCGACTTTGGATTCATGATTGGAATCCTGATGGTTTGGAGTGCCACCGGTTCCGTGGTGTTCGACCAAGTCGCAGGCAACATGGGAGCGATCACTGCTCACCCGGGCTATCTCACGGCGGCGGCATTGCTGATCTTCTGCGGCGCTGCGGGCAAATCAGCACAATTCCCGCTGCACGTCTGGTTGCCAGACGCGATGGAAGGCCCGACTCCGATCTCGGCATTGATCCATGCGGCCACGATGGTTGCTGCCGGAGTTTACATGCTCGTGCGCGTCGGCTTTCTCGTTCAGGCGTCGTCGCAAGCGCTCACCATCATCGCCTGGATCGGCACGATCACGGCTGTCATGGCTGGGCTGATCGCGACGCAGCAGAATGACATTAAACGCATTCTTGCCTACTCCACACTGTCGCAACTCGGTTACATGGTGATGGCTGTCGGACTCGCGTCCGGTGAGGCGGCGATGTTTCACCTCTTCACGCACGCTTTCTTCAAGGCGCTGCTGTTCCTCGGTGCCGGCTCGATCATCATCATGCTTCACCACGAGCAGAACATCTGGCGAATGGGTGGACTCGCGCACCGACTGCGGATTACATTCGTCACGTTCTTGATAGGAACGCTGGCGCTGATCGGCTGCCCGCCTTTCAGCGGCTTCTTCAGCAAGGACGCGATTCTCGCCCTCGCGTATGAGAAGAACACCGCGATTTTCGCGCTCGCACTTTTCACCGCCTTTCTGACCGCGTTCTACATGCTGCGGCTTGTATTCGTTGTGTTCCTCGGCCAACCGCGGAGCGAACATGCGCAGCACGGCAAGGAATCCCCGCTCGTGATGAGCGGTCCCCTGCTCCTCCTCGCAGCCCCGGCGTCCCTCGGCGGATTCGGGTTCTTCGCCAGAAGGTTCTTGAACGTGCCACGCGCGGATGAGGGCAGCCACATCGTGCCGATCCTCGCCACCGCCGCGATGCTGCTGGGCGTGATCATTGCGTTTGTGCTGTATCGGAAACGCGAGACCGATCCGATCGACATCGGAATCCTGCGTCGAAGGTTTTACTTTGATGAATTTTACGGCTGGTTGATCGGCGTCACACAAGAACTCCTCGCAAAGATCTCTGGCTTCTTCGATCGCTGGATTCTCGACGCCGTTGGCGTGCGAGGAGCGAGCACGGCAACGTGGGGTCTCGGAGCAATGCTGCGACTGCTGCAGGTCGGCAACATCGAGGGGTACGCGTTCATTTTCGGCCTCGGGATTGTCGGCCTGGTCTACTTCACGGTGTTTCGATGATTCTGCTCTTTCTTGTCTTTTGCCCGATCATCGCAGCGGTCGCGATTCTGTTGGGAACACCGGCTCGCGGAACTGCGCTGGGGTCGGCAGGGTTGATGCTGCTGGCCGCCCTGCTTGTTTTCTTTGGTTTCCAGAGCGGGGATACAGGTTTCGCGTTCGTGACGTCACTCCCCATCAGCGCAGAGTGGCGGCTCAATTTCACTCTGGGCCTTGATGGCTTAAGCCTCATCATGGTTTTGCTGACGTCGATCGTTACTCTCGCCGCGGTATGGTTCACCGGCGAAGTCTCGAAACAGGAGCGCGCCTTCTACGCCTGTTTACTCTTTATCGCCGCAGGTGCGATCGGCGCATTTGCCTCTCTCGATCTGTTTTTCTTCTACGCGTTCCACGAGCTCGCATTGATTCCCACATTCCTGCTCATTGGAATCTGGGGCAGCGGCGATCGTCATGCTGCCGCATGGAAAATCACAATCTACCTCGCCACCGGCAGCTTCATCCTGCTGCTCGGGTTGCTAATGCTTTATCGGAGTGTGCCCGAGGCAGCCCGCAGCTTCGATTTGCGAGCATTGCAGACCGCCGCATCCGCCGGTCAAATCGCGCCGGATGCGCAGCAGCAAATCTACCTGTTGCTATTGATCGGATTTGGAATCCTGATTTCTCTGTTCCCGTTTCACACGTGGGCGCCGCAAGCATACGCATCCGCGCCGGCGCCAGCGGCGATGCTGCACGCGGGCGTGCTGAAGAAGTTCGGCCTGTACGGACTGCTGCGCATTGCGGTGCCGATGCTGCCCGAAGGTTCGCGGCATTGGGCATGGCTGCTGATCGTTTTGCTTCTTGGCAACATCATCTATGTCGGGCTCGCGACGATCGCGCAGAAGCGACTCGATTGGATGCTCGGCTATTCGAGCGTGATGCACATGGGGTACATCTTCCTGGGCATTGCGAGCGCCAACCTTCTTGGCACGACCGGGGCAGCGATCCTGATGTTCGCGCACGGCTTATCGATCGCGTTGCTTTTCGCAATCAGCGGCCAAGTGCGCGACCGCACCGGCACACTGCGCTTGGACGAACTCGGCGGACTTGGCAGAATCATGCCACTTGCGAGCTTCGCGTTTGGTCTTGGCGCGTTCGCGTCGATCGGTCTGCCCGGCTTCGCCAATTTTGCCGCGGAGGTCATGGTGTTTTTCGGCGCATTTCGTAACGGCGCAGATCTTGCCGGGGTTCACATCTACCAAGTGACGACGTTGCTCGCGCTTTGGGGCGTGGTGATTTCCGCGGTTTATATGCTGCGCGCTTACCGCGCGACGTTCATGGGCACGAGACCTGACGGGCTCGCTACGGCAGTCGACATCTCGCCGGGGTTGCGGCTGCCGATTGCGCTGCTGGTCGGCGCGCTTCTGTGGATCGGCTTCTTTCCACAGGCACTGGTGCAGGTTCTCACACCGACTTTTGCACCCACGTTCTCAGAAACAAAATGATCGGTGCACCGATGCTTGAAATTGCCGTCGTCGCGCTCGGCTTGCTCGTGCTGCTCATTGAAGCATTCACGGAGCGGACGGATAAACGTGCCGTCGCATGGATCGGTATGTCCGGTCTCGCCGCAGTTCTGGTCGCGAGCTTTTTCCTCGCACCGTCTCCACCACCTACGACGAATGGTTTCTGGTCCTTCTACACCGCCGATTCATTGGCGGTTTTCTTCAAACGCTTCGCGCTGGTCACCACAATTCTGGTGCTGATCATGATGATCGACTACGCACCGATCGTCCGGCAGACCGTTCACGGCGCGACTAAACAAGCCGGGTTAGGCGAATTTTTCGCACTGCCACTCTTCACCTGCGCCGGCCTTATGTGGATGGCGAGCGCGACCGATTTCGTAATGATCTTCGTCTCGCTCGAGGTGGTTACAATGTCTTTCTACGCGCTGGTGGCGTTCACGCGGCGAAATCCCGTGACCCTCGAAGCAGGCGTGAAATACCTGATTCTCAGTGCGCTCTCCACCGGATTCCTGGTGTACGGCATCACCTGGATCTTTGGCGCAACGGGCGAGACGAACCTTGCTCGCATCGGCGACGTGTTGCGCGACGGCGGTGAGCAGGTTCCGGCGCTGTTTGGGATGGCGCTCGTGCTGGTTGCCCTCGGCTTTAAGATCGCCGCCGTGCCGTTTCAGATTTGGGTGCCGGATGTTTATCAAGGTGCTCCCACGCCGGTGACGGCGTATCTCTCGGTCGGGTCAAAAGCGGCGGGTTTCGTCGTTTTGCTGCGCGTGCTGGAACCATTCTTCGTCTTACCGCAAACGGAGCGCCTGCTCGTCTGGGTGGCGGCGTTAACCTTGATCTATGGCAACCTCGCAGCGCTGCCCCAAACAAACCTGAAGCGTCTGCTCGCATACTCGAGTATCGCGCATGCAGGTTACCTGCTCGTCGGCGTCGTTTGTCTCGCTGGTCCGGCTGTAGGTTATTATTTCGTAGCGTATCTGCTCATGACGATCCTGAGCTTTGCAGTGCTGATCGTGGTCGCGAGCCAATCCGGCGACAGGATTGAGGACTTCAACGGCTTGTCACGGCGGTCGCCATTCCTCTCGTTCGCAATGCTGGTCGCCATGGGCTCACTCGCAGGCCTGCCGTTTACCGCGGGATTTCTCGGCAAGTTCTTTATCTTCGACGCCGCGATCAGGCAGCATCAAACGATGCTGCTCGTGATCGGTGTGATCACCGTCGCGTGTGGTTTCTATTACTACTTCAAAGTAATCCGCGCGATGTATTGGGAGCGCGGCAGCAGCGATTCCACTGTTCCAGTCAGCGCCTTGACGCGTTACACGATCGTCGCGCTGATTGCCGCAATCCTGATGCTCGGTGTTTACCCGCAGCCAATCCTGAACGCGCTTCGCCCGCAAACCGCTGCGCTTTCCGCCACTCGCTAAACCATTGCCGCGCTGCGCAGATCAGTCACTAAGCTCAACGTTCCAGTACGCGAGATCGACGAAGTGCCGCCAGCTCTCGTGATGCTGCGCTGAGAACGTCACATGCACAAACGGCCGCCATTTCGGCCGCTTCGGTTTCCGGATCAAGTGCATGTGCGCTTCGTGTGCAAGACGGTTGCCCTTGCGCGTGTTACACGGAATGCACGAGCAGACCACATTCTCCCAGGTCGTTAGCCCGCCTTTATCGCGCGGCAAAACATGGTCCAGATTCAGTTCGCTTCGGTCGAAAACCTTGCCGCAATACTGGCAAGTGTTTTTGTCCCGCTCGAAGACGTTGTGGCGGGTGAACTTCACTTCCTTCTTTGGCAGCCGATCGAAGAGCAGGAGCACGATCACGCGTGGCACGCGGATCTTCCACGAAATGGTGGTGACCATCTCGTGCTCTGGCGCGGTAGTGGAAAAATCACGCCAACTGGCGAAATCGTGCGTCAGGAAATTGTTCTCCGGGTCGGAGGAAACGACCTGTGCGTGGCCCTGGTAAAGCAACGCAAACGCTCGACGGGCCGAGCAGACATTCACCGCCTGCCACAAGCGATTGAGCACGAGGACCTGAGTATCGAGCAGCGCGTTCAGAAATTCGCGCGAACCGATAACATCCGTCCCGTGCTATGTCAACGCGAAGCGGAAACCAGCCTGGCTATTACTGCCTGGCCAGCACCGGTTTTCCCTTCAGGAGATTTTTGGCAATTTGCTTCTCGGAGTTAGGCGCAGACCCGGCGGAGTTCGCAAAACCCTGTTCTTCGGCGGGAAGGAACTTGTTGAAACGATTCTTCTCGATCGACTTCATGAAAGCTTCATGCGGCGAAATGGTGCCCTGTTGCAGGAGGGCGTAAATTGCGTCGTCCATGAATTGCATTCCCTGGCCTTTACCAGCAACGATGACGTCCTGGAGTTTTTGCGTGGCGCCTTCGCGGATGATTGCTGACACGGCGGCATTTGAAACCAGGATCTCATTGACGGCGATGCGCCCGCCCCCTGCTGCGGCCGTCTTCTTCAACAGCAACTGCGCCAGGACACCACGGAGGGAATTGGCGAGCATCGTGCGTACTTGCGCTTGCTTGTTCGCGGGAAAGACATCGACCATACGATCGACGGTCTTCCGGGCGTTGTTGGTGTGAAGCGTTCCGAACACAAGCAAACCTGTTTCGGCAGCAGTCAACGCGAGCGAAATTGTTTCAAGATCACGCATCTCACCGACGAGAACGATGTCCGCGTCTTCGCGGAGCGCCGCTTTCAATCCCGCAGGAAAAGAGACGGTATTTAGCGGCACTTCGCGCTGCGTGATGATGCTCTTTTTATTCCGATGCACGAATTCAATCGGCTCTTCCACGGTGACGATATGGCGGGGGAAATTGCTGTTGATGTAGTCGATCAAGGCCGCCAGCGTCGTCGACTTGCCCGAACCCGTGGGTCCGGTCACAAGCACCAGGCCGCCACGTAGATGTCCGAATTCCTTTACAACGGGCGGAATTCCGAGCTGCTCGAGCGTGGCGATTTCAGTCGGAATCAATCGAAAGACCGCACCATAGCCATTCGCCTGCTTGAGAAAATTGCAGCGAAAGCGTGAGGCGTGATCCATCTCGTATGCAAAATCGAGATCGCCCCGGTCTTCAAACAACGTCCAGCTCTCTTGTCCCGCGATTTCGCTCAGCATAAACGCGGCTTCTTCCCGAGTGATTGGCTCCTGGCGGATCGGTGTGACATCGCCATGCCTCCGCATCTTCGGCGGCTGCCCTTCGCCTATGTGCAGGTCGGACGCCCCCTGCTCTACCAGGATGTGAAAAAACGAATCAATGTAAGCCACGGCAGCTACTGCTTCAGATGCAATCTCATCATCTGCTTCTGTTCAGCTCGGGCATACGCTTCCTCGCCGCTGATCGCGCCGCAGTCGTACAGCGCCGCAAGCGAGTCGTCCATCAGCTGCATGCCCAGTTTTCGCCCCGTCTGAATGATTCCAGGAAGCATGTAGGTCTTTGCTTCGCGGATGACATTTCCCACTGCAGGGGTGTTCGTCAGCGTTTCCAAAGCTAGTATACGCTTGGTACCGTCGGCGCTCGGGACAAGCTGCTGGCTGATAATGCCGCGCAACGATTCGCTCACCATTATCCGAATCTGGTCCTGTTGATCGACAGGAAAGACGTCGAGCAGGCGATCAAGTGTGCGGGAGGCGTTTCCGGTGTGCAGTGTTCCTAAGACAAGATGGCCGGTTTCGGATGCCGTGATCGCGAGCGAAATGGTTTCGAGATCACGCATCTCGCCGATCATGATTACGTCAGGATCTTCGCGCAGAGCGCCTCGCAGCGCAGCGCTGAACGACGCGGTGTGCGTGTGCACTTCTCGTTGCGTTATATGGCAACCCTTCGGCTCGAAGATGTATTCGATCGGATCCTCGAGTGTAATGATGTGCTCACGACGCTCAACATTCACCTGCTCGACCAAGGCTGCGAGTGTAGTGGATTTGCCGCTACCGACCGAGCCGGTCACCAGAATCAGGCCGTTTTGATATCGAGTCAGCAGCTTTAGGTGCTCGGGAAGCCCGAGCTCGTCCATCGTCCGAACGCGCGTGTTGATGATACGAAAAACTAAGTCGACGCCGAGTCGTTGCCGAACCACACTCGTCCGGAATCGGCCAAATTCCGTAGCGTAGGCAAAGTCGGCGTCACCACGCTCCTGGAGTTGTGTTCGCTGCACCTCCGGCAGAAATCTTTCTGCAAGCGCCATTGTATCCTCCGCACTTAGCGGTGGCACGTCGGGCCAGATCGGGCGCAACGTACCCTGCAGGCGCCAGATCGGCGGCGCGTTCACGCTCAGATGGATATCCGAGGCGCCAGCTCGCTGTCCGAGCGCCAGGTAATCATCGACGTGCCGCAACAATCCGCGTTCCGGCGCGATGGATGGGCTGGCGGGGGCACTCATCGACAGGACGATGATTAATCGCCCATGCCGACAACGTAAACTCCAAACACCCTCACTAATTCCGCGACGCGGCGGAACCGCCGGCGTAGCTACCCATCTTTTTCGTGATGAAGCTGACAGCCACCGGCCGCAGCAGCGTTGCCGCAAGTCTTAGCGCACCCATTGCTACACCAGCCTGGAGCAAGCCCTTCTTCTGCTCCTCGCCCTTCTTCTGTTCGCCGCTTTTTCGGCCGAACGTTCGGTACACGACCTTCGTTTTCGATGTCGCGCGAGCCGTTGCTGCGACACCCGTGAGGACTGCCGCAGATATCCAGACCTTTGCGTGTCGCTGGAACGATTTACGGAACTTTAATGGGAAATCTAGTTCGTACCGAAGTCCCTCGAGGTCTCGTCCTAGCCGATCGCGCGAATGCGCAATCTGTTGCCTCAGCTCGGCGATTGATTCTTCTTGTCTACCGTCTTGAGCCATTCTCGATCCTTCTTCAATTCCGCAACACTCGCTTTGAACATTGGTTTCGACAGCTGCGCTTTCGCAAACAGCACGCAGCCGAGAGCGAGCAGAAGGTGCAGCACTCCCGCGCCGAACGCGATCCATACCCACGAGATCCCCGCCGCGTGAGCGATGCCGAACACGGCACTGACGAGCAGAAATACGTAACCGAACGCCAGCAGCAGCAACCCGCCGATCACTCCCCCGGCAAGCAGCAGCAGGTGGACGAGAGCCGTTTTCGACTCTCGCGCAAACAGACCGATGCGGCTCTCGAAGAACCCCGCCAGCGTATTCGCCAGCGACACCAGGTTGTTCAGTAAGCCTGCGTGTCCCGCAGGATTGCGGAACCGCATCGTATCACCAGCCATTCAGCGAATTTTAGCGGCGGAAGACCATTCCGAGCACGAACCCGATTCCCAGGGCAGTGAAAACCGCCTTGGTCGGGTTGTCGCGCACATACTGTTCGCCATCTTCCTGGAAAGTGCGGGCACGCACGGAGGCATCCTCCCATGCCTGCTCCGCCTTCCCGCGATACTCACCGGCTTTCTGCGTCGCAGCAGTGCGCAGATCTTCTGCTGCACGGCGTGCGTGTGTTTTGCTGCTCTCAAGAGTGCTTTGTGGTTCACTGCTGCCCACAGTGCCGACGCCTTGCTTTGTTGGATTTTCTTCAGCCATGATTTCTCCTGTGAATTGTTTGGATCGGGCATTCTCCGCTGCGCCTTATCTCTGGGCGCTGGCAAGTCGAGTAATTCCCTCCTGAGCAGAAACGTAAATCACGCGCCAAGTGCGCTTAACTTGCGCGCATTTTCCGCACGTCTATTCGCAAAATCGTCGGTTACTTCTCTCGGAAGATAATCCGGCCCTTTGTCAGGTCGTATGGCGACAGTTCTACCTCCACCTTGTCACCCGGCACTATTCGGATGAAGTGCTTGCGCATCTTGCCGGAAATGTGCGCGAGCACGTTTCGGTCTCCGGGTAGATCAACGCGAAACATCGTGCCGGGCAGGACCTGTGTGACTGTGCCTTCCGTGACGATCTGCTCCTCTTTCGGCATCGGCGGAATATACTGCTACCGCCCCTCCTGCTCAACTCCGCAACGCGGTGATTAGCGGAAATCCTGCAGCGACACCGCCGGAAGGTACGCGGTACCGTCATCACGCGCCCACCAGTCGCCCGTGCGGCCGCGTTCCTCCGCTGTTGTGAACCGATACTGGTAGAGCGTCGCACGCACGAATCGTGGCGGAGTCTGGGTGAATGGATTGCCCGCCAGAAGACCCAGAACGGACGCGTCGTTCCGCAGCATCGCCGCTGCCACTGCTTCGGCCACAACGCGGTCGCGCTCCGAGCCAAGCGCGGCGAACCACATCGACCAATCGAGACGAGGCTGGTGCGGCGCATTCCACAAAGGCCGGCGGTGCGGGTCGCCCGGTTTCCATCCAAACTCATAGGGCTGCCAATCGACGCCGTCCGCACTGCCCTCGAAGATAATCTCAGGCCGTTCTTTCGTCATTACGCGAAACAGGCCGTAGCCATTCGCAAGTCGGAATGGCTCCAGCCGGGCATAGAGCGCAATTACACTGCGCGGCCAGTTCGGCCGCCGCTCGAATGCGCTGCAGGTCAGGCAAAGATTGAGAGGCAGAGTTATGATCAACGCCAGTGCTGGAATGAGGTTTGCCCAACGCCTTCCCTGAGGGGCTGCAATCTCCCGGTCCACGTGCGGATGCCAGGCGGTGTCATCAATCACCACGAGGCAGAGCGCAATCGCGAGCAGGTTAAAAAAGCAATAGTTGCCCGTGATTGTGATCGCGATCTGAAGCGCAATCAACAGCACCGCTGCAGCGTGGCGGAACCGACGCGGAGCCCAGATGAAAAACGGCACCACGATCTCTGTGAATAGCGTCGCGGCAACAGAGAGCCTTTTCAGCCAGTCCGGGCTCTTGTCGGCGAACCACGCAAAGACGGTGGGCAGCGGCTGAGTCCAATAATGATAATCCAGCGCGGTCAGCTTCCACCACGCGTCGTCTCCGCTGGTGAGCTTCACGATCCCCGACATAAACATCAGCTTGAAGAGCAGGAACTTGACGAGGAACAGTCCAATACGGGAGACCGGCGGGTCATTCGCGCGAGCCATTCGCCATTGGAGCGGCGAGACGAAGATCGCAACAAATCCCGTCTCCAGCAGCAGTATGTCCCACTGATAGCTGAAAAACGCCTCGCCGGGTACAATGAGGGAGAGATAGCAGCCGAAACAAACCAGCAGCGCAGGCAACGGCAGAATGCCGAACGCCAGCAACGCGGCGGCGGCGGAGCCGGAGGCGCACAATCCATGCAGCATCGTGCTGGATGCGCTAAACCAACAAAGAGTCGGCCAGCGCAGCGCGAGCCCCGGGTGGAAAACACCACCGCTACCGAATAGCGATAACATTCGCCCAGCCGGCGTCAGACCGTGCTCGCCCATTAACCCGTCGATTTGCGCCCAGGCGGAGATGAACGCGATCAGGTACACGAGTCCCAGCGTTCGAAGAAACCAACGCCGCGCATTGTAGTAGGTCGGCCGGCGAACGTCATCACCCCACAGCCATCGTGTGGCTTTCGAGGCGAGATGGCGGTTCCGCGCGACCAATGAGTAAGCCGTTTCGGTGGCTGGGGCGAAACCGTGCACGCGCTCATAACACCACGGCAACCATCGGTGGCGCGGTGCATGGCCAAGGGAGCGGAAGACCGCTTCTGCGCCCGCGAATACTTCTCCGTCCGGCTCGATGAGCTGGACCGCGTTTTGAAATTCCCTTTGCGCAATCTCGGGAAACCGCGCACCGACCTCTTGCGAGCTGACGTAGTCGATACGTCCTTCTGTGGACTCCCGCCACCGTTCGATCCATCGACGGCAGAAGTGGCAATCGCCATCGAAAATCAGGAGCGGCTTCGGTGGCGGACTAGCCACGCGGGGATGCGGCGCTCGGGACATCAGGGTCTAACGTTCAACTTCGAATGCGCGACGTCTAACGAACGCACCCGGTCTGGTAGGTTAACCCGGCTACAGATCGAACTTCGCCCAGACCGGCGCGTGATCGGATGGCTCTTTGCCCTTCCGCATCTCGCGATCGATCCCTGCGTCAACGCAATGTGCCGCCAGCTCCTCACTCGCGAGCACGGCGTCAATCCGAAGGCCGCGGTTCTTGGGAAACGACAGCATCCGGTAATCCCACCAGCTGAAGAGGCCAGCTTCACGGCGTTGGAGTCGCAGGGTATCTTTCAACCCGGCGTCGCAGAGAGCGCGAAAAGCGGCTCGCTCGCTGTCCGAGCACATGATGGCTCCGTCCCATAGTGCTGGATCATGCACATCGATGTCTTCAGGTGCGACGTTGAAGTCACCGCACACCACGAGCTTGCTTGCGGTTTCGTGTTCTGCCAGGGAACCCTGCAACCGCGCATACCACTTCAGTTTGTAATCATACGCGGGTGAGCCGACCGCCTGACCGTTGGGTGCGTAAACGGAGAACACGCGAAGCTCGCCGATCGTTGCCGCGAGCACACGCGCTTGGGGGTCTTTCTCCTGGTCGCATAACTCTCGCCGCACCTCTCGCGGTTCAAGTTTCGAGACGATCGCGACGCCGTTGTAGGATTTCTGGCCGTGATACGCGCTGTAGTAACCCGCGTCGCGCAGTGCTGCGAGGGGAAATTGTTCGTCAGTGCATTTGGTCTCCTGCAGGCAAACCACGTCAGGTTTCGTCTGCGCGAGCCACCCGAGTAATCGCTCCTGCCGCTTGCGGAGCGAATTGATGTTCCACGAGACGACCTTCACGCCATGTCACAGTTCGATCTGCACGCCTGGTGGAGGGACGATCACTTCGGCTTGCGGCAACTCTGCGGCTATCTGTGCCCGTATCCATTCGACCGCCGGTGGATCGCCATGCACGAGCACCACTTTTCTGGGCGCGAGCTTCTTTACGTACGCGACGATGGATTCGCGGGAAGCATGTGCGCTGAATTGAAACGCCTCGACGTGGCAACGTAGCTCTTGCGGCGGCTCCTCGGGATCGAGCGATACCATTTCGCCCGTTTTCGAGGCGCGCAGAACTCCACCGGGCGAGAGCGGATCCGCATAACCGACGAAAAAGATCGAATCACGTGGATTCCCCAGCACACGCCGCGCAAAGATATTTGAGAGAGTCTTCGGCGTCATCATCCCGCTCGAGAGTGCGTAAATGCGGCCCGGCCGAGCAGGCGAATCATGGATCGTCTGTCCGTTGAGGATGAATGGCTCGATCGCTTCCAGCAGCTGAAGCCGCGGAAAATTCCGCCTGCTTGTCAGCGCGAATCGATCGTACGTCTCCGTCATCTTCATGCTGAGCCCGCCGATGTAGATCGGGAACTCGCCGAGAAGCTTTTCGCGACGAAATTTGTGAATCATCGCGAGCGCCTCCTGAGTTTTGCCCAGAGCGAAGACCGGCATCAGCACGCAACCGCCGCGCTCGAACGCATTCCCAATTGCCTCCGCCAGGCGCCGCTCCTCCGCTGCCCGCGTGAAACCTTCCGGCACAGGCGCATCGCCGCGCGTTGTCTCGATGATAAGCACGTCGACAGCTGTGTCTGGAAACACCGCGCCTTGTGAGATCGTCTGGTCATCGAAATTGACATCGCCGGTGTAGAAGAACTTGCGCCCTTCGGCACGCATCAGCACTCCAGTGGAGCCGAGAACGTGTCCGGCGTCGAAAAACTCAAACGTGACTTCGTCGCCGTTTTCGCGCGCACGCATTCGCTCGCCTCGCAGACTGATCGTTTGTCGAAAACGGCACGAGCGCCAGTTGTCGACCGCGCGATTGGTCTCCTTGTGCGTGAACAGCGGATACAAATTGGTCCCGAGTTCTTCGCGCTGCCGCGTCATCACATTCACTGAATTGTGGAGCAGCGTGTCGCCGATCGCGACAGTCGCCTCAGTCATGAAAACGCGCGCATCCGGCTGTCGGCGCATCAAGACCGGAAGTGTGCCGATGTGATCCTGATGCGCGTGCGAGACGATGATGGCATCGAGTTCCTGCCCTTCGATCGCACTGAGTTTGGGCAGAGCGCCGTCACCCTCACGTTTCGGGTGCATTCCGCAGTCGAGCACGAAACGTTCGCTGCCGCTTTCCATGTAGTAGCAGTTCGCGCCGATCTCTGTCTCCCGCGTGAGGTTGATGAATTTCATACGCTTGCCGGGGGAATCACGCGATGGCCGGCGGAATCATGGAAGACGCCGCTCGCGCCGGATGGTGGCTCGCGCGCAGAATGACGACGAGCAGAATTACGAGCCACACCGCGCCCACGGGCACACAAGCCGGCAGCCAGATTTGCCATCTCGTGAGAAGTGAGAGCGCTACGAGGCAGTAAGCGGCAGTGTATGCAATCCCGGAGAGGACCAGGTCCACTGCGTCAAATCGCCGGATGAGGCCTATGGATGCGACGGCGGCGAACAGCAAGGCAGCGTCGAACCATTTCGGAATCCGCCGGGGATACGCGTTCCCTTGAATCGCAGCGATAGTGGCTGCGAAAATGTCCGGAGGCGACACTGGGTTCGCCGGTGTCCGTGCGAGCACCAGGTTATCGTGCAGGTCCGCAAATTCCGGCGGTATCGGTTTCCCTGCATCACGCTGCTGGGTTGCCAGAAGAAGCTCATTCAAGGAAACGCGGCGCGCGTTTTTCGCCGCGTTCGGGTGGATCAGCATGCTCCCATCAGAGGCAATGGGAATCTTACGCCCATCCGGCAGCGTGATGTGCGATCCCAATTCGATCTTCACCTCGGCCGGGGTAACCCGGAGCCAGAGCAAAACGGCTTGAAGCGGAAACGACGGGATCACCTCGCCACGGTACAAGAACAACAGCGGCACACGCACATCGCTTGACACTTCATCCGGCAGGTTGACGAAGCTGAGAGTTGAAATCAGCCGCATATCTTCGCCCGGCTGACGGCCTATGCCGGAGAATTCCGCCAAGTCTCCTCGGCGTCCTCGAACTTGAGTAAACCCTTCTATCTCCCGACCCTGTACATCGAGATCCGGCGTCGTCGTAAGTTCAGCCGCGAGCAAAAGCTTCGGCACGCGCATCGCCTGATCGAGGAATACTTGCTCCTGATCCCTGTCGCGGTCCCGCCATTTCAAAATGTTCTCAAAGGCGATCACCTCGGGATGAAACTCCATGGTGGCCTGGAGAAAGAGGGCGATTTCGAGTGGAGAGATTGCGGCAGGCCGCGCGGCGGTGGCTTCCTCCTTCGGATCGGTAGTATTTATGTCCGCACCGATCTCCACTACCGTCAGCGGTACCGCTGCGGCCGCGGGGTAAGTTTGTCTTAGTAGCCAACGCAGAAAGCCGTCGTCCAGGTGTTGAGCGCGTGGCTCGCGGAGGAAAAGCAGCCCTAGCAGCAACACCACGAGCATGAGCCATGGTGTAGGTAGCTGCATCGCCGCAGAAAGTAGGAAGGTGCTCCGGCAAAAACAAACTTTATCCCACGCGATTCGGCTCTGGAAGACTCCTCACTACTTCACATCCGACGGCAGCATCCGTATAGCTCCACGAAGAGACCTTCGGGATAGCAAAAACAGAACACGGTCGCCGCCCTTCAACGGTTCACTTACTGAGCTCGAGCATCCGCAGGATTGGCGTCTCTGCGCGTTTCCGCAGCGGCTCGAGCAGCGTGATCTCCGGCTCCATGTTCAAGAGCGCGGCATGCGCCTTTTCCAGCGTGTTCATTTTCATAAAACGGCATTCAGCGCACGCGCAGCGATCCGTCGGACCGGCAATGAAGTTTTTACTCGGAACCTCTTTCCGCAACCGATGCAGCATACCGGCTTCCGTCACAATGATGATGTCGTGTG
>JACDHZ010000259.1:0-308 GCA_013820755.1 Chthoniobacterales bacterium
GTGCGGAACGCGAGCGGGCAGCGGCTGCGCACCATCGTCACTCGTCCGGCTAGTGCCGACAAGAAGGCGAAGCTGCCTGCCGTATTCATCGTCGGATGGCTCAGCTGCGATTCAGTCGAATACCCGCTCGGCGCGCGCGGCGGCATGGACCAGCTCATTGTTCACCTGGTCAGGGATTCCGGATACGCGGTCGTGCGGATGGACAAGCCGGGCGTGGGGGACAGCGAAGGCGTTTGCGCCGAAGCCGATTTCAATGCGGAGATCAGCGGCTACCAGGCGGCATTCAAGAGTCTCGAGAAGTATCCATT
>JACDHZ010000259.1:318-3300 GCA_013820755.1 Chthoniobacterales bacterium
GAGTAACGGCGGCGGCTTCGCGCCGCTGGCCGCTCCGGCGGATCGCGTAAAAGGCTACGTCGCGATCGGCAGCTGGGGCCGCACCTGGTACGAACACATGCTCGCGATCGAACGGGAACGACGCGTGGCCATGGGAGCTGAGCCGGCCAAGATCAATTCCGAGCTGAAAGCGATTACCGATTTCTATCGGCTGTATCTGATCGAAAAAGAGACGCCGAAGCAGATCCTCACGGCGCATCCGGAATGGAAAAGCATTTGGGACGACGGCGACACGACGCAATACGGAAGGCCTGCGGCGTTCTATCAACAACTCCAGGACCTCAATCTCGGCGAGGCGTGGTCTGCAGTGAAGACGCCGGTCTTAGTCCTGCGCGGAGAGTACGACTGGATCATGCCGCGCGAAGACGGTTACGCGATCGTCGAGTCTGTAAACAAAGGCGGGCAGCTCGCGAAGTATGTCGAACTTCCGCGAGTCACTCACGGTCTAGCGCAATTCGAATCGTTCGGCGCGACCGCGCAAGGCGGCCGCGGCGAGTACTTCAAGCCGGTGGAAACGACCGTCATGGAATTTCTCCGAACGGTTCTTAAATGATTACGCTTTCGACGGCGCTGCTCAGCCTGGGATGCGTTGCCGTCCTGGCCGCGGCGTCTGCGGGTGCGCAAACGAATGATAGCCAGTATCAACGCTTGATCGATAAAGCGGTCGCGGCGGGCACGCCGGGGTTGCAGGCATACGTGCGCACGGATGAAGCGGTCTGGACCGGAGTCGCCGGCGTGGTGTCGGTCGAGAAGGGGACGCCGATGAGCCTGTCGCAGCGGCTGCGGCTGGCCAGCCTGACCAAGATGATGACCTCCGCCGTGACGCTCGAGCTCGTTAGGCTCCGTCGTTTCCAATTATCCGATCGCGCAGTCGGTTTGCTGCCCGCGGGAACGCTCGATGGCATTCCGCACGCCGAGGAGATCACCGTCACGCACCTGCTCGATCACACGAGCGGCCTCCACAATTTTAACGGCAACGATGGCCAGGATTTCGTTGCAGACCTCTACTCTGATCCGCGCCGCGCGACGAGAGTCTGGACCAATGCGGAGCTTCTCGCCTATGCGAAGAAGCCCGCGCATCAGCCGACCGGGCGGCCGGGTGAAAAAATGTCGTACTCCAGCACGGGCTACATCGTCCTGGAGATGATCCTGGAGCACCGCGAAGGGAAGCCATACCCACAGCTCTTCCGCGAGCATCTGTTTGCGCCGCTCAACATGAAAACGGCGGGAGTGGAAGGCATCGATCTGCGGGGAACAGATATCGCCGACAGCTATTCGCGGCCGGAGGGAGCCGATCGAAAACCGCCTTCGCCTTTCGCCGGACGGAAGAACATACGTCCCGATGGATTGGTCAACCTGAGCGCCGGTCTCGATCATTACAACGCGTGGGCGCGCGCCGCCGGCGCAGTTGCTGCGAGCGCCGACGATCTCGGAAGATTTATGAGTGCGGTCGAAGCGGGACGCGTCGCCGTGATGACGAACCAGCAAGCGCAGTTCGCGGCCGCCAGGCTCAAACCGGGCGCATTATTCGATTGGAACGGCGGGTCGCGCGGAATTCAGACAACGATTCTGTTCGAACCCGGCCGTGACATCACCGTCATCGTCCTAACGAATGCTTCGAACGCAGGAACAAGCAGTCATGATATTGCAAAGCAGCTGCTGGCCGCAGCTCGCGGCGCCTAACGAAGACAGGAAACAACCATGCTCACCGATCTCAAATACGCGCTCCGGATGCTAATCAAAGCACCGGGCTTCACCATCATCGCCGTGCTCACGCTTGCGCTCGGGATGGGGGCGAACAGCGCGATCTTCAGCGTGGTCGATACGGTGCTGCTGCGGCCGTTGGCGTTCGAGAACCCCGAACAACTCGTGATGATTTGGGGCACGTCGCTGAAAGATCCGAGCAGCAGGGAGACGGATTCCTTCCCCGACTTCTACGATTACCGCGAGCAAAGCCGGAGCTTCAGCGCGATGGCCGCCTACACCGGTGCGAGCACCGTTTTAACCGGCACCGGGGAGGCGCAACAACTAAACGGCGTGGCCGTCGCGGGTGACATCTTCGCCGTCGTGGGAGTGCACCCGATGCTCGGCCGCGGCTTCACTCCGGAAGAGTTGAAAGTCGGTGGGCCTAACGTGGTTATTTTAGGCGAGGGCGCGTGGAAGACCGCGTTCGGCAGCGATCCGAATATCATCGGCCGACAGGTGAACCTCGCGAGTCGGAGCTGCACCGTCATCGGCGTCATGCCCGCGCGATGGAAGTTCCCCGTGAACTCCGAGACCGACTACGTCATGCCGCTCGAGCCATTGATCGCAGCGAGCGTTCCGCAACGCAGCTCGCATTTCCTGCGTCTGGTCGGCCGGCTCAAGCCGGGGGTCGCGGTCCAGCAGGCCGAGGCGGAAATGAAGCCAATCGCCGCGCGGCTGGCGCAACAATACCCGGCGACGAATGCGGACCGTGGCGTCACGGTCATTCCGCTGCTCGAGGATGTCGTCGGCGATGTCCGGCCGGCCTTGATGATCTTGTTAGGCGCGGTCGCACTCGTTCTCTTGATCGCCTGCGCGAATGTGGCCAATCTTCTCCTGGCCCGCGCGGCCGCGCGCAGCCGCGAAATTGGAATCCGGACCGCGCTCGGCGCCAGCCGCATTCGCATCGTGCGCCAGCTTCTGGCCGAAAGTTTGCTGCTCGCGTTGCTCGGCGGGGTGGGCGGACTCCTGCTCGCGTGGTGGGGTGTCGACTTGTTAGCCAAGTTCGGACCACAGGACGTTCCGCGCCTCGGCGAGATCCGAATCAGTGGCGGGATCTGTGCTTTCACCTTTGGTCTCGCCATCATCAGCACGCTCGTTTTCGGATTGGTCCCCGCGCTCCAGGTCTCGCGGGCCAACGTCAACGAATCGCTCCAGCAGGGCTCCAAGGGATCGACCAGCGGCGTGCATGGCTCGCGG
>JACDHZ010000107.1 GCA_013820755.1 Chthoniobacterales bacterium
ACGTTGCGGGCGATATTCGATGAGGCGATCAGCACTGGTGCGCGCTTCAACAATCCCGCCGCCGAGCTTTCACGTGTCAAGGTGCGCGCGAAACGCCTCGAGTTGCCGTCACGCGACGAGTTCTTGAAGTTTGTCGAGGAGATCCGCACTGCCGGTGCAAGGCAGTCGAAAGATTGCGCAAATCTGGTTCGCTTTCTCGCCTACAGCGGCGTGCGGATTGGCGAGGCGAAGTACGTCACGTGGGCCGATACAGATTTCGGACGGCGGCAGCTGCACGTGCGCGGCGATCCGGTCACCGCGACGAAAAACGGTGAGACGCGTTACGTTCCGATGATTCCAGAACTCGAGCAGATGCTGAAGGAGCTCCGCGCGGAGCGGCCGAACGAGGCAACGACCGCGACTATCATGCGTGTTTTCGAGTGCCAGAACAGCATGACAAATGCGGCGGCGAAGATCGGGATCAAGCGCATCACGCATCACGATCTTCGACATCTCTTCGCGACGATATGCATTGAGAGTGGCGTCGACATTCCAACGGTCTCACGCTGGCTCGGGCATAAAGATGGAGGGGCGCTTTGCATGAAGACCTACGGACATTTGCGGGACGATCACAGCTTGGTTCAAGCCCAGCGCGTCAATTTCAGTGTCGCAATGAAAGCTTTATCGCTCCGCGTAGTTTTCTTGGCTGCGCTCTCACGCGAAAGTCGTGACGCGCTGCCGCCCTTTTCGCGCCGCCTGTTTAAGTACGACGCGCGATTCTCGGCTGTCTGTGCGTACTAACCTTGCAACAACGGTGAGCGGAATCGCTGCGACGATCTGTGCATAATCTTTGCCACAACACCTCTGCACGGCGGGAATCTTGGCCTAACTTTCGTGTTGCAGTATTTCCGCTCAGCTTTCGCAAATCGGACAAATTGCGCGGTTTTGAATCGAGCCACGGTAGTTTGCGCTAAATGATTGAGGCGACCTCGAGGAGGCGGAGCGGTTCGGTCACGAGCGGATATACCGTTCGCTGCTACGCCGCCACTTGATGCTCTTAGCCGACGGCGATAACGCCCGCCAGACTGACCGGTTCGCGAAGTGCGCATCTGTCCGGGTATTCTCGATTCGGTTTAACGTACGTTTATGCAACCACTCACCGTTATCGACGCACAAATTGAGTTCTCGACCCGAGATCTGGCGAACGTGCGCTCGCATTTGAGCCCGTTCGAACTGCAGACGCTTCGGACGCGATTTCGCTCCGAATCGCTCGCGTGGCTCGTGCCGTACGCCGAGATTCAGCACGTAGGCATCAGGTTCGCGACGAGCGTGGGTGAAGGTCCAGCGAGCACATGAACGGCCTGCCGGCGGAAGCCGACGTCATAGTCATTGGTGCAGGGCCGACGGGCCTGGCGCTTTGGGCTGAATTGCGCCGGCGCGGTCGTGCTCCATTGACGATCGAGCGTCGCTCCGAGCCGGCTCAACATTCGCGCGCCGCCGTCGTTCATGCGCGCACCTTGGAAGTGTTGGATGTCTTAGGCGCCACACCGGAACTTCTCCGTCGCGGCATTCAGGTTCCAATCTTCCGGGTGCGCGATCGTGACCGCGCTTTGATCACGATTGATTTTCGCGCGATTGCGAGCCGCTATCCGTTCACGCTCATGTGTCCGCAGGACGAGACGGAAGCGGTGCTTCGCGATTGTCTCGGGAAGTTCGGAGGAAGTGTTACAAAACCAGTCGAGGTCGTCGCGGTGAGACCGGCATCGGACGGCCTGGAGGTCGAAGTTAAAGGACCCGCAGGCGGATCGATCGTCAAGGCACGCTATGTCGTGGGCTGCGACGGCGGACATAGCATTGTGCGGCGGGAAGCGGGCATTTCTTTCGATGGTGGCACTTACGAAGAAGGGTTCGTCCTTGCGGATGTCAGGATGAACTGGCCGCTCGATCGCACGGAGGTAAGTCTCTTCTTTGCCGCGGGCGGACTCGTAGTTGTCGCCCCGCTTCCGTACGATCAATACCGAATCGTTGCTACCGCGGACGACGCGCCGAAGATTCCGACGGCCCAGTATATGCAACGGCTTCTGGAGACACGCGGCCCGGACAAGGAGCTAGCTATAATTAAAGAACTACTCTGGACCTCTTCGTATAAGATTCACCATCGAGTTGCCTCGACCATGCACCAAGATCGCATTCTCCTGGTGGGCGACGCCGCGCACGTCCATAGCCCCGCTGGCGGGCAAGGCATGAACACCGGCATTCAGGACGCGATTGCACTCACAGAGCCTCTCGATCGGGCGCTAACGCACCGCGATGAAAACGGACTCGTCGCATGGGCCGAAGCCAGGCGGGCGAACGCAAAGCGCGTCGTGCGTATGACCGACAGAATCACGCGCGCGGCGACAGCGGGGGATGGCGCTCCTCGATTGCTGCGCAATGCGTTCATCTCTCTGATCGGCCACATCCCAGGCTTGAGCCGCAAGATAGCGACACAACTGGCCGAGCTTGAGGTGAACTAGAAGTCGCTGAGCTTAGCAGATGGCGGTCGCGCTACGTAGCTGGATCTGGCTGTCGGTTGATCTGCAATCCACGCACGCCAGCGTATTCGTCCGCCTTATAGAACTAAGGACAGCGAGACGACTGTAGTTGTCTTGCATTGTCATCGACTGCGCATCGGCGCGGCTTGAGACGGGAATTCCGTGAAGTCGTGATAGCCAAGGATCTCAATATCCGACGCGTGTTCGTCCACTAAACGGGCGAGATGACGAAGGCTTTCGCGCCGCAAAGAGTCATCGTCAGCCATCTGCGCAGCCAAGGCCGCGATCGGGTGCTCGGCCGTGGAGAGTTCCGCGCGAAGATAGTACGCGTCGCCCACGTGCAGCACCCAACGTTTCTCCTGCCGAACTGCGACGCCGCAGTGACCAAGCGTGTGACCAAAAAGTGGGATGAGGAGGACGTTGGCTGCCCGTGCCGATGCGAGCGATCTCGCCTCAAGTCCGAACCACCTATCGAACGAGGCCGGATAAGTCCGCCACGTCGGGCCATGGGTGAAGTGAGACGGCAGGTAGCGTGCGTGGCCTTCCGTCACCCGAGCGTGCTCTTCGATGCTGAGGTGAACTGTGGCTTCCGGGAAGTCAGCAAGGCCGCCGGTGTGGTCCGGATCTGCGTGAGTAAGGAAGACATCAGTTACGTTGCTCGGGCGGAAGCCGAGCCGTTCGATCTGCCGCACGGAAGGATCGGCTTCGTTGAATCGGAACCCCGCGATGTCGATCAGCGATTGCCCGATGCGTTCGATCGGCGCGGCGACGTCAGCCAGCCTATGCCTGTGTCGACGAGCGCCAGTGCGTTGCCGCTTTGGAGTAGAAGGCAGTGGCACGACGCTCGAGGCCGCGGCGGCGCATGGAGGACGCCGCAAGTGATGTGATGGATTGTTGTAGTCACCTGCGCCACGAGTCCCTCTGGTGAAAGATGCTCTGCGGCCTCCTTGGCCCGCCGGAGATCTGCAATGATACGCTGGGGCTCGACGGCGCCGCGTTTCACAAAGAGCTCAACCGATCGGTCGCAGCCTTCTTCTAGGCTAAACTGGCTGCGCTTCCCTGACGGATCGCAGCGTACGGCACCCCTGCGATCGAGCATTTCGCACCGACGGCCGACCCGCGCTAGCTGACGTGGCGGGCTGCCTGTTCAAGTGCCTCCATTGCGAGCATGTAGGGATGCGGGCCGTGGCTGATCCTGGCGACGCGGGCGGCGGCGAGTTCAGCGATTGACGGTGCCGCACCGAACCGCATGATGTTGAGGGGCAACGGCGAGGCGGCTGCCAACTCGCGAATCAGTGTCAGTTCCGCGAGGCCCGGGGCGAAAAGTCCATCCGCGCCAGCATCGGCATAGGCCCGCGCGCGGGCGATCACCTCACTCACCAGGGAGGTGTCATGCTCATCGGCCGGCCTCTGGAAGAACAGGTCGGATCTCGCGTTGATGAAAAAGCCCGGGCAGGCTTCGTCGCCCGCGCGTCGCGCCGCCTGGATTCTCGCAGCGGCCTCTTCGACACTGCGGAGGCTGCCGTCCGACGGGCGGCTATCCTCGATGTTGCACCCGATCGCGCCCGCTTCGATGCTGAGCCGGACCGTATGGGCGACTGCCTCGGGATCGCCGCCGAAGCCGCTCTCAATGTCGACCGTCACCGGCAGGTTCGTCGACCCGACAATGCGCCGCAGGACGTCGATGACGACATCGCGCGAAATTTTCTCGCCATCGTCGAAGCCCTGAGCCGCCGCGACCGACCAGCTTCCCGTCGCGATGGCTGCAGCGCCCGCTTTTGCGACAACGCGGGTGCTCCCGGCGTCCCAGACGTTGAACAGGACCAGCGGCGACCCGGTTTGGTGCAGAGACCGGAAATGAGCGGCTTTATTCTCCATGAGCTTGGTCTTGATCCTTTTCGAGCAATGGGTGCGAGAGAGTGGCGTAGCTGATGTCCATCGCGCTTGCGCCGAGAGCGCTCAGGAACGAGCGCGCGTCGAAGATCGCGCCGAGCGCGTAGACGCCGCCCGCGAGCTCCGCATCGCCACCAAGCAGGCGCTGCGCCGCTTCGACAACGATCGGCGCGCTGACGTGGTAAATGTCGCGTCCGCTGGCCGACGCGCGGCGACGCTCTCCGCCGATGTTGACCACGACGTCCATCACGAAACGCTGAGATGATCGGCGGGCATCGTCGGTCGGTTCAGGCGGAGGCGTGGCAACGTCGCGGAGGTCGCGCAGGGGTTCGACGTTCATCCACGACTCGATGGCGTCCGCGTCGAGGTGGCTGGCAAGCGTGATGACCTCGCTAAGGGGCATCAGGACCACCTCGCGCCGGCCGATCGGTTCGGGAAAGTCCCACAAACCCGCCGGCGGGGGCGTTGCTGCCTCTTCGAGGCGGCCCTGATGTTGGACGACCCGCGGCTCGGTGTTGCGCTGGCCGGTCAGGCGCGTGCCCAGGGTGGGGTGCCAGGTGTCGAGACCCACGGCAACGGTGATGCTGTCGATACGGTCGGCGTCACTCACGAGAGCGCTCGCCAGAAGGTCCGCGAGCCCGCCGTAGAAGGCGGCGGCCGGCAGCACCGGCACTCCGGCTGCCGAGGCGGCGTCGTGGCGGGTGGCGAAGACGGATCGGACGACGGCCTGTTCGGGGGCGACGTCCAGGTAGGGGATCCGGGCCCTCAGCGCCGCGTCGATGACCGGGATGGCCGTGTCGAAGAACGTGCCGGCGCAGTTGATGACTAGCGCCGCGCCTGCGAGCGCCGCGTCGAGCGACGCCTCGTCGTCGACCCGGGCCACACGCGCCGGTCCGTGTCGCTCGGCATCACCGGTCGCCGCCAGTTTCTGGAGGTCCCGACCGATCCGGATGGCGCGGAGTCCGCGGCGCTCGATCTCGTCAACCACGAAGCGGCCGGTGTGGCCGGAAGCACCGTAGACGGCGACTCCACCGCCATGACTATTTGATTTAAACAGTGAATTTCCTTTCGCTACAGACCTGTCTGTATCGTTCACACAGATCTGTAGTGCTGTCAATCCGCTTAGTGTAATGTCGTTCGATGAGCAGGCCATCCTTGCCACTCGCGCGAGAAAGGACGGACGCGCCAGTGACGGACGTCAGGGAGCGTCTTCTTCGGACCGCGGGCGAGCTTTTCTACCGGGAGGGCACGCGGGCCGTGGGGGTGGACCTAGTGGTCGCGCGTTCGGGCGTCGCCAAGACCACGCTCTATCGGCATTTCCCGAGCAAGGACGACCTGATCGAGGCGTTCCTGCGCCGCGAGGACGAGGATTTCTGGCAGCAGTGGGATCAGGTGGCGGCAGCGCATCCGGGTGCGCCAGAGCAGGAGCTCGAAGCCCAGCTCCAATGGATCGGCGACCGCATCGCGCGCCCCGGCTATCGCGGCTGCCCGCAGATCAATATCGCGGCGGAATACTCCAACGAGAGCCATCCGGCGCGCAAGGTGGCGGCCGCGCACAAGGCCGAGCTGCGACGGCGGCTGGGGACGATCGCCCGGGTGATGAATTTGACCGACCCCGACGGGTTCGCGCTCAAAATGTCGATCGTCGTCGATGGCGCGCTGAGCAGCGGGCGGGCGCTTCACGGTGAAGGGCCGGCGCGTTTCCTGCATTCGTTTGCGCGCACGCTTCTCGGCGCGGGGTAAACTCCGGGCCAACTCGACCTCCGGTTCCGGCTGCCCTGCGGCTCCCGTCGCAACCGGTTCGGCCCGTGCTGGTGACTCAATATTGATCATCCTGACGGTCGTGTGAGTGAGGCGAGCGGCTTTTGTTTTCAATCGCCCTTCGCCGGCGGAACGGCGCGAAAACTTACCGCAAAACGATTCCAGCCGTTGATCGAAATGATCGCGAGCGTGAGGTTCACGAGTTCCGCGTCGCTAAACTCTGTCTTCGCGAAGGCGAACACGTCGTCGGGAACATGCGTATCAGCGACGCGGGTGACGGCCTCCGTCCAGGCGAGCGCCGCCCTCTCCCGGGGCGAGAAAACGGGCGCTTCATGCCACACCGCCACCAGGTGAAGCCTTCGATCGCTTTCGCCTGCCGCGCGCGCTTCTCGCGTGTGCATGTCCACGCAAAACGCGCAGCCGTTGATCTGAGAAGCTCGCAGCCTAACGAGGTCCAAGAGATTCGCTTCAAGTCCGAGGCCGCGGCTTGCCATTTCCAGCGCATACATCGCTTTGGATGCCTCGGGTGAGGCATTTGCGTAATCGACGAGACGCTCGGCAGACGCTGAGGGTGTAGTTTCTGAGTTCATCAGCGAATACTCGGTGTAGGTGAAGAAGCGGTGCAGATTCAGATCGGCACATCCTAATCCAGTACAGTTCGCAGGTGGTATCGCGCCAGCCCAACGCTTCGCCAAACCAGGGTATTCCGAATTTGATTCGCTTTCGTTCCGGCCAGCTTCCTCGCCCAAGCTTGAGCGTGCGATCGAGATCCTGAGGTCGCTACTTAAACAAGCTCTCTCGCCAGGGACTCTGTGGTGATGTTGCGGGCGGTGCTATTAACGCTCCTAAATTACGTCGTCCGCGCGGTTCACTGCGTCACTTCGTGAGACGACGCGGTCGCTGCATCGTTTGGGTTGGCTCACACTGGCCGAGGGTTACGTTCAGCGAACTGACCGTTCCAGTAAGGGTAGTATGGATACGGCGGTGTGACCTCGCTTGCCGCATCAAGTCGGGTGACTTGGTCGCGGCTGAGGCTCCAGCCAATCGCTCCCAAGTTTTGCCTGAGTTGCGACTCATCGCGAGCGCCAATCAGGATGCAGGCAACAGTAGGCCGTTGCAATAGCCAGTTCAAAGCGACTTGGGGAACGCTCTTGGCCGTTTCCGCAGAGATCTCGTCCAGTGCATCGACAACACGAAACAAACGTTCTTCGTCCACCGGCGGCGCGAAAGCGGCGGTGTCATGCAGGCGGCTCCCGGCCGGCAACGGCTGGCCGCGTCGAATCTTTCCTGTGAGCCGCCCCCAACCCAGCGGACTCCACACGACCGCACCGATACCTTGGTCCAGACCAAGCGGCATCAACTCCCATTCATAATCGCGACCTATCAGCGAGTAGTAAGTCTGATTCGCGACGAAGCGCGAAAGGCCAAGGCGGTCGGCGGCGGCCTGTGATTTCATCAACTGCCAGCCGGAAAAATTGGATGCGCCAATGTAGCGAATCTTTCCGGCGCGGACCAAGTCATCAAGGGCCGACATGACGCTCTCGACCGCCGTCATCGCATCAAAGTGATGCAACTGCAGCAAGTCGATGTAGTCGGTGCGGAGACGCTTGAGTGCGTTCTCGGTCGCCCTAATCAGATGAGCACGCGAGGCGCCGACATCGTTTGGTCCCTCTCCCGCACGCAAACTGAGCTTAGTGGAGATGATTGCCTTCTCGCGCCGACCCTTTAGAGCGGAGCCGAGAATCGACTCTGAGGCACCGTCCGAATAGACGTCGGCAGTGTCGAACAGGTTAACACCAGCTTCCAGACAGACATCGATAAGACGCTTTGCCTGGTTGAGGTCCGTATTGCCCCAAGCGCTGAACAACGGCCCTTTGCCGCCAAATGTGCCCGCGCCAAAGCCGAGTGCGGGAACCTTGAAACCTGAGTTGCCGAGATAGCGATATTCCATTTGGTGAGTCCTTCCTTGAAGCAATATTGAAGAGGAGAGGGTGCTTGTGAATAAACCGGGCGATTCACCGCATCGTTTCGTGAGGCGCATGGGCCGCGACAAGCTGCGATAAAGATCGAAACACTTTTGTGACTTGGTCTCGGGTTTTTTCCGGCATTTCACTTCACTAACGGGGAACTGTTTTAGATCGCCTACCAGCAACTGTCGATGCAGGTGAAGAAGCGGTGCAGATTCAGATCGGCGCATCCTCATCCAGTACAGTTCTTTAAGGGACCGGTTTCAGGAACCTTCGGCTGTACCGGAATAGTTTTCACTCATCTGAATCTGTGCCGGAGAATCGCTGGCTGGGAAATTCAGCTATGTCGCCATCTTGTTATAGCGGTGCCCGGAGCCGCCGTATTACGCTGTGATCGCGCAATCGCAGGTGATGAACGGTGCCTCAGACGTGTTCGTCGAGATCTTTGGAGATGCGGGAAAGCATGCACGGATGGCAGTAGGTGTCGCGGCGCTTCCATATGATGTCGCTGTCGAGGGTGTTTTCGAGGTGAGCTAGGGACTTGCGCCAACTTTGATGGTTCGTTTTCTCCACATCTCCGATTCTCACATCGGGCCTGATCCCGCGTTCCAAACATGCGGGCATAATCCGCTTCGCGAGTTAAGCGAGTTGGTCCGAGTAATCAATGCGCTGCCGTTCCCGTTCGATTTTGTGCTGCATACCGGCGACGTGGCCGATGAATCGTCGGAGGTCAGCTACAAGCTCGCAGCGTCCGTCTTGGCAAATCTAAAGGCGCCGATCCACTATGTTCCAGGCAACCATGATTGCAGTGTCGGCATGCAGCGCACGCTATTGGCTTCGAAAGAGCCGCTCGGTCGAATTGATCAATTCTTCGCGGTCGGTGGTGTGCAGTTTCTGCTGCTCGATTCCCGTGGCGCCATTCAGCCCGGCGGCGAGCTGACGCAGTCGCAATTCGAGTGGCTGGCGGCATTCTGCACGGCCGACGGACCTCCGCTCGTAATCGCGTTACATCATCCTCCAATCACCCTCGATGTGCCGTGGCTCGACAGCGATACCGCGATGACAGTCCCGATGCTCCTTTCGAACCGCGGAGCTTTCGTCGACACGATCATGCCAGCGCGATCGCGCTTGCGCGGTGTCTTCTTCGGCCATGTCCATCGCGCGTTTCAGGTCGTGGAAAGCGGCATTTTGTTCTCGAGCGCTCCTTCGATCTTCGGCCAACTCAAGA
>JACDHZ010000017.1:0-19430 GCA_013820755.1 Chthoniobacterales bacterium
CGTTCCGGTACCTACGTGCAGAGTGACAAACGTGTGCGGCAGTAATTCGAGCATCTCTCGAGTGAAATGCAGCCCGGCGGTAGGCGCGGCGACTGCACCCGGCACATTCGCGTAGACTGTCTGATAGCGGTCCTGATCCCGCGCGTCCGGCGCACGCTGCATGTATGGCGGCAGCGGAATCACGCCTCCTTTTTCGAAATTCAACTCGTGCTCGAGTTCTATTATCCGACTGCCGTCGCTACAAATCTCCACCACCCGTGCAGCGATTCCCTCGACAGCAGTTGTTGCCCCTACACGCATTTTGCGTCCAGGTTTCACAAGAGATCGCCACCGGTTTGCACCAAGCTTTTCGACGAACAAGAACTCGATAGTCGCGTCATCCGAAAACCTTCTCGCGCGTACGACTCGCGTATCGTTCAGCACCAGGAGATCGCCCAGTTCAACAAATGACGGCAGATCGGCGAACTCGCGATGCTCGATAAGCTCTCGCGCGCGATGCAGCACCATCATACGCGAGTCCTGGCGCCGCTTGAGCGGGCGTTGAGCGATCAGCTCGTCGGGTAACTCGTAGTCGTAATGGCTCAGCCTGACACTCACCGGCACATAATAACCGCAGAGACAGAGTCGGGTGAAACTTTCAAAGAAATTGCAGCAGCCGCGAAAACCTCAGAACATGTGCGGTGTGACAGAGTTTCAAGCGGCGCTCGGAATTGTGATCGACACGCTCGAGCAAATGCGCGCGGGTGGAAGTCGATCGCCGTGCGCTTCACGAACGGTTATCACGGCGTTGAGCGCCGCTCCCGCAACAGCGCCGGAAGCGGAGTTTGCACCGCCGGCAGAGAGCGCCATCGGCATCCCGAGCAAAGCCGAACGCCTGGCACCGATTCGAGCGCGAGTGCTTGTTTGCCCTCGCTGCCCGCACCTCGCGGCGAGCCGCACGCAAACCGTTTTTGGCACGGGAAATCCTGACGCAGATCTGATGTTCATCGGCGAAGCACCCGGTGCCGACGAAGATGCGCAAGGTGAGCCGTTCGTCGGACGCGCGGGCCAACTATTAACAAAAATTATCGAGACGATGGGCTTCGCGCGCGACGAAGTTTATATCGCGAACGTTCTGAAATGCCGACCGGACATGCCGCCGGGCGTGTCGGGTAATCGTCCGCCAACTCTCGATGAAATGCAGACGTGTCTTCCATACCTTGCGGAGCAGATCGATGTGGTTCAACCGAAAGTACTCGTAGCCCTAGGTGCAACTGCTGTGGAAGGCCTGCTCGGCACTCGCGGAACCATGCGCGACCTTCGCGGCAGATGGCATTCGCATCACGAAACGCCCCTGATGATTACGTATCACCCGTCGTATCTGCTGCGGAATCAATCTCCGGCGGAAAAGCGTAAAGTCTGGGAAGATATGTTGCTGGTGCTGGAGCGCCTTGAGCGCCCAGTCTCGGAGAAGCAGCGAAAGTATTTTCTGTAGAGGCTGCGCGTCACTTCGACAACTCAGCAAACATCCCGCGGATGGCTCGCGGCGATGCAAGCGTTGTGAACATCGTCAGCAGAATCGAGCGAACCTCGCGACGACTCACCTTCACACCGTGACGGAAAGTGTCCGCGTCTGCGTTTCTGAGGAGCGCAAGCGTTCGCGCTCCGATCAATGCCGGCAGTACCGTGGCAAGCCGCACGCGCCACGGCACGATCGCGCAGGCGTATTCAATACCTGCTAAAATCCCTAGCTCAGCTCGCTTGCGCCAACGCTCAATAATTGGCAGCCCAACAGAATCCTGTGCTAGCAACTCGGCGACCGTAGCGCCTAACGACTGCAACTCTTCTGCCGGAATATAACAGCGTCCCTCCCGCAAGTCAGAACCGGAGTCGCGAAGGATGTTGATCAGCTGCAGGCCCTTGCCGTAATCGACGCTGAGGGCGTTCATCTGTTCGTCGGGCCGGCTCGCAAACTCCGGCAGATTACGTTCGCCGATCGCGGTCCAGAACTCGCCGACAGAGCCCGCTACGAGGTAAGTATAGCGATCGAGTTCCGCGGCGGTTTGGAAGGCAGCGATCGATGTCTTAATGCCAAACCGCTCCACATCGAGAGTTTGACCTTCGTTGATCTTCCCGAGCACTTCACGGATGTCGGCGCGGTCTGCTGCCGGAATAACATCCAGCCAGTCCAGCAGGGCCCAGACTTGCTCGATCAAGATTCGCTCGCTCGTGTCTTTCCGCAGCGGTGCGAACGAATAAATGAGTTTGCGCATTGCATCTCGATCGCCGCGTCCCTGGATCGATTCGGCGAGCGTCCGGAGATGTTCGAGGCGTTCGGAAGGCTCCAAGTCCACGGTGTCTGCGAGCGTGTCCGTTGCGCGAGCGAGCAGATATGCGAGCGCGATCGGGTCGCGCAGCTTCGAAGGTAGAAAGCGAATTGAAAGATAAAACGAGCGCGAGACCGAGCGGAGAATCGGCCCGCGCAACTGGCTAATCGTCTGTTTCCGCATCGCGATCATTGTTGAAAACCGGGTCTCGGAATGCGCGATAAAAACAGGGCGGAAATCTGAATCGATAACATATTGGCCGGAGTGGCAATGGAGTTCCTAACGCAACGCTTCGCCGACGACAAAGGCGAGCGGCAGCTGAACGTCCAACGCTCAGCGGCGAACGTCCAACCTGGAAGTTCAGCTGCACCCGTACGGCATCTCTACGTCCACATGCCGTTTTGCGCGCGGATTTGCCCATACTGCGCATTTTACAAAGAGCGCGCCGATCCGGCCTACACGCGGCGCTTTTGTGAGGCTCTGCTGCAGGAGGTTGATGCACTGGGCGCGAACTTTCCTATCGATGTCGAGACGGTCTTTTTCGGCGGAGGGACGCCAACAGCGTTGACAGTTTCGCAGCTGGAGTTCCTTCTCGCGGGTTTCCGTGCACGATTAGACCTGTCGAAACTGAAGGAGTGGACGCTCGAGGCGAATCCCGGCAGCGTTTCGCCGCGCAAAGCCGCACTGCTCCATGAATTAGGTGTCGACCGGATCAGCCTGGGTGTGCAGTCATGGGATGATCAACTGCTGAAGGTACTCGGTCGGGAGCACGACGCTGCGCAAGCAGAAGGCTCATTTCACATACTGCGTGCGGCTGGCTTTCGCAGCATCAGTATCGATCTGATGTTCGGATTACCCGGACAATCTCTCGCGCAATGGGAGGCATCGCTTGAACGCACCATCGCGCTACAGCCTGACCACATTTCGGCGTATTGCCTCACGTACGAAGAGGACACCGAGTTTTTCCTGCGTCACGCACGCGGCGAGTACCGCGAAGACCTCGGGACTGACGCGCAGTTCTTCGAAAGCGCGATGCGAATCCTCGAAGCGGCATGGTATCGCCAATACGAAATCTCGAACTACTCGCAAGGCGGCCACGAATCGATACACAACAAGGGGTATTGGGCGGGTGAGGATTACCTCGGCATCGGGCCGAGCGCCTTTTCGACTGTCGGGGCGGAGCGCTGGCAAAACGTGCCCGATTATCGCGCTTACAGCGACCGCGTCCTTGCGGGTGAGTCTCCGGTGAATTCTGTTGAACCGCTGACCGAGGAGATGAAACACGCGGAACGAATCGCCCTGATGCTGCGTACGCGTTTTGGCGCACCTGCCGAATGGCTGGACGGGCACGAGGCAGAAGTTGCCGAGTTCCGCAATCTCGGATTAGTCCGCGAACAGAACAGCCATTGGATACTCACCGCGAAAGGCAAGCTTCTCGCTGATTCCGTCGCCGCCGCCTTCGTCTGAGCAGAGGAATGCCTGCGCTAGGCAACGGCGCCGTAGCGACGCTGCCGTTGGCTGAACTCCTCGACTGCCGCAAACAAGTCATGGCGCGTGAACTCGGGCCAGAGCTTTGGAGTCACGTAGATCTCCGTGTACGAGAGCTGCCAAAGGAGGAAATTCGAAAGCCGCATCTCGCCGGAAGTGCGGATGAGCAGATCCGGGTCGGGATAGTAGCGGGTATAGAGATGCTTGCTGAACATCTCCGGCTCGATCATTGCGCTGTCGATATGCCCGGCTTCGACTTCGCGCAGGAGGCTCTTGATCCCATCGATGATCTCAAGGCGCCCGCCGTAACTGAGGGCGAGAATTAACGTAAGGCCGTTGTTGCCCGCGGTTGTCTCTATCGATTTGTGCAGCTGGTATTGGCAGGCTGGCGGCAGGTCAGTCAGTCGCCCGATCGCCTGCAGCCGCACATTCTTCTTGAGCAACTCCGGCGTTTTTTGCTTCAGGAACCGCTCCAGCAGGTGCATCAACGCGAAGACTTCTGGCTTCGGCCGCTGCCAGTTCTCCGCGGAAAATGCGTAGAGCGTCAGGAACTCGATCTTCAATTCGCCACAGCCTTCGACGCATTCGCGGACTGCTTCGGCTCCCTGTTCGTGGCCTTTGATCCGGGGGAGACCGCGAATTTGTGCCCAGCGCCCATTGCCGTCCATGATGATCGCCACATGGCGCGGAACAGACGAAGCGGCCTTAGTTTTCATGTTATAAGATAATCGTCTGCCCGCGCGCAGGACCCACGCTTACAATGCTCAGCTTCGCTCCGGTTAATTCTGCCAGTTTGCGCACGTAAGCTCTTGCGGAAGGTGGAAGATCTGCAAATTTCTTCGCACGATGCGTGGATGAATTCCATCCGCTCAGCTCGATGTAAATGGGCTCGCAAATCTCGAGTTGAGCCGCGTCGCAGGGTGGCACGTCGAGTCGTCTGCCATTCAGCCGGTAGCCGACACAGACACGGATCGGATCGACCGCGTCGAGGCCGTCTAGATTCGTAATCGCGAGCTCGTCGACGCCGTTGATCATCGTGGCATAGTGCGCCGCCACGGCATCGAACCATCCACAGCGCCTGGCACGTCCTGTTGTCGCGCCAAACTCACGTCCCATCTTGTGCAGCATCGCCGTGACTCCGGTGTCTTCAGTCGGCAGGGCTCCCTCTCCCACGCGAGTCGTGTAGGCTTTCACCACACCCAGCACAACGTCCATCCTGTGCGGCGGAACGCCCGAACCGGTGCATGCCCCTCCGGCGGTCGTGTTTGAGGACGTCACGTAAGGATAGGTTCCATGGTCGATATCCAGGAAGGTGCCTTGCGCGCCTTCGAACAGGATGTCCTTCCCGCGTTGCAGCGCGCGATGCAGCCATACCACCGTGTTCGAGACGAACGGCCGCAGTTTCTCGCCCGCCGTCAAGTAGGCTTCGTTCACCTCACGGAAGCGAATCGGCTTCGCTCCGAAAGCCTTCAAGATGCTGTTGTTCTCGCGGATTTTTGCTTCGAGTTTTTCGGAGAATACTTCCGGCTGCATCAGGTCTGAAATCCTCAGCCCGGTCCGCGCTGCTTTATCGCCGTAGGCTGGACCGATCCCCCGCTTGGTTGTCCCGATTTTGGCGTGTCCCTTCCGAATCTCGCGCTGTTCGTCGAGCACCCGATGATATGGCAAAACCAGATGCGCGGTGTCGCTGATGAGCAGGTTCTTGCCCACTGCCACACCCATCTTCTGCAGGCCGTCGATCTCGGCGACGAGCGCGACAGGATCAATCACAACACCGTTGCCGATCACGCAGACTTTGCCGCGCCGCAGAATTCCCGAGGGGATCAGGTGCAATACGTACTTTGTACCGCGGTGGATCACCGTGTGGCCCGCATTATTTCCGCCTTGGCTGCGCACGACGACATCTACATTCGCCGTGAGCACGTCGATGATCTTGCCTTTGCCTTCGTCACCCCACTGAGCGCCGACCAGGATTGTGTTCGCCATGAGGATGAATTACCAACAGCAAATCATCCCGATGCGTCGGAAGGCGGACACATGCGGGACCGGCGGAGAGGATAATTTCAAGTGGTTGGCCCGCAAGGGATTTCGGGCTGCCGGCGCCGAAGAAAAACATTTGCCACTCCGGAAAATCCGCTCGTTAGGCTGCGCGCATGCGCACCATCCTCTCATCATCCTTGTGCTTCTTCTCATCGGATCACTGCCGACCGCGGGGCTACAGCTCCGGCTGGGGCATCGGCTGTTACCCCGCCGGCGTTTGCTCGTGGTGATCATTTTGATCCCTGCTGCTCTCCGGACGCGGCAGCCGAATTCAGCCGGCGTCCTCGCCGCGGCGGATCAAATCACGCCGCGAGCGATCAGGATCAGCAGGACGAGACCTGCAGCAATCCGGTAAATCGCGAACGGAACGAACCCTCTTGCGCGTACCCACCGCATGAACCACGCGACAACGACCAGCGCGACGATAAACGAGACGAATCCGCCGATTGCGAGCACCAGCCATTGATGCGGTGTTATCGCGGCGGGCGCGATTCCTGCATCCGCACTGTCATGGGAACCGCCGCGAATAGTCTTCAGCAAATCGTAGCCGGTTGCCACGATCATCGTCGGCATCGAAAGGAAGAACGAGAACTCGAGCGCGGTTGCGCGGGAGAGTCCCGCTAGCTGCCCTGCAGCAATCGTGCACATCGAGCGCGAAGTGCCAGGGAACACCGCCGAGAGGATCTGCACGGCCCCTATCCAAATTGCGCGCGGCGGATTCATGTCATCGAGACGTTCGACCGTGGGACGTTTGGACGTGGCATCGACTACCCACATTACGATACCTCCGATCAGGAGCGCCCACGCCATTACAGTGAGACTCTCGAGGTTCTGGCCGATCTGCTTCTTGAGCAGGTATGACGGGATCGCCGTCACCACAAAGGCGATCAGTGTGAGGCTTAACGGGTGCGTTAGCAGTGTGCGGTCGCCACGCATTCCACGCGGAAAAGTGGTGATGAGATCGACGATGCGACTGCGGAAATAAACAGGCAGTGCGAGGATCGCACCCAGTTGAATCACGATGCTGTAGGATTTCCAGAAGCTGTCCTGCAGGTCCAGATGAAGCAGCGCCTCGCAAATCCGCAGATGTGCAGTCGAGCTGACCGGCAGGAACTCGGTAAGTCCTTCGACGATCCCGAGCAGAACAGAAACAAGAAAATCGTTCATGGCGGTGCAAACGGCGCCAAGCTAGAATTCGCGCCACAAAGCGCAAGCAATCGCGAGGCGTAACATAGGTGCCCGCCAACACGGCGAGTCGCCTCAACCGCGCAAGGAACTTTCGCTACCGGTCGTGCCGCTCTCTGCTAATTTCTCCGGCGCTTTGGCTGGGGGAGCCGTTGCGATTAAATCATGTACGATTATTTGATTGTCGGAGCGGGATATGCCGGAAGCGTTCTCGCAGAACGGCTCGGGCGCGATGCTGGCAAGAAGGTGCTAATCGTCGACCGGCGGCCGCACATCGCAGGAAACGCCTACGATCACCCGGATGCCGCTGGAGTGCTCGTCCACAGGTATGGACCGCACATCTTTCACACGAACTCGAAAGAGATCTTCGATTACTTGTCGCAGTTCACGGAGTGGCGGAAATTTGAGCATCGTGTCCGCGCATTCGTCGAAGGGAAACTGCTGCCAATCCCAATCAATCTCGACACAGTCAATACGCTGTACGGATTGGACCTCGATTCCGAGGGACTGGAAAGATTCTTCGCTGGGGTCGCTGAAAAAGTAGGCGATATCCGCACGTCCGAAGATGTGGTCGTAAGCACGGTCGGGCGCGATTTGTACGAGAAATTCTTCCGCGGCTATACCCGTAAACAATGGGGTCTCGACCCCTCAGAACTCAGCTCGCAAGTCACAGCGCGGATCCCAGTCCGCACGAATCGCGATGATCGCTACTTCAGCGACGCCTACCAGTATATGCCATTGCATGGGTTTACCCGGATGTTCGAGAATATGCTGGATCACGAGAACATCACGATCCGGGTCAGCACCGACTACCGCGACATCAAAGAGTCGGTGCGTTACCGGGAGATGATCTATACAGGGCCGATTGACGAGTTCTTCGATTATCGCTACGGAAAACTCCCGTACCGTTCCCTGGAGTTCCGTCACGAGACACACGACAAGCCGGTGTTTCAATCAGCACCAGTCATTAATTACCCAAACGACTTCGACCACACGCGTGTGACTGAATTCAAATATCTCACCGGGCAGGAGCACGAGAAAACCAGCATCGTTTACGAATATCCACGTGCCGAGGGCGACCCATATTACCCGATCCCTCGTCCGCAAAATGCCGAGATCAATGCGAAGTATCAGGCGCTCGTGAATGAGACGCCCGGTCTCCACTTCGTCGGCCGGCTGGCATCATACAAATACTACAACATGGACCAGGTCGTTGGTCAGGCGCTCACGTTGTACCGAAAGATCAGCGGCATAAATGCTCTCGCAAAGCCGGAAGGCGCCGGTGCACTCGGGCGCGAGTAGCATCGAGCAGACGCTGCCACGCTGGCTTCAATGCTCCGTAATCATGATCGAAGCCGCGAAAACTGCATCGTGTCTCGCTGAGTACCGCAGGCGCGGCAGCAAAGCGTTGCTCTGGCTGGTGGTCTTCGCCTACGTGCCGTTTTTGATAGCCCACGGCCTGGAATGCTGGACTCAACCGGCCATCGATTTCCCGCCTCTGTACTCCGCGACTAAATCGGTATTCGATCAACATCGCTCGCCTTACGGCGAAAACGCATTTGAGGAACAGGCGGTCGCACTTGGAAGGCCTGTTCCGCCATACGTCTATCCACCGCCCAGCCTGCTAGTCTTCTTCCCGCTGCATCTCTTCGACTACGACACCGCGAAGGCACTGATGCTTGTTGTCAATCATCTCTGCCTGCTTGGCGCGATCGCGTTTCTTTTTGCCCCGCTATTCCGCGAAGAATTCGCACACGCGCCCAGCCAGCTCACCGCTGCTTTGGCTGCGGTCTACGTGCTGCTGTTCGATCCGGCTGTTGTTACCATGCATTTGGGGCAGGTGAACTTCCTGCTGCTTGTCTGCCTCGCGGTCATGTGGAACGCGCTGAAGCGCAACGGCAGCGCGTTGGCGATCGCGATTCCTCTCGCGCTCGCAATTGTGATCAAAACGTATCCAGCCCTGCTCGTCCTCCCACTCCTGCTCCGCCGCCGCTACATGGCCGCGGCGTGGACACTCGCGCTCTTCGCGCTCGCGTGTGCTGCGTCATTCATCTTTTTACCACACGGCATCTGGAATGATTGGCTCGTGAAGGTGCTCCCGATGGGCGCAGAGGCGCACCCCGGCCCATGGAACCAAAACATACGCGCATTCGTCGCGCGCGCTTTCATGCCGAACCCTTTCAACAAGCCGCTCGTAGCTGCACCCGCGCTTGTGAAGCCGCTGATCAATCTCCTCTCGGGCGGCGTCTTCATAACTACAGTGTGGGCGTCGGTCCGCTGCTGGCGTATCCCTCATTCGTTGCGGCAAATCGACATCCTGATGTCGCTATATCTTTTCATGATCTTTCTTATCGCACCAGTTTCTTGGGAGCATCATTTCGTGTATCTGCTTCCCTCTCTGGTGCTCGTGCTGCTTCTTCTTCTGGAGGGGAGTGTGCACGGCCATTGGCGCTGGATCACGGCGCTCTCGCTCTGCCTCATCGCGTGGAAGCTGCCGTTTCAGCTGCCAGTGCTCACGTCCGGAGTTTGGACGCTGCTGATTTCGGTCAAGTTCTATCCCGCTGTCGCGCTCTGGGTGTTCTTCGTTGTGCAAACGTGGCGTATTGGCATTGTTGCACCGGCTGAGAAAGACGTCGCGCTCGATGCAAAGATGACGGCTGCCACAACTCTGGCCCGCGCGTGACCCAATCGCGTCGCGCTCCTTCCGCTCAAGCTGTGTGATCGAAACAACTCTGCTACTGCGATGCCAAGTCGAAAGAACTCCTCTAGTGCACCTGCGAGCGCTTCATTGTAACACCTAGCCTGCTCCCTCCGCACCCAATCTTCCATGCCCATCCGCATTCTCGTCACCGGCGGCACGTTCGATAAAGAATACGACGAGCTCACCGGATCACTCTTCTTCAAGGACACACATATCGGTGAAATGCTGCAGCTCGGACGCTCACGAATCGACGTAACGATTCGCACTGTGATGATGATCGACAGCCTGGAGATGACTCACGCCGATCGCGGGCTGATCGTGCAGAATTGCCTGCAATGTGCAGAAGACCGCATCGTCATCACGCACGGCACCGACACGATGACAGACACGGCTGCCAAAATTGCGGGCGCCGTTTCCGGCAAGACAATCGTGCTGACCGGAGCGATGATCCCGTATGCGTTTGGCAGCTCGGATGGCCTATTCAATCTCGGCAGCGCTCTCTCCTTCGTGCAGGTGTTGCCCGCGGGCGTCTACATCGCGATGAATGGGAAGTCCTTCGAGTGGAACCGCGTTCGGAAAAACCGGCCGCTCGGGCAATTTGAAGAAGTCTCGGACATCGCGTAAAAGTGTCGAACTACGTCAGGTCATACGCCGGCAGCGCGGTCCGCGTGTGACGCGGCGACGAGGACGTCCGCTTTCGTCTGCGCGCGCGGTAAGCATTTTGCGGATGCAGATGGAGAATTACACGAAGTTCGGGATCAGCGGCGCGGTGTGGATCTTGTCGTGGCTAGCGCTTCTCCCCACTGCCAGCGGAGCGTCTGAGCCGTTCTTCAAGGGAGTAACCGTCTCGTGTCAGACGTGGGGCACGGAGTGGCAGACGCCGGAAATGGCATGCACCCTTGATGAATTGCAGTCGTTAGGCGCGAACAGCTTTGCCATTCATCCTTACGCCCGGATCGGCGACGATGGTCACGTGCGCTTCCGGACGATCGATGAAAACCGCCACATCACGGTGTCTCTCGACTGGGCGCAGGAGCGCGGGCTGTCCGTAATGGTGGTTCCGCACATCGCCTACTGGGGCTCAAAGTTCAGCTGGCGCGGCGAGATCAAGTTCGACACAAGCGGCGAGTGGGAGCGGTTCTTTTCGGAATACGAAACATGGATCGTCGAGATGGCGCGCGTCGCACAGGCACATCGTGCGGCGGTGTTCTGCGTCGGGCTAGAATTCACGCACGCACAGAAGTTTACCGATCGGTGGTTGCGGATCATCTCGGCGGTGCGGCAGGTGTATTTCGGGAAGCTGACATACGGCGCGAACTGGAACGAGTATGATCAAGTCAAGTTCTGGGATGCGCTCGATTACCTAGGGGTGCTTGCATATTTTCCACTGACGTCAGCAGCACAGCCTGGCGCGTCGGAGATCGCTGACGGCTGGAAGCGCCGTTGCGCTGAGTTGGACCGCTTTTCACAGCGGAACGGCGGCAAGCAGTTCATCTTCGTCGAACTGGGTTACAATGAGAATGCACGCGCCGCCGCGGAGCCGTGGAGTTTCGTGACAGGCGGCGAGAACGCGACACAGATCCAGGAGCGATGCATCGAGGCTGCGCTCTCACTTACTGGTAAACATCGGTTCCTCGCCGGTATGTTCCTTTGGAAGTGGTTTCCTGAGCTCCCGATGCACGAAGAAGAAGATTTCCGGCTCCAAACGCCCGGCATCAAAGCATTGCTCGCCAAGTATTGGCGGCCATAGAGCGCGAGGCCTGTCGCGCTATACCTTTCGCCCAAATTTCTTTTCCAGCTCTGCGTTAGAGATTTGGATCATCGTCGGGCGGCCGTGCGGGCAGCAATACGGCAACTCGCATTCGAGCAGGTCCCGGATCAATTTCTCAACCTCCAGATATCGTAGCGGATCATTCGCTTTGACCGCGTGACGGCAGACCGTCTTCGCGATCATATCTTCGCCGAGCCGAACAGACGAACTGCTGTTGCTCGCACTCCGTAGTTCATCGATCACGTCGCGCATGAATGTCGCAGCGTCGGGCGAATTGAGGAACGTCGGGAGGCTGTCGACTTTGAATGTCTGCGCACCGAATGGCTCAACCCCGATTCCCATTTTCTGCAGTGTGGACAGGTTGCGCTCGACCCACTCGGCATCCCGCGGCGGAAGGTCGAACGTCTGCGGCAAAAGAAGTCGCTGCGATGGGACGCCTTTCTCCTCGATTCGCCGCCGCAATTCCTCGAACAACACGCGCTCATGTGCCGCATGTTGATCAACGAGCACGAGGCCGTTCGCATTCTCCATCAGCACGTAGAGTTTGTTCAGAACACCGATGAACTGAAACTGATGATCGTGTGAGACCGCGGTTAGTTTCTGCTCAGCGGGCAGCTCACCGGAATCATCGGCAGCAGCGGTGCGCCACGCGCTCTTCGGGACCAGGTTCAGAGCAGGGCCTCCTCCGCGAAGCTCTTCGCGATCCTCGTGTTCTGGTGTCGCGGACGGCTGAAAGTGCCGATGGAGATTCGCCACGTTTACCTCGAATTCGCGCATGGAAGGGAATGAAGATGGGATCTGCGCAGCGGCAGTTTGCGCCTGCGGCAGAATTTCCGGCGCGCGGAATTGCTCCTGCCAGTCGCAACGCCCACTTTCTAGTGTCTGCCGAATCGCTTCGACTACGGCTTCACGAACGCCGGCTGGATCGCGAAAACGTACTTCGCGTTTAGCGGGATGGACATTTACATCCACCGCCATAGGATCCATTTTCAAAAAAAGGAACGTTACCGGGAACTGCCCTTTCATCAGCGTTGTGTGATAGCCCTCCCTTAAGGCGCCGGTAACCACCGGGCTCTCGATCGCGCGGCCGTTCACAAACACCAGCTGCTGACTGCGCGTCGAACGACCGAGGCCGGCTCGCCCGGTGAGGCCCGATATCTCAAACTTCGTTTGCGGCCCGCTCGCCTTCACCTCTAGCAGCCGCGCGACCAGCTCCGCGCCATGCAGATCGCGAATACGATCGCGCAACGACGCAACCGGCGGAAGCTGCAGGACGAGCCGTTCATCGCGCAGGAAGGTGAAGCCGACCTGCGGATGGCCGATGGCCTGAAGTTGTAATTGATGTTCAACGTTGCGGCTCTCTGTGTTTGCGGACCGGAGGAACTTCCGCCGGGCCGGGAGGTTGAAGAAGAGAGACCGCACTTCTAACTGCGTGCCGGGCGCTTCACCGCCGGCGCGGACGGTGACGATGCGACCGCCGTTTACTACGATCTCGCTTCCGGCCACCGCACCCGCCTCACGTGTTGTCAGGCGAAACCGCGATACACTTGCAATGCTCGGCAGTGCTTCGCCGCGGAAACCGAGAGTGCTGATTGCCGCGAGATCCGCAACCGACCGAATTTTACTGGTGGCATGACGTTCAAGGCTAAGCAGCGCGTCGTCCGCATCCATCCCGCAGCCGTCATCAACCACGCGCACCAGTGAGATGCCTCCGCGCTGGATGCTGACCTCGATCTTTCGAGCGCCCGCGTCGAGGCTATTCTCGACCAATTCCTTAACGACCGAGGCGGGGCGCTCCACGACCTCGCCCGCAGCGACCTGACTGGCGAGTGTCTCGGGGAGGAGTTGAATACGGCTCATTGGCAGCGGCGGAGGTACAAACGTCGAACGCTCACCGTGCAACGTCCAACGTTGAATGAAGATGCCCGCGGCTATCAGCGCGAGTGCTTCACAGTCAAACGCTGCGCGGTTGCGCCCAATTGACTTGGCGGAGGCTCACAGTACGTTCGACGCACTGATGATTGATGTCACGGACAGCGCTGTGGACCACCTTCGTTCGCTGCTCGAATTAAACAACGATGCAGAAGGCAAAGGCCTGCGCGTGGGGATTGCGAAAGGCGGATGCTCCGGTCTGCAGTACGAGATGTTGCTCGACGTGAGACAACCGGCGGATGCGGTGATCGAGCGGAATGGCGTGGAGTTTTTCGTCGATCCCGAGAGCGCAAAACTATTGAGTGGCGCGACGTTAGACTACCGCGATGGGCTTACGGGCACTGGTTTTCAGATCGTGAACCCAAATGCCGCACGCACCTGCGGCTGCGGAACATCGTTCGAAGCAGCGCGATCAGCTTAACCCTCTCGTCGATCCTCTTCTGATGGATCATACGGTTTTTCGATACGACGAACCATTTGGCCGGCCACGCGGAAGAGTCAACTTCTTCGGCTGGACAATCGCGATCCTCTTACTGACCGGCTTTGCGCTCGCGGCGTGGCTCGGCAGTTACTATATCTTCAATCAACCGGAACGACCGGATAGCTATCGCATTCTCCAGAGGCTGCACAAAATTGAGCAGCCGAAGAGATTCCAACTGACTGCTGCGCCGCCAGGCGAATTTCTGGACCCAAAAAAACTGCACGAGCGCTACAGCAACATGCGCCCGACGGAATTAGCGAAGGCGAACGCAGATCTCGCCCGGAATTATATCCGGAATTACCAGGGCGTGGCCGGCCACGTGCCATATGTCGTGGGGCAATTTACGATCATGGCTGCCCGTCAGCTCGGGCCGAAGGACTTATTCACCTCCGGCATGGTCGCCCTTACTGATGCGATCGATTACGGCGAACTTCTGATGGAACACGTGTATCCAGCGGACGCGCAAGCGGTGCCTCTGATGAAGGAGACGCTAGCGACAGGCCTCGAAATTAAGCTCGAGCGCTCTCATGATCTCTCTGTCGTGGTGCATGCTGAGCGCCTCCCTGACGGCCGTCTGCTACTCACCACAGTGCCGCTACTCTACGGCAGCTACACTGTCACCCAAGGCCGGGGCACCTTCAGTCTCGAGCCTCCGTATCAATTAAACATGGCTGCGGGGTGGCCGCTGTTTAAAAACGAATTACGCCGCGAAGCCGAAGTGCGCTACGCCAGCTATCGAGAGAAATCCGGGCCGCGCGGTCGCGGGGTGCCTATCCCAGGCCTCGCGTCTCCAACTGCGAGCGTCGCGCCTGCGAACGAATTGGTTCGCGTTGAGTCAGCTGTTCCGGTCGAGCTGCCAAAAATCGCAGCGGCGACGCCAACAATTTCGGTGGCTGCCTCTCAAGCTAGAGAAACGACTGTTGTTGCGAAGAATGACAAGCCCGCGGGTTCACCTGCGCCTGCCCCCGGGCGGCCCCGCCCAGCGGCAACGATCGCGGCGAACGCGCTGCCCGCGCTGGCGGCAGCTTCGCCGACAGCTGCCAAGCCGCCAGCGATTCCATCCGGCTCCGTTCCGACAGCGGTAGCTGCAGTTTCGCCCGGCGCAGCCACCGCTCCAGGTGCTGCGCCGACTGCTGCTCCCGTGGCGCCCGGTGTTGCATTAGCCTCCACGGCTGGCGGCGGCACATGGAAAACATATCCCGCGGGCAAAATGCCCATCGGTCGGTTGGTCACGCCCTCGGATTTATCCGACGTGGCCGATCGCGGCCTTGCTCGCGAGCGCGTTTACTTGAAAGGGCAGTTCGTCGTGAACTTCGCGGAATCGAATCGCGCGGTGCTGCGGCCGAAGAGCAACACCGCCCAAGCGATGTTACGCCTTGGGGCACCCTCTTCGACACGTATCATCGTTGAGTTTCCCGCCGGTTACGCGCCTCCCGCGCAAGGTTCTGTTGTCAGTCGCGACGAAGCTCGCCCGTATGAAATCACCGAAGTGCGGAAGCAATCCGACGGGCAATTGAACGTGTTTGTGCGCGAGATTATGCAGTGATATGCGACGGCCCAGCTCGCCTGCCTAACGGCCGGTCTCGCCGATTACACGGTTGTCCTGAATAGTAAGACCGGTGACGTGCGTGTCGTTGAGCCAATTCGTCATCAAGCCGCGGATCGATGACCAGCCGAACAGTCGTCGATCGAGAACGATTCAGGCACTGCCTGATTGCTCATGATAACGCTTGAAATCCGAGCCTTTCGCGGATCACCGTCGGGCGAAGCTTCGACTGTCGCTTCACCATTCAAATAGCGACCTTCCATCAAAATCACGTTATTGAGGGGAACGCTTACCTGCACGCGCGCGGCATTGTTTGCGATGGAGACGAAGGCCTTGCCGCTCAGCTTCGGGTCACCGGCTATCAAAGCGTTGATGTCGTTCGCGGTCAGTTCGACGCGTGCACGGTCGCCGCGTTTACCAGCTTTCTCGAATGCCCTCCACCGCGCGCGAACATCTGTATAAGGCTCGGAAGCGATGCTGGGCGTTTGCTGTTGCTCCTGCGGGACCGGAGGTGAAATCGCGCCGTCCGCAGTGGGAGCCTGCTCGGTCTTTGACGCCTGAACCAGCGTGCTCTCCTTGCTCGTGACGTCTCCGAACGTCAGCGGCTCCGTCGCCGAGTATTGATTCTGCAGGTGCCGCAGCGCCCAATATCCGCCGCCTATGAATGCGACCCCGAGCAACAGAAACAGAACGACGACTGTCATGCACCCTTTCGCGAAGCAGCCGGAGCGACTTCGCTGCGGTGGAGGTGCGACTGGCTCGTTCATTTAATGGCACGTGTGGCGAGCCGCTCCTGTGTCTGCAGCAGTTTGTCGAAGAGGCTCTGCAAGCCTTCCGAAAGCATACGCGTCCCAGATAGCACCGGCATGAAATTTGTATCACCGTTCCATCGTGGCACGATGTGGAGATGCAAGTGATCCGGTACGCCCGCGCCCGCGCACTCGCCTAAATTCAAGCCAATATTAAAGCCCTGCGCTTTCATCGCTTCACGCAGCAATGTTTGGCCGTGCATTGCGAGTTGCCAAAGCTCGGCCACCTCGTTTTCGCCTAACGAGGCTGCGTCGCCAGTCTTTCGGTATGGCACGGCCATCAGGTGCCCGACCGCGTACGGATAACGGTTCATCATGAGGAAAGCCGTCTTACGGCGTGTAAGGACCAGATGCGCCCCGTCGTCACTTGCCTGCGCCGCATCGGTGAGGAAGTCGGGGTTGCGCTCCTCGTTCTCGAAATACTCCACTCGCCACGGACACCACAGCGCTTCGATTTCGCCTTTCGGAAATGACGTCGTCTCGCTCAAACGTATGAACGATTCGCGCGTAGTTGAGCATTGTCGAGTCGGTTTCCGCCCGTCCTTCTAAACTATGGTGATGAACGCGTCAGGAAGACATAGGTGCGTCGGCGTTCACCGACAGTGATCGACCCCTCCAATCCGGATGCGCTTGCGCCTGGCAGCTCGCTCAGCAGGAGTGCGAGTTTTTCCGCGGGCGCAACCAGTGCATCGATTGAACCCGTATTCCAGCGGCTGATCGCTTCGTGCGTTTTTGCAAAATGTGTCCGCCGCAGATAAAGCAGCAGCCCCTCTTCCGGGCCGCCAATCACCTCGTAACGCAGGCCGCGGGCGGCAGCCTCCCGCCGGACTTCCGTGCTGAACTCGACCAAGGCAAAGTCGGCGGAACGATACGCAGGAATTAGACGTTGTACAGCGTACCCCGTAGCGATGACGCACGCGGAAATCAGGGTGACACGCGTCCATCTCCGAACGCGCGGCACGAGGTTGGATAGCTTCGCCACTCCTGCCGAGACGAGCAGGCAAAGCGGGGGCACGATCGGGAAGATGCGATCGACGCGCTTTGAAGGAATCAGCGACATCACCAGCAGCCCGCCAAAGCTCCAACAGAGGAGCCAGGCTACATCCGCTGGCACACGGGAGCGATTCTCAGCAGCTGGCTTCTTCCCGCACCATCCAATGAATGCCAGCGCGATCCCAAGAACGCTCCACGGCGCAAATTTGTGCAACACGTGCGGCAGATAAAAGTAGATCGGCTGCGGCCGATGAACTGTTTCGCTGAAACGCCCTGCGAATTCGCGCAGAACCACCTGTTCATAGAACCCCGGCGTCCATGCGATTCCAGCAGCAACCCACGTGAGAAACACGGCTAGCGATCCTATCCAAGGCCACCAGCCGCACCACGCGCTAACTGTCTCTTGGCGCGCACTCTTCCACCACGCGAACGCGACAATCCCAGGCGACAGGAATGCATAAACGATCGGCCCCTTGATGAGCATCGCCGCTGTAAGCATCGCGAACATCATCAACCGATCACCACGATCCCACGGTTCCGCGTTGCGAATCTTGCTCCAGATCCGCAGACCCAGCAGGAACAACGCCAGTGCGAGTGGCATATCCGTGCGGACAAGTGTCGCCAATCGCGGCGAGAGCATGTTTAACCCGAATGCGCTCAGCGCGATCAAGCCGGCAGCCGCGCCGTACGCATCTGTCGCCGCTCGGGTCACTAAAACCGCGAGTGCGATCGCCGCCGCTATCGACGGCAGTCGCCATGCGATCTCCCAGTTGCGCGTTGCTCCGTATGTCGCCGCCGAAATCCATCCCACCAGCGGCGGCTTCGTGGCGATCTTCTCGTTAGGCGTGTGCTGGAAAAACCAGTGTCCTTCGTTCACCATCTCGAAGGAGGTGAACGCCTGCTTCGCCTGATCGTAATCGTCAAGCGTCCATGGCAGGTTCGTTGTCGCGAACAGCAGCGCTATCAGCGCCACCACAATCCAGAAGGTGCTCCGCCGCTCGATCAGTGACGGACCGGCGTTCCCCTGCGTCGGCACAATTTGCCTTAATCGCGCCAGAGGATCGCGCGTATCGGAGACCCATCGCCGCCCGCGATCTTCAGCGGCAAGCCGACAAAATTGTAGTGACCCGCATCCACAGCGCTCAGATCGAGTGATTCCACAATGCTGATCCCGGCAGCCGCGATGGAATGATGGTTCCGCAAATCCTTAGACGTGATCTGATCCACGGAAGGCACGTCGAGACCCAGCAACTTCACTCCTCGTCTTTGCAGCCAAGCAGGCACTTCCACAGAGACAGTGGGGATCTCTTTTGGGAAAACGGTTGAGTCGCGCCAGACGTTCGTCTTCACCAGCAATCGCGGGGCCTGCATCAGCTCATTCGCCCACGCGTCAAGATCGCTCACCGTTATCTGTTGAACCGAGTTTCCGCCGTATTTGTGCGACAGATCGACCACGATCGCCGGGCCGAGATAAGTCTGCAGCTGCGCCCGCTCGATTCTCCAGCCGTCGTCCTCGAAGTGATACCGCGCGTCGGCATGGGAGCCGTTGTGAAGGCTCATGCTGATCATTCCGACGTTCACGCTCGAGCCGCCCGCCATCCTTCCATTGAGCTTGAATCGGAACACTTCGTCGCCAGGCCATTCCGCGAGATCAGCCGACAGCGTGCGCGAGATATCGAATATCTGCATCAGGTCACGAGGGACGCAGCGCCTTCGAACTGTTCGTAAGAGCGCGACGTGGCAATCTCTTTCAGGATCTCCATCGCGTCCCAGCAATCAGCGAAATTGTTATAGAGCGGCGAAGGCGCAAAGCGCACCACGTCCGGTTTACGGAAATCGGGAATCACTCCTTGTGCGCGCAATGCAAGACACATCGGCTGCGCGTCCTCGTGGATCAAGGAGACGTGACCGCCGCGTCGCTGCGGCTCGCGCGGCGTGCCGACTTGAAAGCCAAACTTCGCAAGTTCCGAGTCGACAGCATCGATAATGAATTCCGTCATCGCGAGCGACTTCGCGCGGATTCTGTCGAGTCCGGCTTCTTCGATTGGCTGCAGTGCGCCATCAATCGGCGCCATGCTCAACACCGCAGGCGTGCCGATTTGCAGCGCCGACGCTCCGATGCCCGGGAAGAACTCGTCCGACATTTCGAACATGCTTTCCTTGTGCACGCTCCACCAG
>JACDHZ010000017.1:19440-27076 GCA_013820755.1 Chthoniobacterales bacterium
CCACCAGCCCGCGAGCCCCGCATCAACCCGACCATCTTCCGCGAAGTGCCTTCGGTTGATGAACAGCCCCGCGACGGATCCAGGTCCCGCGTTCACGAATTTATAGTGCCCCCACCCCGCGAAGTCCGCGCCCCAATCATCGAGTGCGTGCGGCATCACGCCCACCGAATGCGACATGTCGATTCCAATGATCACGCCGTTCGCGCGTGCCGCACGGCAGAGCCGTTGGAGGTCGAGCAGCTGGCCCGTCGTGTAGACCACTGATGGAAACAGCGCCATCTGCAACTCGGGGTTGGCGAGCGCCTTCTCGATCTCGCCTTCATCGAGGAACCGCGAATTGCCTGCCGGGGCGATTACTATGTTTTCGTCCGGGTCGACTCCGCGCAGCCGGAGATGGCTGCGAAGTGCGTAGCGGTCGGTCGGAAAGCTGTGCGCGTCGATCAGCACCTTGCGGCGTTTGGCATCGGGTTTGTACAATGTCGCGAGCAGTTGGTGGAGATTGATCGTCATCGAGTTCGCGATCGCAATCTCGTCTGGTTCCGCGCCGACAAGTTTCGCGACACGTGCGGAGAGGGTTTCCGCCATCGTGAACCACGGTGAATCTCCGTCCAGCCAGCCGCCAATCCCGCCCCTCTTCCACTTCTCCAGCACCGCCATTAAGGTCCGCTCCGCGTCGTGCGAGAGCAGGCCGAGCGAATTCCCGTCGAGATAAATCTGCCCCTCGGGGATGAAGAACCGCGAGCGAAACCGCCGGAGCGGATCGGCCGCATCGAGCTGCTCCGCGGTAGCTCGTGAAGGTAGCTGCGTCATCAAGATGACGACCGTACGGGTGGTGGCAGCTCTGGGCAATGCCCCGTCGCGAGTCAGCGAAGCCCGCAGCTAATCCGCGTGACGGTTGACGACAGCACGGTGCATCACATTTCCAAACGAATCGCCCACAGGTCCGGAAAGATCGGATTGAACAGCGACTCCTTCAGAAACGGCACACCGGGCGAGCCGCCGGTTCCTTTCTTCGCGCCGATCGTGCGTTCGACCAGCTTGATATGTCGATAACGCCATTCCTGGAGGCCTTCATCGAAGTCGGTCATCAATTCGAGCAAAATCGAAACTTCCGGTGATGTCTTGTAGAGCTGGAGAATCGCTGCCTGCACGCGCTCATCGGCCGTGTTCGGCTGCGTCAGATCGCGGTTCCTCAGATCGTCCGGAATCTGCGCCCCGCGGGTCGCGAGAAAATCATAAAAGTGATCGATCACAGTGCGCTCCACGTGCCGCTGCTTCAGGCGCTCGAAACCCGGCATGTCCGGCGGCACGTGCGTGAACGTCGACGCTCGTTTGTAGCCGAGCATGAACTCCAGTTCGCGAAACTGGATCGATTGAAAGCCTGACGCCGTATCCAACCGATCGCGAAAGCTGGAGAACGAAGTCGGCGTCATCGTCTCGAGAATGTCGATCTGTCCCACGAGCGTTTTCATGATCGTGCGCGCGCGCTTGAACGAATGAATCGCGTCGAACAATCGGCTGGCGGAGAAGTCGCGTTTCACCTTCTCAAATTCGTGCAACAGCTGCTTGAACCAGAGCTCGTATGTCTGGTGGATGACGATGAATAACATCTCGTCGTGCTCGGCCGGGCTGGAGCGCGGTGTTTGCAGGGTGAGCAGCTTCTCGAGATCGAGGTAGTTCGCGTAAGTCAGCGGCGGCATATCGCGATACTCGCGCTGCAGACGACCGCGCGTCAACGCGCGATGCGCGGAACTCCGTCATTCCGAGCGAAGTCACCGTTCGACGTTCAACGTTCGACGTTCCCTCGATGGTTGACGCTTTCCACACCGGGAAATAGCCTGCTGGTATGCCTGAGCTCGTCGAAGCCCCTCCCGCTGCGCCATCATCCGCCTCACCGAGCAGCGCGCAATCCTCGGTGCTGCCGCCGATCAACCTGAAGAAGTGGGTCGAGGAGAATCGCGAACTGTTTAAACCGCCGGTCAGCAACCGCTATCTGTACGACGGCCGCGATTTTTTCGTCATGGTCATTGTCGGCCCGAACGCGCGGAACGATTTCCACCTCGTCGATTCCGAAGAGTATTTCTACCAACTGAAGGGCGACATCAAAGTGCGCATCCGCGAAGGCGATCACATCGTCGATCACCTGGTGCGTGAAGGCGACACGTTCTTCATCCCGCCGAATGTGCCGCACGCGCCGGTGCGTCCGCCCGATACCATCGGCGTCGTGGTGGAACGCCGCCGACCTGCAGGCGAGACGGAGCACGTCATCTTCTACTGCGATCACTGCGAAGCGCTGGTCGAAGACATTCACTTTGATTGCGCGGATATCGTGCAGCATTTCAGCCAGGCGATGCTCGACTTCTGGAGCACCGATGAGCGTCGTACGTGCAAACGCTGCGGCCACAAAGTCCAGAAGCCGGAGCCGGTGAAGCCATTTTAGTTCGGCTGGTTGCGCCAGACCGGTTCGGTCCATGAAGATCGACCTGCACACACACATCCTGCCGCGGGACTGGCCGGATCTCGACGCGAGGTACGGCTACAGCGGATTCGTCCGGTTGGAACATCATAAGCCGTGCTGCGCCCGCATAATGAAAGGCAATGAACAATTTCGCGAGATCAGCGAAAACGCATGGGATCCGGAACGTCGCATCGAGGACTGCGATCGCGCCGGCGTTTCGATGCAGGTGCTCTCAACGGTGCCGGTCATGTTCAGCTATTGGGCTAAACCGGCGGACGCGCTCGATCTGTCGCTTTTTCTGAACGACCACATCGCGGAAGTGGCGCGCGCATTCCCGACACGCTTCGCCGGCCTCGGCACAATTCCGCTTCAGGACCCGGACCTCGCCGCGCGGGAATTGGAGAGATGCGTTCGAGAACTCGGAATGCGTGGAGTGCAGATCGGAACGCATGTCGATGCAAATGAGCATTGCCACGACCCTGATTGCCGGAATCTCGATGACCGGTCACTCGACGTCGTTTGGAGCGCCGCTGAGCAGCTCGGTGCAGCCATCTTTGTGCATCCGTGGGATATGCTCGGTAAGAAGCGCATGCCGAAATATTGGTTGCCGTGGCTCGTCGGCATGCCAGCTGAGACCTGCCTCGCGATCTCGTGCCTGATGTTAGGAGGAGTGTTCGAGCGGTTTCCGAAACTCCGAGTCGCGTTCGCGCACGGCGGCGGCTCGTTCCCATTCACAATTGGGCGAATGGAACATGGTTTCCATGTGCGTCCCGATCTCGTCGCGACGGACAACGATGTGAACCCGCGAAGCTATCTCGCCACTGGCGAAACGCCCGCGCGGTTTTATGTCGACTCACTTGTGCATGACCCCGACGCCTTCCGCCTGCTGCTCAAGCTCTTCGGGTCGCGGCGTGTTGCGCTCGGCTCCGATTACCCATTCCCCCTGGGGGAATCCGAGCCCGGTGAACTCATCGGGGCGCTCGATGGCCTTTCCGCGATTGACAAAGCGCAGCTGTTATCGGGAACCGCGCGCGAGTTCCTCGGGCTCGGGCAGATTTGAATCTGCATAAATCCTCATCCTTATGACAGCTGCATCGCCGCAGATCTTTGGGGGAACGTCGTTGGGGGTCACCCAGGCTTTACAGGCTTGCGCAATGGCATTGATGACCGATGGCCTACAGCGTTAGAAATTAGCGCATGGGCAGCGTTCGAGTTTTGGTTGGCACACGCAAGGGAGCATTCATCCTCACGTCCGATGGCGCGCGGAGGGACTGGCAGATCGATGGCCCGCACTTTCCCGGCTGGGAGATGTATCACCTGAGGGGCTCGCCCGTTGATCCGAACCGCATCTACGCGTCTCAAACCAGCGACTGGTTCGGGCAGCAGATCCAACGCTCCGATGATGGCGGGAGATCGTGGGAGCCGGTCGGCAACGAGTTCGTTTACGCTGGCGTGCCGGGCACACACCAGTGGTATGACGGCACCCAGCATCCGTGGGAGTTCAAGCGCGTCTGGCATCTCGAGCCGTCGCTGACCGATCCGGACACGGTCTACGCCGGCGCCGAAGACGCGTCGCTCTTTCGGACAACCGACGCAGGGAAATCCTGGCAGGAACTCTCCGGACTGCGCGGCGCGAAAGGCAATCTCTGGCAACCGGGCGCTGGCGGAATGTGTCTGCACACGATCGTGCTCGATCCAATGAACACGGAACGCATCTTCATCGCGATATCAGCGGCGGGCGCTTTCCGCACTGATGACGGCGGCAAGACGTGGCAGCCGATCAACCGCGGTCTTAAATCGCCGTACGAATTACCCGATCCCGATGCTGAAGTCGGTCACTGCGTTCACCGCATCGCGATGCATCCATCACGTCCCGGCGTGCTCTTCATGCAGAAGCACTGGGATGTGATGCGCAGCGACAACGCCGGTGATGATTGGGACGAAGTGAGCGGCAATCTGCCGAGCGATTTCGGTTTCCCGATCGACGTGCACGCGCATGAACCCGAGACGATCTACGTGGTGCCGATCAAGAGTGACTCGGAGCATTTTCCGCCCGACGGCAAGCTCCGCGTTTACCGCAGCCGCAGCGGCGGCAACGAATGGGAGGGCCTAACGAATGGTCTGCCGCAGAGCGATTGCTATGTTAATGTGCTGCGCGACGCGATGGCAGTCGATTCATTCGACGACTGCGGCGTTTACTTCGGCACCACCGGCGGCCAGGTTTACGCCTCGGCGGATGGCGGGGACACCTGGAAACCGATCGTGCGCGATTTGCCGGCTGTATTGTCCGTGGAAGCGCAGACGCTGCCATGACGATCCGGGTCGTTCTTCCGCATCATTTGCGGACGCTCGCCAAAGTCGGCGACGAAGTGCAGCTGCAAGTCGAGGGCGAAATCACGCTGCGCTCCGTGATCGATGCATTGGAAGCGCGGTATCCAGCGTTGCGCGGCACAATCCGGGATCACGGCACGCAAAAACGTCGCGCGTTCGTAAGGTTCTTCGCGTGCGAGCAGGATCTGTCCCATGAGCCACCTGATACTCCGCTGCCCGTTGCAGTGGCGACGGGTGCGGAGCCGTTCTTCGTCGTCGGCGCGATGGCTGGAGGATAGGCGTGCCAAGGTCCGAACCGTGAAGAGGGCACCGGGAGGAACGCTTCTGCGTGTTCTCGGAGCCGGCTTTGGCGTGGCCGTTCTGGTCGGGAACACGATCGGCTCCGGCATTCTGCGCACGCCCGGCGAAGTTGCCGGACATTTGCCTTCCGCCGGTTTGTTCCTCGGCGTCTGGCTCGCGGGAGGTATCTACGCGCTCCTCGGTTCCAATGCGCTCGCAGAAGTAGCAGCGATGACGCGCGAATCAGGTGGATACACGATGTTCGTGCGACGAGCTCTGGGTCCGTATCTCGGTTTTGTCGTGGGCTGGAGTGACTGGGTTTCGTCGTGCACGAGCGCCACGGCGGCTGCGATCGTAATCGGCGAATCGGTGCGCGCGTTAGCAGGCGCAGCTCCGTCGACTGTTCTTCCATTCGCATGCGCAGTGTTGATCGCGTTCACCTTGATCCAGTGGCGGGGCGTGCGCAGCGCGAGCTGGACGCAGAATCTGACGAGCAACTTGAAAGCACTCGCGTTCCTTTTTTTCGTGGCGATCTGCTTTGCTTTTGGCGCGTCGCGCTCGGAAGTTGGAACAGTCGCGCCGTTGCCGGGCGGCGTTCCGCTTCTGATAGCGTTTATCCTCGCGATGCAGGCCGTGATCTTCACGTTCGACGGCTGGATCGGACCCGTATATTTTGCGGGCGAGCTAACCGACCCGGGGCGGCAATTACCGAGAAGTATCTTCGCCGGGGTGAGCGCTGTGATTGTCATCTACCTGCTGGTGAATTATGCGCTGCTTCACGTCTTGCCGATGTCTCAGCTGGCGCACGATCCGTTCGCGGCGGGTTCTGCGATGGCAGCGATTTTCGGTCCTAGGGGCGACCTTGTTGTTCGCGGCCTCGTGGTGATCGCCCTGCTCAGCGCGATCAATGCTTACCTCATGTTCACGTCGCGGACGTTCTACGCACTCAGCCAGCAGACAGGCTTTACGGCCGGGCAACGAGTCAACGCCGGAGGAACGCCGACGACTGGGCTGCTCGTGAGCGCGTCGGCGGCGACGTTGTTCCTCGTCAGCGGCACCTACAATCGCGTGATTGCGATTACGGCGTTCCTGTTCGTTGCGAATTACACCTTTACGTACCTGAGCCTGTTCGCGCTGAGGTATCGTGAACCGGACGCGCCGCGGCCATTCCGCGCGTGGGGACATCCATGGAGCACCGGTTTTGTGCTGCTCGTCTCAATCGCGTTCATGGGCGGCGCGCTCGTGACTGACACGCGCAACAGTCTAGTCTCCGTCGCGTTGCTCGTTGCGAGCTATCCGATCTTCCGCATCTTGCGCGCTAGGAATGCCGCACGTTTAGGCAACATCGCTTAGAGAGGGCGTCTAGAGTCGTAGCACAGCCATCTCGGCTGTGTGGCCACCGGGCATCTTGTCCGGTGAAGCGCCAAAGAAACGCCGGGCGAGACGCCCGCTCGCCCCACAGGCAAGATGCCTGTGCTACCTACCTTGCAGCCAGAGCGACTTTTTTAGCCGGCGTCTAAGACATCCGCCGCAAGTACTCCCGATCCCATGCTGCCGGGATGCTCTCGCGCGGCGAGTAAGGTCCTGGCGTGTAAGCGCGCGACGCGATGCCCTGCTGACTCAGCTCGCACACATGCCAGTCCTGCTTGTTCGTCACATCCCAGAACTCGACTGCGTCCTCCGGATGAAAATCGGCCCTCTCGAAAGCGTCGGGATGGAAGAACCAGTCGCATACAATCCGGGTTCGCTCCGGTGAAAGCGGCCAGACTTGATGCACCATCACGTAATCGGGATGCATGCTCAGCAGCATGTTCGGGAAAATGGAGTAATAGAAAACCCGCGCGTGATCCTCGCTGCCGATGTCGCCCACCGGCCTCGCGCATGCGTTGCCGCTCATCGTCAGACTCGCGCCTTCCGTGATCGCCATGAAGCCGCCCAGAAATGGGCCTTCGCACAAGTCATTCTCAGCCGAATCGTAAGGCGACACCTTCGACAGCATCGGGTGCACGCCCGGGCAGTGATAGCATTCCGAATAGTTCTCGAAGATCAGCTTCCAGTTCGCGTTCACGTCGTACTCGACGCGTTTAGCGGACCGAAGCTGCGGCAGATTCCAATGGGTGAACTTGCCCTGCAACGGCGCGAAGACCTCCTTCAGCGCCGTCGGGCGGCCCGCGAGATTCACAAAGATGAAGCCTTCCCACAGCGCGAGGTTTACCGCGGCTAGAGAATAGTCAGCTTTGTCGAAGCCGGGCGCGCTTTCCATTTGTGGCGCGCCGATAAGTCTCCCGTTGAGCGCGTATGTCCAGGCATGATAAAGACATTGGATAGCTCCGGCGTGTCCGCGTTGCTCTTCACACAAGCGTGTTCCGCGATGGCGGCAAACGTTATAGAACCCACGAATCGTGCCCTGCTGATCACGCACGACGATCAGACTCTCGCCGGCGACCTCCTGCACGAAATAGTCACCGGACGCGGCAATCTGGCTCTGATGGCCGACATAAACCCACTCAGCCGAGAAGATCGTCGCCTGTTCCTTCGCGAACACCTCAGCCGAGACGAAATACCGTT
>JACDHZ010000260.1 GCA_013820755.1 Chthoniobacterales bacterium
AACATGCCTGGTGCGATATGAACCTCAGTAGGCACAATCGTCTATCAATTGTCGCGCACCGTGTTGTTTGTTGCTTGGCGCCGCCTAGGAAGGCACTAAACGCCCGGACGTCGCGGACTAGTTTCGTCAAACGGCACGTCAAACGATGCGGTTGCTATCTATCCACTTGGGAAGATACGTGCACGCCTTGTTTAGAACCACGGCGACATTGTTGCGCTCCGCCAGGAGTGATTCGTACCCGCGCTTCACCACTTCGCGGTTGTCCGCTTCCGCCTGAACGACAAGGAGCATTTTGTCCATGAACCCAGCCATGCCCCGGGTCGGGCTGATCTGCGTGAGCGGCGGCATGTCGAATACAATGTAGTCGTAATCGCTGGCGTTGATGTTGGGAATCATGTCGAAGAACCTTTTCAACCCGAGCTGTGCCAACCCGCCAGCGTTTGCACCTACGGTAGCAAGGTAGAGGTTCTCAGCAGCCGGCTCTTTTTCCTTCTCAGGTTCCAGAGCTGCTGGTAACGATGTAACCGGGGCTCCCCTGAAGAACGGGTGAACGTCTCTCGATCCAAGTTTGACATCGACGAGCAAGACCTTCCCGTCCCCGACTTCCGAAAGGGAGGCAGCAAGGCCCGCGGCAAGTGTCGATGCGCCGGCTCCGTCCGAAAAAGCAGTGACGCCGAGGAGCTTCGGCTTGCGGGTGAGATCGTGCAGCTCAAAATAGAGACCAAGCCGGTCTCGGATTGCGTCAGCGTACGGGCGTATGAAGTGGCCACTGTCCCAAGGCACCAGATTACGACGGTCCCGCCTCTTCTTTGGAGGCGACGACCCGTTTCCGTTCGGCGAGTTCGGCAGCAGGCGAGCGGTCCCATTCGCTCCACCAAACGGGATGGAGAGCATGAGGGGCACTCTCAGTTGCGCTTCCAACTCGGACGGGCGTTTGACAGCGTGATTGAGCAGCATCTCCTTCAAAAGCGCGAGCGCCATCCCAAGGGCGAGCCCGCTCACTGCAAGCCCAAGCGCAACTTTGTCGCGCGTTGTCGTTATCCGCGCAGGAGGAGAAGGTTTCTGAACTGCGCTGATATTTGGCATCTTGCTCGGGTCCAGCGCTTCGTCGACGCGGGCTTTCTCCAGCGCTTCTTTGAAATACTTGTAGTTGGCTTCTTCCAGCTCCTGGTTTCGCTTCAGATCCGTGATCTGCGGTGCAATCTCCGTGAGCTGAATGAGCCGCGTTCTCAACGAGGCCGCCTTGGCTTCGAGGCCGGCGAGCCTTGCCTTTTCTGTCGGCAAATCTACACCACCCTTCTTTGATTCCACAGCGGTAGCGGCGAGCGTAGGATATTTGCGCTCCGCACTTTTTCTGTCCCTCTCGAGCGAATCGATCTGCTCCTGATTAGCGCTGACCAATGGGTTGGCAGCCGTGTATTTCGAATTTAGTTCAAGTCCGAGCTTCCGTAGCTCGGCCAAGCGCGCAATCAAAGCCTGATACTTCTCGGTCTCCACAGCCGGTGCTTTACTGGGCGAAGCTTCGGGCTCGACGGAGGAGCCGGCGCTGGGTTCGACCGCTGGGGAGCTTCCTCCTTGGGCCGTACCAGCGGGAAACTGACCGGCCTCCGACGCTTGCGCGGACGAAACTGGTGTGGTGCCAGCCGGAGAGGCGCCGGGCGCTGCGCTAGCATGTATCAAATCGTTCACACGCGCCCGCTGCTCCGCCAATTCGGACTCCGCTGTATTCGACTCCTCATTTAAATGGCTTACTTCCAACCCGAGTGCGGCGACACTCGCGGGCAGGGCGACCAAGCCTGCTTTATTTTTCAAAGCTTTCAATGCGTCTTCAGTCTGATTCAGACGCGCTCGCACCTGGTCCGACTGTTCACTCACGAAATCGAATGCACCGGCCGAACGGTGAACTTCCAGATGTTTAGTAAAGTAGCGGGTAATAAGCTCATTCAGAACAAGGGTCGTAACCTGCGGATGAGAATTCTGGTAGGCTACAGAGATGATGTTGCTCCCCTTCGTTGTCGTGACCGTTAACCCGGAGAAGATCGCGCCCGCAGCGTTATTCACCGTCGGTTCCCCGGCGCTGTCAGGAAGCACTCGTTTGGGCCCGAGCGCCTCAGCAACTTGCACCGCGAGGTCCCAGCTCCTTAATATCTGCACCTCGGCATCGATGACCGCGCCGGCTTCGTTCTTCGACTTGCCCGGGTTTGCGTCGACTGGATCAACAATGCTCCGGTCGAGTACGTATCGGACAAGAAGTGCGGCGTTGGACTGGTAAATTGGCGTGGAGAAAAAGTAATAAGCAGCGCCCGCGACGAGCCCGATCGCGGTGAGCAGCAATATCTTCTTTTTGTGCTTGAAAAGCGCGGCGAGAACGTTGTGCACGTTCAAGCTTGAAGGCGGGTGTTCCTGAATGTTGTTCGGCGGCATAATGACCTCGGAAAGGAGCTAGTGTAGGTGTGGGTAAAGCAAGGTACCGGCCAAACGGTTCACTACGAGCGGCATCCGGCGAAAAAGGTGTTCATGCGAGGCGGTGACATCCTGTTTTACTCTCGACCAACTGCGGCTCGTTGTGTCGAAACGGGCATAGTAGACCGGCTCCTCATTTGCGCCCCAGGAGCGTTTGTATCGCCGCAGACCATCGTTACTGCAGGACGTGCGACCGAAATGAAGATGCCGCGCACCGCGCCGCTTCAGCTCCTTGATTCCTTCCCACATCACCAGATTGTTCCCTCGGTGCTGCTGAAACCGCTCGTCCGAAGCAGCGTACTTGTAGACAGCGCTGTTCCCGTAAACGAAAAACATGGCCGCGGCGACAGGTGTTGGGCCTAGAGACGCTTGCACCACGAATCCAAACCCGGGCTCGAGGACGACTTTTTGGATCATTTCGAAGAAATGATTTGATTGCTGGGGAACGCCGTGGCGACGTCGCGTTCTGGCGTGCAGACGGAGGAATGCTTCCACGAATTCCGGCGTATTACTAATGCTGAGCGCGAGAGGGCTGCGTTGCGCCTTCCGGACTGAGCGCCGAACAGACGCGGCAAAATTTGAAAAGAGATCATCCAGGTTTGGGTCCAATTGCAGTCGATGGCCATAGAATGTCGGTTCAGATGGCACGGGATTTTCCGCAGGAACTTCTCCACGTACTTCAACGAAATCCCACTTCCTTGCGCGTCCCAACTCAGCCAGCTGGTCTTCCAGCGTCGAAGCCAACGATTCGTCGAACAGGAGCGGTCCGCAAATATCGCTAAATGGGAGGCACACGGCACGC
>JACDHZ010000108.1 GCA_013820755.1 Chthoniobacterales bacterium
CTGTCGCTCCCTGTCGCCGTCGGAGCCGAAACGCTCGAGATAACCGATAGCGAGGGTAAGGTCACCCTCTACCAGCGCATCTCCTGACGGGGAGCAGCGAGAAGGCGACAAACGTCGCGCGATTTCAGTAGCGAGCGTTGTCCTCTTTCATGGTCCGATCCTCGAATAGCTGCACAGCTGCTTCACGCCCAACTTGCGCCATCGTTAAAGCTCGCACCGCGCTATCCAGCGGAATCTGCTGGTAGATATTCGTCATCGAAACCACCTTCCGCAGCATCGGTGCGCCCGCTTTTGCTGCATCCGCGTCCCTTCTAGAGGTCCGCAAACACCTGGTCGAGCACCGCGAGCAGGAAATCCGCGTCAGCTTCCGCCACACACATGGGCGGCGAAAAGCGGATCGTCTGACCTTGCAGACCGCCTTTGCCGAGGAGGAGCCCCAACTCTTTACATGTCTCCAACACCTGCGCGCACTCGGCTTTCGCTGGCTCTTTCGTCGCACGGTTTTTCACGAGCTCAATCCCGAGGATGAGTCCTTTGCCGCGGACGTCACCAATGATGCTGTGCTTTTCCTTGAGCCGGTTCAAACCATTGGTCAGTCGCGCACCGATCTTCAGCGCGTTCGCCTGCAGTCCTTCGCGCTCGATTACTTCCAGCACAGCGATGCCCTGCGCGGAGACGACCGGGTTGCCGCCGAACGTGTTAAAGTGAATGCGCTGCGCGAGCGCGGCGGCGATCTTCGGGGTCGTGACGACCGCGCCGAGCGGTGCGCCATTGCCAATTCCCTTCGCCATACAGACGATGTCCGGGATCACATCCTGCGTTTCAAATCCCCAGTAGTGCGTGCCCGTTCGGCCGAACCCCGCCTGCACTTCATCCGCAATACAAAGCCCGCCGGCTGCACGGACATGTTCGTAGGTGTGTTTCAGGTATCCGTCCGGGAATACCACACAGCCGCCCACGCCTTGGATTGATTCGGCGATAAAACCCGCGACCTGACCCGGCGTCGCGTAGTCGATGAGGTTCTTCACATCCGCTGCGTACTTCCTCCCGGCGTGCGCATCCTCCCGGCCCCAGATGCCACGATACGGATCGGGCGTGATTGCGTGATGCACGCCAAAGCTATGCGGCACGTTGAACTTCCACGTGCTGTGCGCAGTCAGCCCCATACCCGATGCGTTGCCTCCGTGGTAGGCATTGCGCAGCGCGATCATGTCGTAATTACTGGTATAGGCGCGTGCCATCAAGGTGGCGAGGTCATTAGCTTCCGACCCGGAGTTTACGAAGTAGCAAACCTTCAGGTCGCCCGGCATTTTTGACGCCAGCATCTCGGCGTACGCGCCGACGTTTGGGTTCAGGTAAATTGTCGTGGAATGCTGCAGCAATTCGTTCTGCTTTCGCGCCGCTTCCACCACGTGCGGGTGACAATGGCCGACGCTGATTGTCACGATGCCGCCGAGCGCGTCGAGGTAACGCTTTCCCGTCTCGTCCCAGACATATTGCATCTTTCCCTCCACGATCATGAGGGGGTTTTTGTAGTAGATGAAAATCCCGGGATTGAGGAACTGCTTCCGCGTCGTGAGAACATCGGCGGCGGAGGGGCCGCTATAACGAGCAGGTTTGTGAGCGAAAGGCGGGAGTGTGGGCGTGAAGGTCATGTGGCTGAAGGGTTCAGAAGTGCCGGCGTCCGCGCGGCAGTCATCGCGCGCAACGTGATATAAACGACGAAGGCGATTCCGAAACCGACAAACCACGCATAGCTGTAGAGCGCGAGAAGGAATGCCGGGATCGCGTTCGCATCCAGCAGCTTCACGTGGACGAGAAAGCCGGGGAGATTTGGCAACACCGCGACCAGTAGCGTGACGAGCGCCACCACGCTGAAACCGTTCGTGTACCGGTATTCCGATTCCTCGCAGCTCGTGTGGACCGTGTAAACGTGCGCTCCGGTCATCTCCGCAAACGTCATCAGGTAATGCACGCCCTCGGCTTCAACAACCGGCGGTCGGCCTCCAGTAGTGGTACTCCGGACCAGTTTTGCCTTCCGCCAGTAGCTTCTTTGTAACTTGAGAACAAGGTCCGCGTTCTCGCAATGTGCAGTCGTGATCACGCCCAACTTCTTCGCGAGCTCGAGCGTCTTGTAGAGTTCTTCGTCCGTGACGCCAAAGGCTCCCTTGTAAGCGAGGAACACCTTGAAACTGGTCACGCCACGCCGCACAATCTCTTCGAAGTCGCGCTCGGCTTCGGAATCGTAACGCGTCACACCCATGTGAAATGTGAAGTCGCAGGCGCCGTTCCCATGTGCCTTCCCGAGCCACAGCTCGAATGCTTCCAGCGGCTTCTCGTTTCGCGCTGGACAGATCATCTCTATGAATGTCGTCGTGCCGCCCACGAGCGCCGCGCGGCTAGCGGTCTCATGTGTGTCTTTTGCCGCCGTCCCCATGAACGGGAGGTAGATGTGCACGTGTGGATCGATGAAACCCGGGAAGACATACTTCCCCGCCGCATCGATCACCTCATCGGCTTCGACATCCTCGATGTTGCGCGCGATCCGCGTGATCGTCTCGCCTTCGCAATGGATGTCGGCGACGTAGTGGTCAACGGCGGTGACGATCTCGCCGTTCTTTATGAGAAGTGACATGTGTTCAGTGGCTAGTGATCAGCTACTGACGCGCAGCTAACTTCCGCCTTAGTGCGTTCAGCATCCGCCGGATCTCGTCCACGATTTTCGTACGCCGGAATCGCGTCGTCCCTGAGGCAGAACGCTAACTCTGCCGAGAGAATAAGCTGCGTCTCCAACTCGGCGGCCGAACCTTCAGCGTGAAAGATGAACTGAATGAACTCGCCCGTCGTGTGTCGCGCCTGCCCTTCAGCGATGTTGGAGGGGATAGACCGCCGCGCGGCGCATCTGCGATACAAGGCCGACTTTTCTTCGAGCGGGAACGTCGAAGTGAGCCGATAGATGAGCTTCGCGAGCGAAATACCTTTCTGCCAAACAACGAGGTCCTTGTAACTCTGCGTTTCGTTTAGCCATGAAGCCGTTCTACCAGAACCTCCCTGGCTGGTCACTGGGCCACTGATCACTTGTCACTCCAAATACTTCCCTCGCCGTAGCTGAACCAGCGACTCGTCGTGACCTTCAGCTGAGTGAAAAACTGCACGCCTTCTTTGCCCTGCATGTGCAGGTCGCCGAAAAAAGAATCGTTCCAGCCGTTGAACGGGAACCAGGCCATCGACGCGGGCACCCCGATGTTTATGCCGACCATGCCGGCTTTGATGCGGTGTTTGAACTCACGCGCTGCTTTGCCCGAACGGGTGAAGATCGACGCGCCGTTCCCAAAGGGCGAGCGATTCACCATCTCGATAGCCGAGTTCAGGTCCTCCATCCGCATGACGTTTAGGACGGGCCCGAAAATCTCCTCGTTCGCCACCGTCATTCCGGTGCGCACTTCGTCCAGAATCGTCGCGCCGAGGAAGAAACCGCCGTCGCCCTTTGACGCACCGCGCCCGTCGGCGAGAACCTTCGCGCCTTCCTTCTCGCCCGCGCCGATCAACTCCATCACGCGATCGCGATGCTGACGCGTGATGACAGGCCCCATGTTTGGCTGCTCGTCGCGATCTGTGGGGCCAACTTTGATCGCCTGTGCCGCTGCGACTAACGACGGCAACACCTCGGTCGCCGCCGAGCCGATCACCACCGCGGTCGAGCTCGCCATGCAACGCTCGCCTGCGCAACCAAACGCGCCTTCCACCACGCCGCGCGTCGAGTTTTCCACATCTGCATCCGGCATCAGGAAAACGAAGTTTTTGGCGCCGCCGTTGGCCTGCACGCGCTTGTTTCCACGCGTGCCGGTCTCGTAAATGTACTTCGCGATCGGCGTCGAGCCGACAAACGAAATCGCGCGCACCTTCGGATGCGTCAGCAACGCGTCCACGCACTCGCGCCCGCCGTGCACGATGTTGAAGACGCCCTTCGGGATGCCCGCCTGCTCGAGCAGTTGCGCGATGCGAATCGCCGTCAGCGGCACCTTCTCGCTCGGCTTCAGCACGAACGTATTCCCGCACATCAGCGCCACCGGATACATCCAGAGCGGCACCATCGCGGGGAAGTTGAAGGGCGTGATGCCCACACAAACGCCAAGTGGCTGACGGATCGCTTCGCAATCAATCCCGCGCGCGATGTTCTCGATCGCCTCGCCGGTGAGGAGCGACGGAATCCCGCACGCGAACTCCACCATCTCGATCCCGCGCCGCACATCGCCGCGCGACTCGAGCAGCGTCTTGCCATGCTCACGGGTATTGAGCCGCACCAACTCCTCGAAATTCTCCTCGAGCAGCATTTTGAACCGGAAGAACACCCGCGCGCGTTCAACCGGCGGTGTCTCCCACCAGGCCGGGTAAGCCGCCGCCGCGGCTTCGACTGCGGCCTGCACATGCTCAGCGTTACACGCAGGTGCTTCGGCGATCACTTCGCCCGTCGACGGATTATGGACCGGAAAACTAGGCCCGCCGTCGATCTGCTGCCACTCCCCGCCGATAAAGACGGGGCATGGCGTCAATATATGCGAGTCGTTGGCGCCGCGCCTGATGTTCTCTGTCGGTAGTGTGGCGGACATGGCCTTACAATTGGGAGCGCACGCGCCTCACATGCTGGTTTCGGCGCCTCGCAGAAGCAGGCTTTGCTTTAGCACTGACGCTCTCAAAAGCGAAGTTCGCAAAGGAGGGGCGCCTTTGCCAGCACGCGAGGCGCGTGCGCTCCCGGAGAAGTGGTTCGCGTTTGGCGTCATCAATTTCGCGCGAGGTCGTTCGATTGCATCACAAACTCATCCCCGCTCCACTCGATGTCGGCTTTCACCAACTGCTTCTGCTCGGCGGCCTCGGCTTGCGTGGCTTTCCGCTCAGCCTGCTTGCGCACTAGCTCAGCATGGGTGGTGAAGTAATCGAGGCTCTTGCCCTTGAAATCCGCGAGCGTCTCGAAGTTGTGCTTCTCCATAAACTGAAGCAGCTCGTCGCACATTTGCTTCACGCACCCGTAGCCGAACTTCATCACCCCGGTGCAGACCTGCACCGTATCCGATCCGAGCAGGATAAACTCCGCAGCGTCGCGGCCGCTCTCCACGCCACCGATGTACCTTTCTGCGCGCGAGCTGTGGGCCCGATAAAGAGCGCCCGGGGAAATCCCGACGGCGGCTACGCGGAATTCATCAAAGTTCCTGCGCGCAGCCTCTTCGCTCTTCCGGATGAAATCGCGTTCGCGCAGGGCGCGATCATGATGTGTTCGTCGGCGACGGCGCTCCATGCGCTCAACAAGGCTCGACTCAAACCCGGTGAAGCCGTCGCGATCTTTGGCTTTGGCGGACTGGGTTATTCCGCTTTGCAGCTGGCGCGCGCTTTCGACAACAAAGAGACGGAAGTGATCGGCGTCTCCGATCATCTCGCGTCGGAGCTTCCGTCGCTGATGCGATACGCGCAGAGCGGGCAACTCACCTTCCCTGAGTCGGCGCTGTGCTTGGTCGATCCCGACGCTGCGCAAATCAACGCCGCCCTCGATGCGCTCGAAAGATCAACCGACCAAGTCAGAACCGTGATTGTTCCGCGCAGCTGAGCCGTGTAGTTAGGCTTTTCTTTCGCCTGCGGCGAACGCTGACCGCGCGGGGCTTTGTTGCTGGCTTATGTAAACTAGGAAGCGGCTACTCCGGTAGCGTTGACCTGTCAGATCGCGGAGCGTACGCTCTCTTCGTGAAGCGAAAATTTCACGTCACTCTATTGGAGCACGATGAGGGTGTATCAGTGAGTTGCCCCGAGTTGCCGGGATGCCACTCGCAAGGAGCGAATGTGGAAGACGCCCTCGGGAACATTGGAGATGCGATCCGCGAGTATCTCGAGGTCTACGGCGAACCCGACACGCGTTGCGAGATTCGCGAAATGGAAGTCGTCACGGCGTAGTGGATGCCGAAGCTTCCCGGCGTTAATCACCTGCGCGCCGTCAAAGCGCTGGAGAAAGCGGGCTTCCGAATCGACCGACAGGGGAAGCACATCTTCATGTCGAACGGCCCGCTCCGAGTCGTCGTCCCGCGAAACAATCCAGTCGACGCCTATACGATGGCCGCGATCGTCCGCGACGCGGGATTGACCATCGAGCAATTCAAATGATTGCTCTAACCACTCAGTCGAATCTGCGCCCGAGTGCGAAAGAGAAAAAGATCAGGTGCGCTGTGGCTGCATGCGGTGCGCTCGCCGGCTGGGGGAGAGGTCGCGGATTGGTCTTCAGGTGCGCGGCGCCAGTGCGGATGATTTCCTTCAACGGGCGATACAGCGAATGCTTCGGATTCGCGCGATAGAACCGCTGATACCCATTGCTGCGGCTAACAATCAGTTCCGCAGCTTCGAGCTTGGCGAGTTCATCCTGAACCGTCCGCAACGCGAGGAAGCTCAAGCGCGGCAGCTCGCGCGTATATAGCTCCTGTCCGGGGTTCGTGAATAGCAGTCAAGTTCGGAAGGCATCTCGGCCAGGTGGCATTCCTCGAGTCTCAGGCTCGTGCTGGCTGCTCGAATGCTTTAAGCATTCGGGATTCGCAGCCGGCGGGAGATGAGGTGTGGGTAGCTCGATTGAGCTCGTCGGCACGGCAGCGTCAGCCGGTGCGCTGCCGCGGGCATTTTCGGTCGCGCTGCCATCGTCGCGTTGAGCCGGGAATCGACGTTGTTCCGTTCCTACACCGCTACCCATCCGATCGAGCCGCACGTTCGAGCTCAGCCAGGTCCAGCTTTTCCATCTGCCACAGCACGCTTGTGACCCGCTTCACCTTCGCGGGATCGTCGCCTCGCAGCCAATCCCACACCTGCCTCGGCACGATCTGCCACGGCATCCCGAACTTATCCTTCAGCCAACCGCACTGGATGTGCTCGCCCCCATCGGCCGCCAGCTTCTCCCAGTAGTGATCGATCTCCTCCTGCGACTCGCAGTTCACCACCAGCGAGACCGCGTTGGTAAAGGGGAAGCCCGGCCCGCCATTGAGGGCCACAAACTGCTGGCCCTGCAGCTCGAACGCGATCGTCATCACCGTGCCCGCCGGCCGCGGCCCATTCTCCGGGTAACGCGTCGTCGTATGAATTTCCCGTCCTTAAAGACCGAGAGATAAAACGCGACCGCCTCCTCCGCCTGCGCAATCAAACCAAAGAAACGGCGTTATCTTTTGCATGGCGAAATCATGACTGGTCGCTTTGCATGAAGCAACCGATGTCGTTTTCCCAGCTTTCCATCCCGTGAAATTGCGCCTCCCTGGGGACGCTCCTTCCCCGCGACGACGTCAGCCCGGCTATTGGTCGCGGCCGGACCGTCCTTTAAAACACCAGCACCTGATACCCGTCGTCGATCAGCTTCTTGAAGCTCGGATGGCCCTTGAACTCATCGATCAAGGTGATGTTCGCCTCCTTAATCTTGTCGGTTACCTCAAACGCGCCTGCGCAGTAGCTGCACGCACCGTCGATCTGGCCGCGCACCTTTTCGAAAAGCTCGTTGTACTTGTGATCTTTCTTCGAGAACTCGGCGGCCGCTTGCGTCCCGGCGCCATCGAAAATGATGCGGGCTTCGCCCCCGCCTTCCTTCGCGTATTCGAGTGCGCCCATGAAAGCGTTCACGACACGTCCGAGGCTTTCGTGGGTATCGCCGGCGGCGAGAATGATGAATGCTGCTTTTGACATAGAGATCTCCCGTAGAGGTTGGCTGGCTCTTATCGATACGCGCGACAGGAGCTCCTTGGGCGCAAACGCGCGATAGTTCTCCGGATGGATTCCATCACCCGAAGACGCTCTCTGCGTTTGCTCGCTCTCGGAGCAGGCGCGGCCACGCTCGGAATTCCCCTCCTTCGCCATCGCCTGCACGCCGCTAAACTTCCGCTTCAAACTATGCGACACAAACCAAAGGCCGTCGTCCTCGACGTCATCGAAACCTGTTTTGCCATCGATTCGCTGGACGAAAAATTGAGCGAACTCGGACTCCCAGCCGGCTCCTTGAAGATTTGGTTTCCGCGCGTCCTGCACGACGCCTTTGCGCTGCAGGTCACCGGCACCTACCGAGGTTTCGCCGAAATTGCGACCGGCGCACTCGGGTCGCTCTTGGCCGAAAACAAGATCGAGCCGAACGCGGAGAAGATGGAAGGCGTGATCAAGAGCTTCGCCACTCTCCCTATTCATCCCGATGTCAAAGAAGGCATCCAGCTCCTGCGCGATGCCGGGATTCGCGTCGCCGCGCTCACCAATGGCAGCGCTGCGACGACAAGAAAGATGTTTGCCGACGCCGGTCTCGAGGATGCGATCGAGAAATTCATCTCCATCGAAGAAGTGAAGCAGTGGAAACCCGCCGCCGCGGCCTATCTCCACGCCGCCAAAGTGCTCGAGGTGAAACCGGAAGAGCTGGCCCTGATCGCCGCGCACGATTGGGACGTCGACGGGGCCGGCAAAGCTGGTCTGACCACAGGTTATATTGCGCGCAAACAACCCCGCGGTTCCTCGGCCATGCAACCTCCCGATGTCAGCGGCACTTCGCTTCCCGAAGTTGCCCGCGGCCTCCTGGCCCTTACTTAGTAATAATCAGAGAGCCAGACCGGTTCGCTTAAAATTCTGGCACGTGAACAGGCCACTACGAACGAATACTTCCCGGAGGGACAAGCCCGGCGAATCACGAGGCGCTGGGAAATATCTATGAGCTACATCAAACAAATGTTCGAATCGCATCCGGTGAATCCCTCATCGGATCACGCCACCAACATCGAGTGCATCACTGCCTGTTATTCCTGCGCCGAAGCGTGCAACGCCTGCGCCGATGCCTGCCTCGGCGAGCAGAACGTCAGCGAGATGGTGCGATGCATCCGCGACTGCACGGATTGCGCCGACGTTTGCCTCGTTACCGCGCGGATCGTCTCGCGTTTCACCCGCACCGATTTTAAGCTCGCCGGCGCGCAACTCCGCGCCTGCATCCAAGCCTGCCAAAGCTGCGGCGCACAGTGCGAGCAGCACGGCGCGAAGATGGAACACTGCCGCGTCTGCGCGGAAGCCTGCCGCCGCTGCGAGAAGGCCTGCGAAGCACTGCTCGCGGAGTAGAAGCGTCCCGGTTTCGCGAAAAAACGAATTCGCTTACCGAGGCTTCCCACTGCTGCGAGCCCAACCTCGCTTGCGGCTCCCTCCGCTTTCCTGCGTTCCTCTTTTCCCGATTCCGTTCTGGCTTCCAAGCTTCCAGATTAACATCGGTGATTCTTAGTATGCGATCGGA
>JACDHZ010000018.1 GCA_013820755.1 Chthoniobacterales bacterium
CCGCTTGTAGATGTAGGCGGCGGTCACCGGCACCTCGGGCGAGTTCGGCAGCAGATCGGCCGCGCTCTTGAGTTCGGCCAGCGCCCGATCGTAGTCGCGCTCGATCCAGAGGTAATACTGCGTCAAGGCGAGCCGCGCCTCTCCGAGGCGGGGCTGCAGCCGCAGCGCCTCCTCAGCTTCGGCGCGAGCTTTCGCTTTCCACTCGCCTGCGACGCCCTCATCCGCGAGGCGACTCGCGCACAGGGAAAGACGCGCGCGGGCGAGCGCGAAGCTCGGGTCAAGGTCGACCCCCTGCTGGTAAAGCTCTACCGCCGGCATCAGACTACCGGAACCGTCATTGGCGATTTCGATTTCGCGGGCGCGTAGGTAAAGCAGGTAAGCCTGCGGATTTTGCGTCGGCTTGGCTGCCGCCACCATCGCTTCGGCGGGGGTGAGCGTGGCGCCGAGAGCACGGGCAATCTCCACCGCCAGCTCGCCTTGCAGCGAAAGCGAATCGGTCAACGTCCGTTCGTAGCGTTGCGACCAAACCTAGCGTTCGTAGCGCGTGTCGATCAGCGCCACGTTCACGACGACATGCTCGGCGATCCGGCGCACGCTGCCTTCGAGCACGTGAGCCACGCGCAACGTCCAGCCGATCTCGCGCACCTTACCGGCCAGTCGCGCTCCGCGGTAGTCCATCACAGAGCTGCGTGCGATGACTTTGAGGTCTTTGATTTTGCCGAGACTGGTTAGGACGTCATCCTGGATGCCATCAGCGAGAAAGGCGTTGTCCGCTTCGGCGCTAAGATTTTCGAACGGGAGGACCGCGATGCTTTTCTCGGTGAGAGCGGGCGCGCCGGTTCGATCAGCGTCCCGGTCGCCGCCGCGACCGCCTGCCTCATCTTTGGGCGCTAGCGAGGCGACAATTTGATCGAAGCGTGGATCGCTGCGCAACGAATCCCAAATGGGAAACAGTTTCAGTTCGGATTAGCCAAGCTTGTGGAGCCAGACGGGCAGGCAGCTTTGTCAATTTCAGGTCAGCTCGTTGGCACACTCGGCTACATGGCGCCCGAGCAGGCCCGTTCGGGCAAAAACGTTGATGAACGTGCAGACGTTTACAGTCTCGGCGCAGTGCTTTATCAAATGCTCACGGGACACAGACATTTCCCATCGGGCGACAATCTCCTGGAGGATATTCAGCGATTACAGGAGTGGACGCCCGCGCAACTCCGGGACCTGAACAAGCAGATCGATCCCGACCTGGAGATCATCGCTCTGAAGGCGTTGCGCGCGGAACCTGCCGAGCGTTACCGCAGTGTTGCTGCACTTCGCGAAGATCTATTGCGTTACCAGCGCGGGGAGATCATCTCTGCAAAGCCGGTAACGCCGCGCGAGGTGATCACGAAATGGCTGAAGCGGAACCGCGCCATCGCGACGGTCGGCGCCATCGCCTTGCTGCTGTTGTTCGCCAGTGGCGCAGTGTTCACGTGGTTCAACTATATCCAGCGCGTTCGCGCGCAGACAGCGCGCAGACAAGCTGAGGAGCTGGTGGGATTCATGGTCACAGATCTTCGCGGTAAGCTCGACGCGATCGGCCGTTTGAGCTTGCTCCGTGACGTAAATACACAGGTCGATCAGTATTTTCGCGCCGTGCATCCGGCGGAATCGGGGTTCAACGGCAAGCGCCTTCGGGCCATCGCGCTGCAAAACGAGGGCGACCTTCTCGGCTCTCAGGGGAATCTACCTGACTCAATCGCGCGATATCGTGAAACGCTGCGACTCATCCGGGAGTTAAAGCAGGAACGGCCGAAGGAAACCGCCGTTCAACACGACGAGTGGGCGGTAATTGGAAAGCTAAGCTCGACGGAGCAGACAGCCGGAAATCTGGAAAGCGCGCTGGATTCAGCCCAGGCGGCTCTGAATGTCAGCCGCGAATTGGCAAGCCGAACCTCGCAGCCGGAGTACCACCGCGACTACGCGATCAGTTACAATAAGGTTGGTCTGCTTGAAGATCGCCGGGGCAATCGCATTGCTGCGCAGGAGGCTTATCGTAGCGGGCTCGACGAAATCACGAAACTGCTTGAGCAGAATCCTGCTGATCGAAAGTTGAACCGGGATGCCATGATCGCGCATCTGCGGCTCGGAGAGCTTGCTTTAGGCGGCGGTGAACTGGACGTTGCTCGCGAAGAGTTGGAGATCGCGACGGGTCAGGCTCGGCAGCTCGCTGCATTGGACGCAACTGACGCTGTGACCCAGCGTGATCTTTCTGTTGCGATCATCAAACTCGCCGATGTCGCGGTCCAGGAGCAACGATTCGATGACGCGCGGCCGCTCTACGTCGAGGCGTTGCGGATACGCGAAAAACTCGTTGCACAAGACCCGGAGAATACCGATGCGCTGCGCGATCTCTCTGTCCCATACGAGAAGATCGGTTTGCTCGAAGCTGCTCGCGAGGATATGCCAGCGGCACTGCCGCCGTTCGAGCGTAGCGCCGAAATCGCCGAGCGGCTTGCTGCGAAGGATCCTGCGAACGCCGAATGGCAGCGCGACCTGACGGTAACTCTCGAGCAGATCGCGCAGGTAACAGAAGCGGTTGGAGATTTTCGCGGTGCGATCGCGAACTTTGAAAAAAGCATGGCGATCGGCACGAAGCTCGCGGCAGGTGACCCGGAGAACGCGTCAGCGCAGCAGGACTTGTCACTTACATACAAGGAGCTTGGCGAATGCCTCGGCAACGCCGGGGATCGCGATCGAGCCATTGAATTCCTGACGAAGGCGGAGACGCGCCACGGTGAGCTGGCACGCCGGGATCCGACGAACCAGACGCTGCAGGTAGAGCTGGCGCAGATCCGTGAAAGCCTCGCTGCTTTTCGCAATTGATGCGCATTCTCGGTTCGTGGTGAACGCAACGCTTTTCTACTTGGCGAACGTACGCTGGAGCCGTAGCTAAAGGGTTCTCCTATGGCCACGAAAACCGAAGAAAGAACGGCTGAAGACAAGCTCACCGTCGCGCGTAACAAAAACCTCGACCTCGCCATTCAGCAGATCGCGAAAGACTATGGTGATGGGGCTATTATGCGGCTGGGGGACGAGAAGATTGTCGACATCGACGTCATTCCGACCGGCAATATTCTGATCGATCGCGCGCTCGGCGTTGGCGGCTTTCCTCGCGGTCGCGTTGTGGAGGTGTATGGGCCGGAATCCTCCGGAAAAACGACGCTTACGCTTACCGTGATTGCTCAGGCGCAAAAGCGTGGCGGGCTCGCAGCATTCATCGACGTGGAGCATGCGCTCGATCCGCAATACGCGCGTCGACTTGGTGTGAATATGGATGACCTGCTGGTGTCGCAGCCGAGCTCGGGTGAAGAAGCGCTACGGATCGTCGAGACGCTCGTTCGGTCGAACGCACTCGACGTGATCGTTCTCGATTCCGTGGCGGCATTGGTGACGAAGCAGGAACTCGAAGGCGAAATCGGCGACTCCACCGTTGGCGCGCAGGCGCGCCTGATGAGTGCCGCGCTCCGGAAGCTCACCTCGTTAATTTCAAAAGCGAGAACCTGCTGCATCTTTACCAACCAGATCCGGGAAAAGATCGGCGTAATGTTCGGCAATCCCGAGACGACGCCCGGCGGAAAGGCTCTAAAGTTTTACGCGAGCGTTCGGGTCGATATCCGCCGCATTGGCGCGATCAAGCAAACGGACGGCGTGGTGACGGGCAATCGGACTCGCGTAAAAGTCGTGAAGAACAAAGTGGCTCCGCCATTTACGGAAGCGGAGTTCGACATCATGTATAACGAAGGGATTTCCTCGACGGGCGCCTTGCTGGACCTGGCGCTCGAGAAGCAGATCATTGAGAAGCGCGGCTCGTGGCTCAGCTACAAGGGGACGCAACTCGCGCAAGGTCGCGATGCCGCGAAGGAGGTGCTCAAGAATGATCCGGCGCTCTACGAAGAGATCGAAATCGCCGTGAAAGCGAAGCTCGACGAGGACAAGAAATAGCCGCACGTGAATTCGCGTCCCCGGAAGAGCCTTGGGCGGGGCGCGTGCGCTACATTGCTGTCGCGGCGGCATCGGCCATCGTCTGGCTCACTTGGATGGGGTGGCCGCAACCCGCTGATACCGGCCTGGATGCTTCGTGGCAACTGGTACTCGGCTATGCGCGCGCGCAACGCTGGCAATTTGGGACCCACTTCGTTTTCACACACGGTCCGTGGTCGTTCCTGAACGTCGTTCATTCTCATGCAGCAACGTTTTGGGCCGAGCTTGCGTGGCAGATTTTCTTCAAGGGTGTGCTCGCGGCGATTGTTGGTTTGGTCTCGGCGAAACTCCCTGCCTGGCGCGCAATCCTCCTCCTCCTCGGTGCGGCGTTACTCTTCCCAAGCTTTGAAGACGTCGGCCCCGTATTACTGATCCTGTTTTTCTTTTCGCAGCACGCGACAAGCAAGCGACGGATCGATTGGATTACCTCGTCGGCCGCGGCTCTGCTCGCGTTTATCGCCCTTCAGAAATTCACTTACTGCGTCATGATCGCTGCTGGAGCGACCGGCAGCACTGCGGTTCTTCTGCTCGCGCGACAGCCGCGCCGAGCCCTTGTTTTTGGGCTGACCCTGATCGGATGCATCTGTCTCTTCTGGGTCCTCGCGGAGCAGCGAATTACAGGGCTTCCCGTTTTCCTCCAACGCAGTTGGCACCTCGCCTCGCTCTATTCGGAGACAATGTTTTACGATGAAGCATCGTCCGTCTTCTGGTGCGGGATACTCACGCTCGTTGTCGCAGCGCTCGCGATCGTGATGGCCGTCAACCGCTGCGAGTCTAAACCACTTGCCGTCCGGGCGGCCCTTGCTCTGCTCGGTTTCGGATTCGCTTTTCTGACCTGGAAGCAGGGCTTCGTGCGTGCCGATGGTCATGTGGCCGGCTTCTTTCTTTGCGCGCTCGGCGTCGGTTTGGTGCTCCGGCCGGCGTGGAGCGGGTTGACTTTATCGTCGGTCGCGCTGCTCGGCTTCACGGTATCGAGCTCAGCATTTGTCATCGCTGCGCCCGAGCTTTTCGGGCTGCGCGTTGCGAACAGTGTGCGTGCCCTGAGTTCGCCTGCAGCGTTGCATGCCCGCTTCGAGAGAGACACAGCTGCCGCTACGGAGCGAGCGTCATTGCCGAAGATCCGCGAACGCGTGGGGCACAACGCGGTGGACGTCTTCGGCGATGATCATGCCGTCGTCTTGCTCAATGCGCTGGTCTATCAACCGAGGCCCGTCTTCCAAACGCACCAGACGTACTCGCCCGCACTCGCGGAGCTCAATGCCAGCTTTTACGCGGGGGCGACCGCACCCGAATACGTCCTCATGCGGCCACAAACCATCGACAGCCGTTTCCTCCCCGCGGACGACGCGCGCGTCCTGCCGATCCTCCTGCAGCATCACCACGCTGTGCTCGAGGAAAATGGATGGTCGTTACTGCAACGGCACGAGCAGCGGCCCAGCGAATCATTCACGCGCGTCCAGTCGCATCGCGCCCGGTTCGGTGAACGCATTGTCGTGCCCGACCCAGCGGGGTCGTTGGTGAGGGCAGAGATTCATATCACGCCGACGCTCATCGGCCGCGTCCGCACCTTTCTCTATAAGGCCGCGCAAGTAACATTAACAGTCAACGACGGCGCAGGGCCGCGCTCGTTCCGCCTCATTCGCCCTGCCGCTGCTGGCGGATTTCTCGTCGCTCCTCTCGTCCGGGATGCGGACGAATATCGCGAACTTCTGCACGCGCACGGTCAGGGTAGCGTGGTGCGAAGCGCGAAGAGTCTAATCGTCGATGTCGATCCGGCGCAGTCGAAGTATTACCAGGGTAGTTTCAACATCACGTTCGCGGCATCACCTGCTGCGTTACCACTTGAGTAGGAGCATCCTTCCGCCAAGCCGCAGCAGACCTCGCGTCCTTTGATGGAAACGCTGCGGAATCGAGTTACCCTGCGCACGACAATGACCTCCGCCGAGATTCGCCAGAGCTTCCTCGATTTCTTTCGCGAGAAACAGCACACCGTCGTGCCCTCTTCGTCTCTCCTGCCGGGTTCGCCGAACCTGCTTTTCACCAACGCGGGCATGAACCAGTTCGTGCCGATTTTTCTCGGCGAACAAAGCGCGATTTGGACTCCGCCGCGCACCGTCGACACGCAGAAGTGCATCCGTGCCGGAGGCAAACACAATGACCTCGATGACGTCGGACTCGACACGTATCACCACACGTTTTTCGAGATGCTCGGCAACTGGAGCTTCGGCGATTACTTCAAAAAAGAAGCGATCGAGTGGGCGTGGGAATTAGTCGTCGAGCGCTGGAAACTACCGCCGCAACGCCTTTATGCGACCGTTTACAGACCCGGGCCTAACGAGCCGTCAGAGTCCGACCAGGAGGCGCACGATCACTGGGCGTGCTTGTTCACGAAGGCGGGGCTCGATCCCGCCGTGCAGATCGTAAATGGAAACAAAAACGACAACTTCTGGATGATGGGCGACACCGGCCCATGCGGTCCATGCTCAGAGTTGCACATTGATCTGACGCCGAATGGCGACACGAACGGTTCGCTCGTGAACACCGGCGACCCGCGCTGCATCGAGATCTGGAATCTCGTGTTCATCCAGTTCAACGCGAACGCTGACGGCACCTTCACGCCATTACCGCAACGTCACGTCGACACCGGCATGGGGTTCGAGCGCGTCACGGCGCTGATTCAAGGCACGAAGCACTTCACCGATTTCTCGAGCCTGACATCGAACTACGAGACCGATGTTTTTCGTCCGATCTTCGATGAGATCGAGAAGCTGAGTGGCAAGCGCTACGGCTTAACCTTGCCGAAAAAAACTGGAAGTATGGGCGAGAGGGAGGAGGAAAAGATCGATGTCGCGTTCCGCGTCATCGCCGACCATATCCGCACGCTGAGTTTCGCGATTGCCGACGGAATCCAGCCGAGCAACGAAGGCCGAGGTTATGTGCTCCGCCGGATTTTGCGGCGCGCCGTTCGCTATGGCCGCACGCTTGGGTTTCACGAACCATTCTTCTTCCAGCTCGTCGATGTTGTTATCCGCTCGATGGGTGATGTCTTCCCGGAGCTACCAACGAAGCGCGGATTCGTTCAGGCAACTCTGCGTCGCGAAGAAGAAGCGTTCAACCGAACCCTGGATCGTGGCATTGCCAAATTCGAAGAACGGGTCGCCATCAAAGAATCGATCGATCCGCGCGGAACTCTAATGAGCGTTGCTCTTGGGTCCGAAGATCCGTTAAAGGTCGCAATCGAAGGCTCCGAGATTACTGGCGCGTTCGCGTTCCAGCTGTATGACACGTACGGCTTCCCACTTGACCTGACGGAGCTAATGGCACGTGAACGTGGCATAAGCGTCGATACCGCCGGCTTCGAGCGGTTGATGGAAGAGCAACGCGCGCGCGCGCGTTCCGCGCAGAAGAAGACGACGATTCAGCTCGCGCAGACTGACGCTGGCGCGGCGACGCGTTTCCTCGGCTACGATCTGGACCATACCGGTGCGGATGTTCAGGAAGTCAGAACTGCAAACGGTCGCGCGGCGGTCATTCTCAACAATTCTGTCTGCTACCCAGAGATGGGCGGACAAGTTGGTGACGCCGGCGAAATTTTGCAGAATGCAAATCGCTGGCGTATCGCTGAGACGCGTAAGTCCGGCAACACTTGGGTTCACCTGATCGATGGGAATGACGCTCCTGCTGTCGGCGACCATGTTACCGTCCAATACGAAGCGCCGCGTCGGCGGGCGATCGAGCGCCATCACAGCGTTACGCATTTACTGCACTGGGCGTTGCACGAAGTCGTCTCGCGCGATGCGGCGCAGAAGGGGAGCTATGTCGGGCCGGAGAAACTGACGTTCGACTTCAACAGCGCCGCGCTCACGGCCGAACAGCTGCGCGACGTCGAGAAGCTGGTCAACGAACGGATCGTCGAGAACGCGCACGTCTCCTGGACGGAGATGCCCTACGCGGAGGTGAAAGCGCGGCCGGAGATCATGCAGTTCTTCGGTGACAAATATGGCGACACCGTGCGCGTCGTGCAGATCGGCGGGCAACCAAGCGCTCTCGATGGCTACTCGATGGAGCTTTGCGGTGGCACACACGTGCGCGGCACCGGCGAGATCGGGCTTTTCCGCATCGTCGGCGAAGCGGCCATCGCGGCTGGCGTGCGACGCGTCGAAGCCGTCGCGGGCCTGAACGCCTACGGTCTGGCGAAGCACGACCAGGAATTCATCCGGTCTCTCGCTGCGAAGTTGAACTCCCCAATCAACGATCTCGAGAAGCGGATTGAATCAATGTTGGCGCAGCAGAAGGCACTCGAGAAGACGATGAAGTCGCTTGAGCACAAGCAGGCCGCCGAAACAGCGCGACAGCTCATCGCGAAAGCGCAGACAACGGGCGACACACCTGCGATCATCGAGAACCTCGGTGCGGCTTCCGGCGATCAACTTCAGGCGATCGCTGATGCGTTGAAGCAACAGCAATTTGGAGGCGTCGTGGTGCTCGCGGGTGCGGTCGATGGCACGGTGGCGCTCGCTGCTTCAGTCGGTTCGGAATTCGTCTCGAAGATGCAAGCCGGCAAGATCATCCAGGCGATTGCGCCGATTGTCGGCGGCAAGGGCGGTGGTCGACCCGACAGCGCGCGCGGCGCGGGTAAGGACGCGTCGAAAATCGACGCTGCCTTGGAGCAAGCGCGGGCATTGCTGGCGTGATCTCGCCGCTGACCGGCACCTAACTACGGCATCACGAGCGTGACGAAAGCGGTGACCGCAACGCCACACGCTAGCACAAACAAGTAGACGAAGCCGCCGAGCAGGAACTTGGACGTGGTTATGAACCAGCCTTGCTGGTAGACGCGCCGGATCGAGAGGAATACCTGCACGGTTGCAACCATCGACAAGATGAAGACGAGGACCGGTTGGAATGCCGGTTCCGAACGTTGGGCAGCCATCCCGATCAGTGTGATCACGACCACGGCGACATAGACAAACGTGTGGATGTGCAGCGCGTAGACGAGATGTTCGACGTAATAGCGCCGCTGCCTGATGTAGAGAACCTTTAGCACGAAGGCGAATAGCGGTACGCAGGCGAGCATCATCGTTGGCACGTTGCTGCGGAGCGTGTCGAGGAACAGCTCAGCTTTAGTTCCATCTTCGCCGATCTTATCTTTGATGCGCGTTTCCAGCCAGGCCTCGAACGGATCTTTGGGCTTTTTTTCATCGTCCGCGTCAAACTGAATGATTGGACCAAGATTCTTTGCGGCTGGAGTGGGAGATAGCGACGACGGCGGCGCCGCGCTGCCATCAGGTGTCGGGGCGTTGTCGCCGAGTGGATCCTGCGGTTTTCGATCTACACCCTCGGTAAGACCAAGCGCCGTCTCCAGCCGAACCACGTCCTTCGTTTTCAGCTCCTTTTTGTCAGCCACACGCGTCAGTCGCAGCATGCCCTTCTGGAAGAGGGCGCGCTCCTGCGGGGTGCCGAACGTGTCAGGCTCAACCCAGCGAGCTCGCGCTGCTTCGACGCGCGCGCGTTGCTCAGGCGTGAGCGGCGAGTCAGGACCGGTCAGTTTGGCCACCGCGGCATCGATTTCCACGCGATCCTCGGCCGTGAGGTTGAGGTCGCGGTTATCTTTAAAGCCGGTGAAGTTCACGAGCTTCGCGATGAGGAAAAACGCGATGCTCGCCAGCAGATAGAGCCGCAGCGGGTGGACGTAACGCACGCGCCGGCCGGCGTTGAAGTCGTTCGTCAGCTTGCCGGGGCGCGTCAGCAGGACGCCGGTAGTCTTGAGGAATTTCGTGTCCCAGTTGAAGAAGGAATCCAACGCATCGACCGCGACGCGCCAGATCGACCGGTGGTAGTCGATCGCGTGCTGGCCACACGCGGAGCAATACTCACCGGCCAGCGCAGCGCCGCAGTTTTCGCACGTCGTCAGCTTCTTTTCGTGCTTCTTGCGTTTGGCGAAGAAGCGCCGCTTTCGCGGCTGGCCGACAGCATCCGCAGCGGCATCGCCGATGATAAGCTGTGTCGTTTCTTCGGCCATCGCGCCGACGTTAGCGAAACGGAACTGCGGCCGTCCACCCGAAGATCACTTAAACGCAGCCCAGACGCGATGGACGTCGTCGTGGTCCTCGAGCGTCTGGAGGAATTCGCCGGTATGAGCGCGCTCTTCGTCAGTCAGCTCGGGATGACTCTTCGCGATGTACCCCAGTTCGCTGGTGACGACCGTCCAGCCGTTCTGAGTCAGCCATTGCGATACGCTGTGGAGATCGGTGCGCTCCGTAATGAACCGCGCGCCCGTCGCGCCTTCTGGAATGTCGTCGCTCTCCGCGTGCGAAAGCATTCCGACATTTTGCGCGCCTCCTTCGATGGCCGCGGCTTCGATGTCTGCCGCGGAATCAGCATGGTGCGCTTCGACAAGACCGACGTGATCGAAGAGGAATTTGTTGCTGCCAGGTGTGCCGAGCTGTCCGCCTTTTTTGAACAGGACGCGAATCTCGGGCGCGGTGCGGTTGTTGTTGTCGGTCAAAATCTCGACCACGATCGGAACCTTGTGCGGCGCGTAGCCCTCGAACACGACGAGCTCCATCTCGAGCTTCTCGCCGCCAATCCCTGCGCCCTTCTTAATTGCGCGTTCGATCACATCTCGCGAGACGCTCGCCCGGCGCGCCTTTTCGAGCGCGGCAAAGAGGCGCGCGTTCCCGTTCGGGTCGGCGCCGCCGAGTTTGGCCGCGACCATGATCTCCTTCACCAGCTTCCCGGTGATCTGGCCCTTCTTCAGACCGGCGACTTCCCGCTTCGCATGCAGCCATTGGCGACCCATCCCGTGAGATTTAGCAGGCGCGCGCAGTCGTCACAAGCGCCCTGATCTTCGGGTTATTCGCGGAAGAGAAAAGCATTGCGATGAGGAGAACGCCAACAGCGCAGAGCACGACCGCGCTCTCGACGAAATAGGTGTAAGCCATCAGCGCGAGGCCGATCAGCATCGGTTTCCAGGCGTGCATGCGCTTGCCGTAAACCAGGGCGACGAAGCCAATCGAGCTGAAGAGGAGGTTCGCGACCAGGGCGGCGCCGCTGAAGTTCGGCAGCGAAAGACCGTGCGGCATGGCTGTGAGGCAGCTAAATACGGGCCAGACCAGCGTGAAAAGAACATCGACGTGCGGGGTTGGCTCCGCTCTCATGGGGCTCGCCCGCGCAGGCGGCGTCCAATCCACGAACCAATCATATGGCCTCTCAACTATTCAAAACCAAGAGCCCGGAACTCCTCATCCGCGAATCGGAAGCGCCCGACCGCCTCATGAAGCGCTCGCTCACCGCCTTCGACCTCACCTGTCTCGGGATCGGTGCGATCATCGGTGCGGGGATTTTCGCGCTGGCCGGCACGGCCGCGGCCGGGGAATCGACCCGCGTGGGCGAGTCGCTCATCAAGACCCCGGTGCTCAACTTCATCATCTCATGGATGCAGGGGACCGACCTCGTTTTCGGTCGTCCGGCGGCGGGACCAGCGGTGGCGATTTCGTTCGTGGTGGCGGCGATCGCCTGCGGGTTTGCCGCCCTTTGCTACAGCGAACTCGCGTCCATGATTCCGGTCTCCGGTTCGGCCTACACTTATTCCTACGCGACTCTGGGCGAGATCGTAGCCTGGATCATCGGGTGGGATTTGATCCTCGAATATGCGGTCGGCAACATGGCGGTGGCTGTCGGCTGGTCGGGCTATTTCGTGCAACTGCTGGGTAATCTCCCCTTCGGCCTGCATCTCAGATTCCCGCTTTGGTTGGTGACCGATCACACCACCGCGGGAACCATCATCGCGAAGGGCGGCGCGGCTTTAAGCGATTACTCGTCCACGACGTTGCCCATGATCGCCGGCCACCCTATCGCCATCAATCTGCCCGCGTTTCTGATCGTGGCCGCGGTCACGGCGCTCCTCATCTATGGGATTCGGGAAAGCGCCACCGCCAACAGCGCGATCGTGATCGTGAAGCTGGCGGTGGTGGTTTTTGTGATCGCCTTTGGCTCCTTCATGGTCGCGCCGGAGAATTGGCATCCTTTCATGCCGAGCGGCTTTGGGGGCGTCATGAGCGGAGCGGCGATCGTCTTTTTTGCTTTCATCGGTTTCGATGCCGTCTCGACCACCGCTGAGGAAACGAAAAATCCGCGGCGCGATCTGCCGATCGGAATGATCGCCAGCCTGATCATCTGCACGATCCTCTACGTGCTGATGTCGTTGGTCCTGACCGGGATGCGAAAATACACCACTTACCTCGGCGACTCGGCCGCGGTGGCCACTGCCTTCGCCGCCAAACCGTGGGCGCAAGCGCTCATCAGCGCCGGCGCTCTCGCCGGCCTCACCTCCGTCCTGCTCGTCTTCCAGCTCGGCCAGCCGCGCATCTTCATGGCGATGGCGCGCGATGGTTTGCTGCCGCGTTACTTCGCCCGGATTCACCCGCGCTATCGGACGCCTTATATCACGACCATCTGGACCGGGCTGGTGGTTGGCGGAGTGGCGATGTTTACCGACATTGGGTCGCTCGCTGACCTGACGAACATCGGCACCCTTTTCGCCTTTACGCTCGTCTGTCTGGGCGTGATCGTCCTGCGCCGGACCGACCGGGATCGTCCGCGGCCGTTTCGCGTGCCGTTCGTTCCCTTGTTCCCGATCCTGGGTGTGCTCTTTTGCGTCGCGCTCATGCTCAGTTTGCCGATTGAAACCTGGGTGCGTTTCTTCATCTGGCTCATCCTCGGGCTCGTGATCTACTTCTTCTACGGCGCGGGCCACAGCCGCCTGCAGCATGGAATCGACACGGGCGACACGGAAGACATTCTGCCGCCGCCGATCAAGCCGTAGCGCTCGAAAAGGCACGGTCTCGTCCGAAGCCGTTTCATCCTGATGCGCACAGACGCTGAAGGGGCCCACTCGCGCCGTGGCGTACGCGATTGCCTTTCGTGTAATTGCGAAGAGTGGAAGAGGTTCTTCGCCGGCTTCGCGGCTCAGGACGGCAGTGTTTGCGAGCGCGGAAAAGGTTTCCCGATGGTCGCGATTCTTAGACGGCCTGGTAGGCGTCGCCGGATTCCACCGTCGCTGGATGGCGCGAGTATTTGCCGTGTTCCGGCACGGCAATGGAATCAAAGTCGCGCGCGAGATGCTGTAGAGCGGCGCGCATTTCCGGTCCTTGCATCGCGGGTCCGTGACCCGTGATGACGAGTTCCGGCTCGAGCGCGGCGAGGCGTTCGACAGAGCTCCGCGAAGCGTCCCAATCCTGCGTGTAGTACGCGGGCGGGCCATGGAGTTCCGGCTTCTGAATCGCCACGGCGTAGGCGGATTCCTGCCGCGTGGTGATGCATGCGTCTGCCGCGATGAGCACCCGGTCTCCTTCACGCCAGAGCGCCACCTGTCCCGGTGTGTGGCCAGGAACGTGAACCCACTTCCAACCAGCCATGTGTGGAACGCTTCCATCTTCCGGCAACACCTTCAGCCAGCGGCTCACGTCGTATGGACCGCGAGGATACATTGGTGAAAGCAGCGCCATCATTCCGCCGCCAACCGACGGATCGGGTGGCGGATACGAGGCGGTGCCGTTCAAATAGGGTAACTCCAGTTCGTGCGCATAGATCGGCGCGTCCCATTCTTCTGCCAACGTGGCGAGCGCGCCGGCGTGATCGAAGTGCCCGTGCGTCATGATGATCGCGGCTGGGCGAGCGTCTTCGCCAAACCGCTCGGTCGCGGCGCGTCGAATCATCCCGGCTGTTCCAGTGACGCCGGCATCTATCAGCACCCAAGCCTGATCTCCCGCATTCGCTTTGCCGTAGAATGCGACATTTACAATTCCGAGCCGCTTGTAGGCGACGTCGGAGAGAAGCTCGCGCGTGTAGTCGTCACGCTCCGCGTCAGCTTTTGGGTTATCAGCACGCGCGTCGTCGCTGACGGGAATTTGTTCGTCCATGACTAAGAGCAAACGATACCAACCCGCGAGAAAGATGTGCTGAAGTGCTTGTTCTCCGCGCGATGGCCGCGCTCCGGCTAGTCCTTCTGGACGTGATCGTAGAACAGAATGTTGACCAAAGGGACGACCCCCGCTCCGGCGGGGAATTCATCGAGACCGTCCTTCTTGTCGCCTATCTTGATCGCGATGTCAGCCGCGTTCGCCTCGGCCTTCAGCGTTGGCGAGCAACAACTGAAGCAGTTGCTCCCGCCGGCGATGTGGCCGAACGAGATCAATCAATGCGACGCGGTAACTATCCGTCAGAAAACAATTCCCGGCTGCGGGTCGGCATGGAAGAAGCCGTCCACCAAGATCTGCTCGAGGTAGGCGCGGAACACTTCCTCCGCGAGCGCATCGCCATCGAACTCCATCCGGCCGAGCGGGCTCCGGTCGGTGATTTTCCTGCCGTGCAGATAGGTTTTAAGGAAATACCAATCGTGTAGAAATGGAAATGCGGGCGGCGGCTTTACCGCACGACCGGTATCTCGATTACGAAACCGGGGCGTCGTGGCCCCGTGGCGACTCGGTCAGGCTTTCGCCAGCGCGTAGCTTTCTCTGTCATCGACATCGAGCCAATCGAAGAGGGTCGTCGTCGCGGGATCGAGATCATAGACGGAGACTTGCTCGATGAACCAGTCGCGCTTCTCGGGATCCTCGTGGGGGTTCGCCGCCATCATCTGCTCACTCCAGGCGCGCACTTCCTCGGGCGACTTTTTCTCGCCATGGCTATCGAGCCATTTCGCCATCTCCTCGTCGCTCGCGCCCTTCTCGACTTCGGCCTTGAACTCGTCGCCCTTCACGGCTTTCCAGCCGAAGAGCATGTTATCGAGCGGGCAGTCGAAATGATACTCGCCGATATTCCCCCATAGCAGCGCCCGGCACTTATCGTAGGTGCGGCCCAGAATCGCGTACCCGCCGACGCGAGTCTTCGGGCTCCGTGGTGCTTCCTTGATTAAATCTTTGCCAGTCTTGACGTTATTCATGTCTCAAGATAAGACGGCGTCACTCCACCCGCAACTGGATCGACATTAATCGACATCGATAAGCACCCTTTTTCGCGCGACATGCGAATTGATTGATATGAGCCAAACGAAAGAAACTATATCCACTCTCAACAGCCTGATTGAGACGCTGAAGGACGGCCAGGAAGGCTTCCGCCAAGCCTCTGAAGCGGTGAAGGATTCGCAGATGAAATCGCTGTTCAGTGAGTTATCGCTGCAGCGATCGAAGTTCGCGGGCGAACTCCAGAATCAGGTTATTCAACTCGGCGAATCAGAGCCCGAAAAGACGAGCAGCACGGCCGGCGCACTACACCGCGCATGGATTAACATGAAGTCGGCGATCACGAGTCAGGACGATCACGCGATTCTTTCCGAGTGTGAACGCGGTGAAGACTCGGCGGTCGCTGAATACAAGAAAGCGATGGAGGACGACTCCAGGCTCTCCTCTCCAATCCGCGAAACTGTCTCGCGCCAGTACACGGCGGTTAAGGCTGCGCATGATCAGGTAAAAGCCCTCCGCGACGCCTCGAAGAACGAAAGCTAGCCGAAGTTGATGCTGCATTTTCAGGCGGGTTGTGCGACGCGCGCAATCCGCCTGTTTTGTGTAGTGCCGCGGGCGATGTCATAATTTGCGAATGGTGAACATCTCAATCCGCTACGCCGGCGACCTGCATTGCGCCGCCGTTCATGGTCCCTCCCAAGCTGAGCTTGCGACCGATGCTCCGGTTGATAACAATGGGAAAGGTGAAGCGTTCTCACCGACTGATCTTGTCGCCACCGCGCTCGGCACCTGCATGGCGACAGTGATGGCCATTGCTGCGCAGCGGCATGACGTCGAGCTGAACGGAACCTGGATTCAGATCACGAAGGAGATGTCCAAAGACACACCGCGGCGGATCGTCCGTCTCGCATCAGAGATGCACGTGCCGCTGCCGGAGGATCATCCGCAACGCATGCTCCTTGAAGCTGCGGCTCTCGGTTGCCCAGTGCATCACAGTTTGCACCCGGACATCGAGAAGCCGGTGAAGTTTGTCTGGAACGGCTAGCGCCTAGGACCGCGCTCCCGCGAGCTCGCGGCGCGTCGCCGGAGCGGGACGGCCCTGCTTTGGATCGTCGAGAACCTTCGCAAACTCACGCGGCTGCCGGTTCTTCCAGCTGCCCTTGTGGTAAACGTATCCGGCGATGAGCGGAACGGCCATGGTCGCTTCGGCATAAACCATCTGCTCCTGCGCGAGATCCACTTTACCCCACGAATTGGCTTCCTTAAGCGTCGAGCCAGAAAGGGCGCCGTCGCGGTCGTCAGCAACCGTGACCTGGATCGCATATTTGTGCATTCCGACATCGAAGCCGAGGTAATCGCCGGCGACCACCGTGTCCTGGGCAAAGTTCTTCGGCACGCCTCCGCCGATCATGAACAAGCCGCTCTGCTTTGCCGCCAGCTTGCACTTGGTCAGCTCGAGAAAGTCTTTCGCGGAGTCGAGGCTCATGTGCGCGTCGGGGTTGTTCCATTGATGCGCGATTAAGCCGAAGCCGGCGCTGCAATCGCTGAACGCCGGCACGAAGATGGGCACGTTCTTCTCGAAGCATGAGAGCACAAGCGAGTTCTTCACCCCGCCGCGCTTCTGCAAAAAGCGCCCCATCTCGCGGATGAACTCACGCGACGAATACGGCCGCGGGTCTAGTGAATCCGCGATCTCACCCGTGGTCGCGTCGCAGATGCGCAGCTCTTCTTCATCGATGTAGGTGTCGTAAATGCGATCGATCGCTAGCTTGCGGAGCGTGTCGTCGCTCATCGTAATCTCGCCTTTGTAATGCTTGTAGCCGAGCGCTTCGAAGAAATCCTGATCGACGATAATCGCGCCGGTCGAGACGATCGCGTCGACCATGTTATTCTGCACGAGATCGACGAGCACCTGCTTCAACCCCGCCGAGATAAGCGATCCCGCGAGGCACATGATGACGGCGCAATCCTGGTCTGCGAGCATCTTGTCGAAGATGTGGGCGGCGCGTCCCAGATCGCGCGATGAGAACGCCATCTTGCTCATTGCTTCGACGAGTGGGACGACGTTGTGCTGCTTGATGTCGATGTGTTCGACCGTGTCGACGAGGAGATCAGATTTTCTTGGTTCCATAAGGTAGCGCAAGCTTCCAGCTTGCATGGGTGTGGAGTGCAAGCTGGAAGCTTGCGCTACATTTTCGGATACAACCACTTCATGTAATCAGCAATGCCGGCTTGGAGCGAAAACTGCGGCTCATAACCGAGCGCATCGGTCACGCGGGTCAGATCTGCGTGCGTGTAGTTCTGGTAATGCGCATGCGGATTCTCTATGTATTCCGGCTCAAGATTCGTGCCGAGGTTGTTGTTCAAAATCTGCACCAGTTCGTTGAACGAGCGCGCCTGACCGGACCCGAGATTGTAGATGCCGCTCTTCAGCGCTTCGAACCCGCGCAGGCACCCCTGCACAATATCCTTCACGTAAACAAAATCGCGCTGCTGCTCTCCGTGTTTAAAAATGCGCGGCCGCTGTCCAGCCTTCATCTGCCGAGAGAGATGATAGATCATGCTGGCCGGCACTCCCTTGTGCGCCTCACGCGGGCCGTAAACGTTGAAGAAGCGGAGACCGACAATCACCCGATCCTCCTCTTCGCCGGCGGCGCGAAGTGCGACGTTATCCATGATCACCTTCGAGAAGGCATAGACGTTTGCCGGCGCGGCCTGGTTCGTTTCGCTGCTCTCTCTGGTGGCCGCTCCGTAGGTCGCGGCGGATGAAGCGTAAACCACGCGGGTCTTGTGAGGCCGCGCGAAGTGCAGGAGGCGGCGGAAGCTCTCCACATTGTCGTGCACCTGTCCGAACTGCTCGTGATCGGTCGTGTCGGTGATGGAGGCCATGTGGAAGATGCCGTCGAACTTTTCGTCTTCGAATTGCTGCTGCCAATCGAGCTTCGCCAGATCTTGCGCGACGAAGTCTCCATTGTAGCCCGCGAGGTTTTTGAAATCTCCGGAGCGGAAATCATCGATCACAGTCAGCCGCGCTTTCGGAAATCGCTCCTGCAACGCGAGCGTGAGATTCGAGCCGATGAAGCCGGCGCCGCCGGTGATGAGCAGGTTGAGAGTGGAAGGAGAGGGAGTCACGAAGTCGAGGCCAGGGGAGCGGCGGTTTTCAACCGCCTACAGTTACGGCGACGCCTCTCCGATCAGACAAATAATTCCTGAGGCAGGAAGCGCAAGCGACGCTTGCGTCTTGTGTGCAGGCTTCGAATGCGGCAGTTAAAACCGCTGCTCCTCACGAAAAAATCGCGCCGAAATAATTCTTGAGCCACCGATCGCAAGCCGCTACTTCTGGCGTCAGTTCTTTGCGAGTTCGATCAGTGGGTCGGCGCGAGAAATCCCGTGTGAATCGGGAGCAGTAGCGCTGCTGTAACTGGATACGACTTCCCATCGGCGGTCTTAGACCGCCGCAACGGGCCAATCGTTCGCCACGGCGAATGGTGAAGGCGGGAAGAAGGTGTGCGTGAGTCGTTAGGCGAACGCCGCAAGCCAGGAGCCAGAATATTCGTCCGCTCCACCTCATTCGTGCCGCTCCTGTAGCGGCGGTTAATGACCGCCGGCCTTCTGCAGTTGCGGCGCGACAAAACTTCTTCGCAAAAAAGAAGAATGAGAGCTGTGGGCTGCCGCGTGTCGCGAGACATCAGCGGCTCGTCCGCCTCTCACAAACAGAGGAGACGAAATGCGGAAATGCTCACGTTGGTTTGTTCATATGGTGGCCGTTAGTTTGACGACTGCGCCCATCATCTCTCGCGCGCAGGACGCGACCAGAAGCAGCCTCGGCAGCGAAGGGGCCGCGTCGGAAAGTGAGGAGATCGTCGTCACGGCGACGCGTCTGCCGATTCCAGAAGACACTTCACCGGCGAGTATCACGGTGGTCACCGCCGAGGAAATCGAGCAACGGCAAATCGAGCGCGTGGCAGATGGGTTGCGCGAAGTGCCGGGGCTGGCGGTCGTGCAAACCGGCGCGCCGGGGCAACTCACGTCGGTTTTCACGCGCGGCCTCCGCAGCGAGCACACGCAGGTGCTGCTGGATGGGATTCCGATCAACCAGGGGCTCGCCGGGTTGTTTAACTTTTCCGACCTGACGGTCGACAACATCGACCGCATCGAAGTCGTGCGCGGACCGCAGAGCACCCTGTACGGTCCCCGTGCCCTCGCCGGAGCGATCCAGATTTTCACGAAGCGCGGGAACGGCGATCCGACTGGATCCCTCACCGTCGAAGGCGGCTCGTTCGGCACGTTCCGGGGTGCTTTCGCGAGCGAGGGAAGTTACAAACGGTTCGATTATTCCGTCGGCCTGAGTGGGCTTACGACCGATAACGAACGGCCGAATAACGAGTACCGTCTCGAGAGCGGCGTCGCGAACGTCGGCTGGTCGCCTAACGAGCAGTTACGGATCGGCAGTTTGTTCACCTACTCGTTAGCCGACACGGGAAATCCCAATACGATCGGCGATCCGAAGCCGTTCGATAATTTTCTGACGGAGCGATGGCTGATTGGTCCGCGGGTGGATTTCCAGCCGGTCGAGTGGTGGAATCATCATCTCATCGTCAGCTACGATCACGAACGACAGGTGAATGAGCCGAACCAGGACGGCTTTGTCGGGCCGACGCGTGCGCTCTTCAAGCGCTTCACGCTTGATTATCAAAACGACGTGACGCCGGTGAAATGGCTCACGATCACGACGGGCGCTTTCTACAGCCATGTCGACGCCGGGCAGGAACGACCATTTGTTTCGCAGGAGTTCGGCGCGCAGCCCACGTTCATCAGCGACGAGACAGAGCAGACTTCTGGGTTCGTGCAGGCGAGCGTCACGCTCTTAACCGGTCTCAGCCTCGTGGCGGGCGGGCGCTACGATCATTTCAATCGATTCGGTGACATCTGGACCTATCGATTCGCCGGCAGCTACTCCATCCAGAAAACCGGCACCACGTTGCACTCGAGTTACGCGACCGGGTTCAGTCCGCCGAGCAGCCAGGACAAAATTTTCGGCATGAATTTCGACCTGGAAGCGGAGCGGAACCGCGGATTCGATGCCGGCATCGAGCAGCGGTTGTGGAATGGGCGCGTGCAGTTCGGCGCAACCTATTTTCATAACCGGCTTTCGAACGTGATCGGGTTCAACGGCCTCTTCGAGACGCTGAACCTCGGCGCCGCTCGTACGCAGGGCATTGAAGCCGAGTTGAAACTGCGGCCCGCGCCGGGCCTCGAATTCAACGCCAGCTACACGTATCTCGAGGCGGAGAAAACGTCAGAGGCCGACATCAGCCAATCCCAAGGGGCGCGCTTGCCGCGACGGCCGCGCAACGAAGTTTATCTCTCCGGTAGCTACTTGTGGTTCGGAAAACTGCGCACGACCGCTGAGGTGAAGTTCGTCAACGCCCGCGAAGAACTTACCTTCCCGCCGCCCGACTTCCTGCCGAGGAATATCGACGTCGAGGATTACGCGTTTATAAATCTCCTGGCGGAATATGAAATCAGCGCGCGCCTCTCGATCTTCGGACGCATCAACAACCTGACGGACGAGCAGTACGCGGAAGTATTTGGCTTCCCGGCGCTCGGGCGCGGAGCATACGTCGGCGCGCGGGTGAGCTTCTAATGCGGCGTTAGCTCGCGCTGCACGCCCAAAACGACGGCGTCGATGCGAGGTTGTATTCCGGGACTGGAATTGTTGCTTTGAAGTCCTCGCTGAAAAGCCCATCGACGCGGATGCTGATGGCGAGCTCTCCAGTTGCATCACCTCCGTGAAATTGGTTTACGCTATCAAACCAGGCGCTGTGTGACGTGACGTAGCGCTTCTCGCCGGTGTTCTCGTTCAGCATATAAAACGGCTTCCGTAAGTTCGTCCGGAACCAGATGAACTCGTGGCAAAGATTGCAGCTGACGTGGTCTCGATGCGCGGTCACGGCCCGACCTTCCGGATCGTACATAATCAGCATCCGCGCGGTTGCCTTGAAAGGAAGCGTCCGGACGAAATCCATCAGCTCCGAAAACTCAGTCGCTCCCGCCGCGGCTTCCCATGCGTCGGGATTATTGAGGTCGTAGTAATCGTCCTCGCCTTTCGGCTGCGACAGATAAACCATCTTTGAGCCAGGCTTAACCGGCGCCTTCTCGGCGAACGTAAACGGTCCGGTGTAGAACTGAATGTCCTGCTGCTGATCAACCCTACGTTGGATTCTGTCGGTCACGTAGCCGTCAAGCGACTTCAGCCACTCGACGTCGATGAACTCGTCCAATGATTTATAGGACGGATACCTGATCCGCGGGGCGACTTTTTCAGCGACCTCCGAGCTCATCCGACGGCGGCCGGTTCCGCAATTTTCTTTGTCGCCCGCGACCCGCGCTTGCGCCGCACTTTCGCCGTCGGTTTCGGCCGTGCGAAGTCGGCGGTTGCGCGTTCGACCTTGTGCCAGGTGTTCGCCGGGATGCGGTGCTCGCCCCACGAAAACGTGCCGGGCATCTCACTCTCTTTGCCTATCACGCGCACAGCCAGCAAGCCGGCATATCCGCCGAACTGCTTCGGATTAATCCACCACGTCGCGGTGGCGTCCCACAATTTGATCTCGTTCTCGTTAACAGCCACGGCGCAACCTTCGTGGTAGATCAGGCCTTCGCTGATCCATGGTGCACAACTACCAGCCGCGCGCCAGGTTTGCGTCCAATGGCGCGTCGAGACGTCGTTGAACTCGAGGATGAACTGCGCCGCAAAACTGCGCACGCCGCGCGCGAGATACAGCTCATGCGATAAGGCGCCCAGCGCACCGCAATCGAGCGTCTTCTCCTGCACTGCTTCGCACCAATGCATCGGCCACTTCGATGGGCCCCACTTGAAGAGCTTGCGCAGCCAACGCGGGCCCGTGAGTGGATGTCCCGCGTTGAGCTGCGAGAAATCCATGCCGGTAATCCATTCGCGCGCCATATCGCAACACCGCGCACCGTGATGCGAGATGCGGGAGGCTGCGAAATTCTCCCAATTCGCTATGCCGGCATCGACGTCGCTGCGGGTCGTTTGTTCCACATCGATAACCATGTTTTTACCCTCTCCCAAATACATAAGACATGCTCCTGTCGTATCCACCAGCGTCACAAAAAATCAGAACATCGCCTGGCTGCGTGCCTTCCGGCAGCTCAACGTTAGAAGCGACCTCGTCGTGCTCCATGCAAAGCCGGCCCATTAGTCGGGTCTTGCCGCGTTTCAACGGCTGCAATTCACCTGTCGCAACATCGCGACGGAGAATGCGATGCGGGTAGAAGAAATACATCGGCAACTCGGCGATCGAGCCGTCGACCACCGCTTCCGTTGAATCCTCGCCAATTGGCTGGATTTCGAGGACGCGCATCGCGAGCGCCATTGATGGCTGCGCCATCGCTTTGCCCGGCTCTGAAATGATTTGGCGCACGTGCGGAAGCGTCGCCTTCGCGTGCATCACGGCTTTCGTGAAATCATCCTCGCGGCCTTCATGCCAATCATCCGGGAACCAACCGCCGCCGATGTCGAGCACCTCTATGTCGCGACCGGTCAGTTTCTCGATCGAGCGACACCAGCGCAGCATCGATTGGTAGAGATGCCACCATTGGCGCACGCCGATGTTGCTGCTCGCCATGTGAAAATGAACGCCGAAGGAAGAGGCGCGTGGCAGCAGGGAGACTGAATCGACGAGCGTGCGGAACTCCTCGGGCGTGTCGAGCGGAATACCGAAACGCGAGGTGATGTGTGGCGTGCGCAGCCGTACCCCGAAAATGCTCGATCTCAACTCACCACTTTCCGCGGCAGCCGTGACGCGCTTGAGGTCGGCGATGGAATCGCAGAACACCGCGTGAATAGGATCCTTCGGCAGCAGTCCGGCCGGCCACCATTTGCCGGGGCCGTTGAGGATCACCTGCCCAGGCTTGAATCCCACCTGCAGCGCCTTCTGCACTTCCAGCAGGCTGATCGCCTCTGCGAAGAATCCCGAGTCGAGCGCTAACTTGATCAAGCGTGCATCGGGATTCGTTTTGATGCTGTAGCCATTGCTGACGAGCGTATCGAGCGTGCTAATCCTGCGCGCGAGCTTTGACGCGCGATCGAACAGCCCAGCCGCGGTCGTGTCCATAAACAGGAATGATGGCGTTTCCAGCTGATCGTAATCCTGCGCTGCGAGATCGCGCATAAACGATGGCGGAATCGCCGCGACGCCAGTGGGTTTCTCCGCTCGGGTTCCGTTCGCGCCGCTGCCGTTGGCGCTCATTAGATGGGGATGGAGTTTGTGAAGACGCTCGGCAAGCGCGGGCATCCCTGATGGATGCTTCATCGAGTGCCCAATCCCACCGGCATATGGCTCGGGCAACGGCGGGAGCGGGTAACGCGAACGCACCGGCACTTCCAGCACCACGCGTGTGAACTCCTCTGATTGCGCGGTCGTTTTCTCGGCCGGAATCCCAGTCGCAGCTTCGACGAGCATCGCAGGGAGATTGCAGCCGGCGATCGTTGCGCCGTGCACCCATGCTGGGAAACGCGGATTCCACTCCAGCAGCCAGCGTTGACCTTCCGGATCGCGGATCATTTCGAGCTCCGCGCCGCCAGACCAGTTAATGTCGCGGATGATCTCGCGAAGCGACGCCGCGAATGCCTCCGGCACTTCGGTGACATCGCCGGCCCAGGTCTTGCCGTCTTCCGTGAGTTCGCGTTTGCGCATGCTCACGCAGCCGAGCAATTCGCCGTTGTAGGCGGCGAGCATTACTGATTCCTCGTAACCGGAGACGTGCGCCTGCAGAAACAGCCGCTGGGTTGACCAGACCTTTACGAGTGCCGAACGAACCGCCTCGAACTGGTCCCACGACCTCGTGCGAACCGCTTCGTAGTACGGTCCCTTCAGCCAAACACGCCAGTCGTGTTTGCGGCAAAACGCGTGCATATCCCAGTCGGAATGGTCGGTGGAAACGAACGGCGGAATCTGCAGCGGAAGCCCTTTGTGTGCTTCCACACCCGGTTTTGTGATTCGGCTCAACCCGGCAGCGGGCGGACTCAGCAGATTCGTATGACCGTCCGGAAAAACCGAAGCCAACCAGAGCGCCTCGAGATCAGTTCCTGAAATCCAAAGAGCGCCGCCGTCGAGCAGCCCAGTGATCAATTCGCCGTATGCAGCTAAGTCGAGTTCTTCCCATGGGCGTTGCAGCCACAGCTCGTCAAACTTGGGCCAATGAATCCCCGAGCTGCGGTTCGAGTATTCCACGCCGATGATCGTTGCGTCGGGATAAGCAATCCGAAGCGAGCGCGAAAGGCCAATGCCGGGCTGCGGGCTGGTGCCAGAGTAGAGTCCGCTGATGTAGATCTTCATGTTCGATTCGAGCAGCGGACCGAGATAGCTTCCGCTGTCTGGACGAACAATGTCGCTCGCTGACGCGCTGCAAGTTCCAATCGCACGGCGGATTAAAGTGGGTCGTGCGCACTTTTAATTTTTTTTACGCGGCGAGCTGGCAATCGCTATCTCGCAGGTCTGCGAGTGCTTCTCTTGAAGTTGCGGTTCAGTTCTGGTACTCGCTAACAATGACACCTGGGATGTATCTCGCGATTGGCGTGTTCGCTGGTGTCATTGTGGCTGGGATCGTCTTCCTCGTCGCGCGTCGGCGTTCGGGCGTAGATGAAGAAGTTGTTCGCCGTCTCGCCGAACTCGAGCAGGCCCAGGAGCGCGAGGAGCGGATGTTTCGCGATGAGTTTTCCCGCAGCCGGGAAGAGATGGCGGGCTCAGCCAAGGCGCAACGTGAGGAACTAAGCGGCGCGTTGCAACGGTTGAACGAAACGACGGTGAAATCAATTTCAGACGTGGGCGCGCTGCTCAAGGCGCCGATTGAGAATGTCGTCGGTCAAACCGGCAAGCTGAGCGAAGCGAACGAGCAGCGCTTGGAGGCGTTGCGCTCGATCGTCGATGTCCGCCTAAAGCAGCTGCAGGAGGACAATTCAAAGCAGCTCGACCGCATGCGCGTAACAGTCGACGAGAAGCTACAAGGCACGCTCGAGAAGCGGTTGGGCGAATCGTTCAAACTCGTCAGCGAACGCCTGGAGCAGGTGCATCAAGGCCTCGGCGCGATGCAGCAACTCGCGAGCGATGTCGGAGGATTGCAGCGCGTGCTGACAAACGTGAAGACGCGAGGCGGCTGGGGGGAAGTGCAGCTCGGCGCGTTGCTGGAGCAGGTACTCACGTCCGATCAGTTCGAGCGCAATGTGCGAACACGGGAGGAGAGCGGCGAGACTGTGGAATACGCAATCCGGTTGCCCGGCGACGGAGATGGGAGCGCCGTCTGGCTGCCGATCGACGCGAAATTTCCCGTCGAAGATTACCAGCGGCTGATAGCCGCGCAGGAAAACGCTGACGCTCCTGGCACCGAACTCGCGGCCAAGAACCTGGAGATGCAGCTGCGGAAATGTGCGAAGGATATTTGCTCGAAGTATATCAATCCTCCGAATACAACTGACTTCGCCCTGATGTTTTTGCCGACGGAAGGGCTCTACGCAGAGGCCATTCGCCGCGTCGGATTAGTGGAGCAAGTGCAGCGCGACTGTCGTGTCGTTATCACGGGACCGACAACTCTCGCGGCTTTGCTGAACAGCTTGCAAATGGGCTTTCGCACGCTGTCGATCCAGCAGCGCTCGAGCGAAGTCTGGAATTTGCTCGCAGCGGTAAAGAGCGAATTCGGCAAGTTCGGCGACGCGCTCACGAAAGTGAAGGATAAGCTCGATCAGGCGTCGAGCGATATGGATAAAGTCGCGACGCGCTCGCGGGTGATTACGAAAAAGCTACGAGACGTCGAGGAGCTGCCGTCGAACCCGCAGCCACTGCTGCCAGAGTTGCTGCCAAACAGTGACCAGGAGTAGCAAGGCTACAGCACCTCGCCCCACTTCGTCTTGTCTTTGAGCATGATCTCACGAAGCAGCCTAATCGGCGGCATGCCGTGCTTCAGCATCTCGTCATGAAATTCCTTGAGCGAAAACTTCGCGCCTTCCTGCGCCTTGTAGTCCTCACGCAACTTCAAAATCTGCAACTTGCCTAACGTGTAGTTCAGATACCCCGGATCGTACGTCCCGCGCATTGCTTCCGAGCGCGACGGTTTTCCCTCGTAGTAGCAGTTCTCCTGAAAGAATTTGGTGCCTTCGGCGATCGTCATCGCTTGCGTGTGCATCTTGATTGACACGCAGAGGCGACAGAGCCGGAGCAGCGCTTCATCTGCTTGCGCCATGCGATATTTAGCGGCCCGTTTCACTTCTTCTTGACTCGGATTCTCCTCATTGCTGCGGCCGAACCCTTCGTCCAGGACCATCTTTTCCGTGTAGTGCGCCCAGCCTTCGACGAAGGCATAGCTGCCGAAAATTTTCTCTGTCCTAGTCGCCGGTGATGCATTCAGATGGAGGAATTGGACGTAGTGCCCTGGATAGCACTCGTGAATGGATACCACATCTGTGGTGTAGAAATTGAACGCAGTGAGCCATTCTTCCTTTTGCTGGTCGGGCCATTCTTTCTCCACCGGCGTGACGTAGTAATACGCTTCGGAAGCTTTTTTCTCGAATGGCCCTGGCGTGTCCATCGATGCGAAGGAAGTGGCGCGAGCGAACTGCGGCGTCTCTTTCACCTGAGCCCGCACCTTCGACGGCAGCGATATCAGATCTCTGTCGACGAGGAATTGCCGGATCACTTCGAGGTTCTTTGCCGTATCCGGGATCAGGCTTTCAGCACTCGGGTGGTCCTTCTGTATGTCCTTGAATACTTCGGGCGCAGGTTTGCTCGGATCGATGATCTTAGCTGCTTGGGCGAATGCCTCCTGTTCGCGCTTCAGTTCCGCGAGTCCGATCTCCAGCACCTGGGCCGGTGCCATGTCCACGAACTCCGTCTCTGCGAGCATCCGCCGGTACTTTTCG
>JACDHZ010000109.1 GCA_013820755.1 Chthoniobacterales bacterium
TCGTTGTCGGCGAGAGCTCTGATCCACTCACACCGCCCGCCGGCTTCACGGAGTGGCGGCACGCCGGAGCCTGGGAGGCGGAGCTGTACGAGCCGAACATGCTCCGAAGTGCGGATGCACGTACGCATATCGAATACGGAGGGGAAGCGCAGCCAGTCATCAACCTCTGCTCTTACAATTACCTAGGACTGGCGAACCATCCCGAGGTAGTCGCCGCGGCGGGTGCGGCGCTCGCGAAATACGGCGTTGGCGCGTGTGGCTCGCCAACGTTATCAGGCATGACCGATCTCCATCGGCAGCTCGAGCGCGCGGTCGCGGAGTTTCTCGGACGTGAAGACGCGATGTTATTCAACAGCGGCTTCGGTGGCGCGCTCGGCACGATCTCCGGATTGCTGCGCAAGAGCGACGTCGCCATCATGGACAATCGGTCGCATCTCAGCTTACGCGACGGAGCGGTGCTCTCGCGCTGCCGCGTCGAGCGATTTGAGCACAATGACGCAGCGTCACTCGACGACGCACTATCGCGTCGGAAAGGTAAACGGCTCCTCGTCATCATCGAAGGCATCTACTCGATGGACGGCGACTTCGCTGCGCTGGAGGAGCTACTCAGCGTGGCAGAAACGCACAATGCGAGCGTGTTCATCGATGAAGCGCACTCGATGCTCGCGTGCGGCCCCAATGGGCGTGGTGCGTCGGAGCGATTCGGTGTCGAGGAACGCATTCCGCTAATCTACGGCACGTTCTCGAAGGCTTTTGGCGCTCTTGGCGGCTTCGTTGCCGGCCCCGTGGAAACGTTGGATTACCTGCGGCTCTACGCGCATCCGTATGTCTATTCCTGCGCGCTCCCGCCCGTCGTGGTGGCGGCAATCTTGAAAGCGCTGGAGATTGCGACGCGCGAGCCCCAGTTACGCGATCGGCTGTGGAATAATGCGCAGTACTTCCGCACGCAGGTGAATGCCCTCGGCATCGACACAGGTGCTTCGACTACTTACATCATGCCGCTGATCGTAGGCGATCGCGGCCGCATGTATCGACTCGGCCACCAACTGCGGCAGCGCGGACTTTGGGTCGCGCCTGTTGATTATCCCGCAGTGCCGGAAGATCGGATCTGCTTCCGCGCGTGCGTCACCGCAAACCACACGCGCGCTGACCTCGACGAAGCGCTCGGCATTCTGGAAGAGACGCTCGTGCCGGAGCTCTTGCAGAGGGCCTGATCGGAGCGCCGCTTAGCGCGCCATGACTGCGGTATCAGGGGATCGCGCCACGCCGCGCGGCATCGAGGCCACCTACAAAGCCCGCGACGTTGAGGGCGCTCTCGACATTTATTTCTACAGACCGATCGGATACCGACTCGCGCGACTCTTCGGGGCGATCGGATTTACGCCCAGCATGGTTTCACTCGTGGGTGCCGGCGTTGGCGTCGCGGCCGGCCATCTTTATTTCTATCGTGACCTGCGCCTTAACATCATTGGTATGGCGCTGCATGTTCTCACGAACGCGCTCGATAACGCCGATGGTCAGCTTGCCCGCCTGACGAATCGCGGCAGTCTGCACGGCGCTGTCATGGATGGCTTCGCTGACTATGTGGTCTTCGTCAGCATCTATATTCATCTCGCGCTTCGTCATGTCAGTGGGGGCGGGTCTGCGGCGATTTGGCTGCTGGTCATTGCCGCCGGTATTAGCCACGCGGTGCAAAGTATGATGATCGATTTTTATCGGAATGCGTATCTCCAGTTCGTCGCCGGGAAACGCAGTGCGGATTCGAATTCGTCCGAAGCAGTGCGCGCGGCGTTCGCAGCAACCCGCTGGTGTGAGCCATGGAAAAAGCTCGGACTGCGCCACTACCTGAAGTACACACGCCAGCAGGAAATGCTCGCGCCGAGTCTGCTCAGATTGCGCTTGGCTTCGCGTGATGTGCCGCCGGAGTGGCTCTCGCAGGAATATCGGGAAGATTGCCTGCCTCTGGTAAAGTGGTGCAACAGCCTCGCGACGAACCCTCGCATGATCCTGCTGTTCGCTCTGCTGCTGGTCGGGCGGCCTGCGTGGTATTTCGTTGCAGAAGTGACCGTGTTCAACGCGATTCTCGTTTACGTGATGTGGCGCCATGACGCTGTCTTTCATTCATTGCTCTCACGAATAGACGCGAGAAAGGGCCGTCAATGAGCGCGACGCGGGTCGTCGTCACTCAAGTCACGTCGCGCGCAGACAGGGATTCGTTCATCAAGTTCCCGTGGCTCATTTACAGGAATGATCCGGTCTGGGTGCCGCCATTGCTGATCGAACGCAAGGCGTTCCTGGATCGCACGAAGCATCCCTTCTATGAACACGGCGACGCGGCGCTGTTTCTCGCGCGTCGCGGTGGCGAGATCGTCGGCAGGATCATGGCGAGCGATGATCCACATTACAATGCCCTGCACGGTAGCAATGTCGGCTGTTTCGGCTTGTTCGAGTCGACCAACGACTGTGCCGTCTCAGCGGCGCTTTTTGCGGCGGCCAACGCGTGGCTCCGCGCGCGTGGGAGAGAAGAAATCATGGGGCCGATCGACTACTCGACCAATTACGTGTGCGGTCTTCTCGTCGACGGCTTTCAGCACCCGCCGACAATTCTTACATCTCACAATCCGCCGTATTACGCCGGTTTGGTCGAGGCGTGTGGGTTCGAAAAGACAATCGATTTTTACGCGTGGTGGCTCGCTGAGCCTGCACAAGCCGCGGCGCGATTGGGAAAGCTCGCGGCAGCGCTCGATCGGAAACGAAAATCGGCGACGATCCGATGCGCGGACCTCAAGAAAATGGCCGAGGAAAGCGCCCGATTGCGCGACGTCTACAACGAAGCCTGGCAGAACAACTGGGGTTTTGTGCCGTTCACGCCAAGGGAGTTCGATTTCATGGCGAACGAGCTGAAGCCGATCGTGGACCCCGAATTTACACTCATCGCAGAGGTGGACGGCAAGCCTGCGGGGTTCCTGCTTTGCGTGCCGGACATCAACGCGGCGATACGTCATGCAAATGGACGACTTACGCGGTTCGGGCTGCCGATTGGGATCGCGAAGTTGCTGTACTACAAACGCCGCATAAAGACCGTGCGGCTCGTCGCGTTAGGCGTGGTGCCGAAGTATCGCCGTCATGGCATCGCCGAAAGGCTTGTCTTGCAAATCATTGAGACGGCGATGATTAAAAGAGGATTCGCGGGTGAGGCCAGCCTCGTCCTGGAGAACAATGTGATGATGAATCGGTTCCTCGAAGCTATTGGAGCGGAGAGATACAAAACATATCGGATATACAGGCGGCGCCTCGATGCTTAGGAACGACGAACGGCCTGACACGAGCCGCCGTGTTGGTCGCGTGCTGATTTTGGCGGACGGGTCGGCGGAATGGAGAATTGCCGGTTTACGGCAACTCGACCGACTATTCTTATCGCTTTGCGAGTTCAGCCAAACTACCGCCGAGCGGCTAACCGTCTCGGTGCTGTGGAGCGGCGACACAGCTCTGGAGCGACAATGGCTCCCCGAAGAGTCGCGTAGCACGGATTTGGAAATCGCAAGTGCGGCGAGTGTTCGCGACGAGCAGGATGAGCAGTTCGATCTCATCCTCAGCACGCGTTTGTTTCTGTATCGCAACAGCCTCCCGCAGTTGATCGCAGCGATGCTGCCTCTGCCGGAGCGCGCCGCCGCGCCCGCGCAGTCTTGGAACTGCTACGAGGCTACCTTCCTAAATGCCCTCTCCGGCGCTACGGCTGCAGACGCCGCGCAGCCGTGGCGATACTTGGGCGACAAACGAGACGTGTCCGCTTGTGAGGGCGCTTTCCTGCGCGACAGCGGGAAGTCGCAGGACGGCTTGGTTTCACGCCACATAAATCGCCCGTTCTCCCGGATGATATCGCGTCTACTCCTTAAGCTGCCGCTCGCACCGAACACCTGGAGCGTTTTGATCTTTGCGCTACCGCTCTGGGCGTGTCTAGAGTTTCTCAGCGGCACCGGCCGCGGGTTCTTTGTCGGCTGCGCGATATACCAGCTTTATAGCATCCTCGACGGCTGCGATGGCGAGATCGCGCGTGCGCGATTTCTCCAGACCGATTTTGGGCGCCGCCTCGATAGCTTGCTTGATCTCGTCGGCAACATGTTGCTCGCGTTTTCGCTTGGGATCGGTCTCGCGCGGCAGTGGGACCGCGCACACGCCAGCGGCTGGTTCTATGTCGCCGAGGGCCTGATCGCCGCGATGTTCATTGCCCTCAGCGAAGGCATTGTCTTTGCTCGCCGTTCGCGTGCTGTCAGCCCCGCGCCAGCGGGGAAATGGAATGGGGCATTATATCAGCGTCATCATGAATTCCTCGAACGCTCGGGCATTCTCGTGCTAGGCGAAAGGTTCGCGTGGTGGCTCGTGCAACTCACAAAGCGCGACATGGCGATGCTAGCTTTTCTCGTCCTCGCGGCTGTCGGCTGCGCTGAGGGCATTCTGCACCTGCTGGTCGCCGTATCAGGCGTCAGCGCGTTCCTTGCCGGCAACGCGTTCCGCCGCCAGCCCGCTCCCGCTCTGCCGCAAGAGGCGAGCTGATTCCTGCTCGGCGCGCGCGAGCATCTCGGGCGTGTCGACGTCCTGCCACCAGGCATCGGCGATGTCGACGGCGCGTGCTTTCCGTTCACTCGCCATCAATCGAACACCGTCTGCAAGGCTGCAGTCGCCGTCCCGTTGCGCGCGCCGCAGATAACTGAAGATCTCGGCTGAACAGAGGAACACGCCGGTGTCGATCGCGTCGTAGTCATCAAGATCTTTTGCGATTGCGACGATGTGATCCCCGTCGGTCCGGACCTTCATCGCATCATCCAGATCGAAGATGGAATCGATCTTCCGGTCGATCGCTAACGAAAGCGGAGCAGCGGTTGCGCGCTGCAGCATGTCGAGAATGGCGTAATCGAAAAGATGGTCGCCCATCACGAGAAAAAACGGCGGTTTCACATGACCTGATGCGGCCAGCACGGAGACGCCATTCTGTTTCTGCCACTGTTGATTGACGATGGAATTCAACTGCATCCGTGTCGGCAATAGCGGCTCGATTCGGTCGATGAGCCGGTCGCTGTTTGCGCCCATGACCGTATGCACCGTCGTCACACCGGCACGCTCAAACGCATCGAATGTGTAGGAAATCAGGGGACGTTCGGCGATAGAGACGAGCGGCTTCGCCAGCGCGCGGCCAGCAGTGCCAAGACGTGAGCCGATGCCGGCCATCAGAATCACGGCTTCTGTCGGTGGTGCTTCTTGCGCGCGCGAATCGTTCATCAAATCCCGTAGTAGCGTTTCAGGCCCAATAAGCGCAACCGTTGGGGCAGAAGCCGGAAAATTACCGGTGCGACCTTCGCCTGAAAAACGTCGCCGACAATCACCCGCGGCGGTGGATTATCCATCTCGATCAACTCCGAGATGCGGCGACCGACGAGATCCGGTTTTGGTGCGTTGCGCATGTTTTGGTCGACGACGCGCCAACTGCGTTCCGCGCGGTCGGCATAACGCGGATCGGCCATGTGACCTTTCGCTATCGTGTCGTTGAACTGCGTCGAGATGTCACCCGGTTGCAGATCGATGAGCCGAAGCGGGGAATCTCCGAGCTCCAGCTGCATCGTCATCGTGAATGACGCCATCGCCGCTTTCGCGGCATTGTAGGCGGCCATGAAGGGAACCGGCAGCTCTGCCGCGAGAGAGGTGACGTTGATGACGGTGCCGTGCTGCTGCGCACGCATGGATTCCAAGGCGAGCCGACAGAGATCGATGTGAGCGAAGACGAGCGTCTGGAATAGCCGCTCGATCGACTCGTTCGACAGCGACTCAGCTGGACCGAAATGACCGCTGCCCGCGTTGTTAATCACCACGTCGAACGCGCTGGCTTCCGCAACCGCGCTGGCAAACGCTTCGCGGACCGAATCCCTGTCGCCGAGGTCGAGAGGAACAGCGTGTAGCCGCGGCTGCACTACAATGCGGCTGATATCGCGCGAAGTTCCCCACACTTCATGCCCGCGCTGGAGCAACACCGCGACGGTTGCCTTGCCGATGCCCGAACTTGCGCCGGTGAGAAAGATCTTCTTCATGTCAGGCAACGGCTCGTTAGGCGCGCGCGTGCGTATTCACGATCACGCCATCTTTCATCTCGTGCACCCAGTCGCAAAGCTCAGCGATCTGAGGATTGTGGGTCACCAGCAGCAGCGCTTTTCCGCCATCCTGCACGATGCGCTGAAGCAATTCGAACGCGCGGTAGGAATTCTCGGTATCGAGGTTTCCAGTCGGCTCGTCGGCGAGGATTACTTCTGGATCGTTCGCCAGGGCGCGCGCGATGGCGACCCGTTGCTGTTCCCCACCGGACAGATGCCGGCTCGGTCGCGTGCGTTTCGATTCGAGACCGACCGCATCCAGAAGCATCGCCGCGCGATCGAGCATCTCCTTCTCCGGCAGCTTGCCGAGCCGCCGCATCGGGATCATCACGTTTTCCTGCGCGCTGAAATCCTCTAGCAGGAAGTGGAACTGAAAGATGAAGCCGAGCAGTTCGTTGCGTTTGCGCGCGAGTTGGTCGTCCGGGAGATGCAAGACGGCTTCTGACTTGATGGTAATGCAGCCGGCGTCCGGCGTATCGAGCAACCCGAGGATGTACAACAGCGTGCTTTTCCCGCAGCCGGAGGGGCCCACGACCGAGTGCACCGTGCCAGCCTCGAGTGTGAGCGAGACCCCGCGCAAGGCGTGCACACGCGATTCATCTTCGCCAAGAAAGCGCTCCACGTCCTCGCAGGTGAGACAAACCTCCGGGTTCATACGCTGGAGCCGCGAAGCGTGGAGACGGGCGGGAGCTGCGCCGCGCGGCGCGCTGGGACGTAGCTCGCGATGAACACCGCGATAATCGCAAGCAGAGTTGCCCAGAAGTAATGTCGCCAATCCCACGCGACGAGGAAGTGATCCGTCACAATCAATCCCCGGACGCGAATTGGTATGTGCGAGACGCCCCATGTGAGGAGCGCGCCTGCGGTGCAGCCAAGCAACGAACCGACGGCGGCAATCATCGCGCCTTGCCAGAGGAATATCGCGCTGATGTCGGCGCGGCGGTAACCCATTGAGCGGAGAATCGCGATCTCCTTCACCTTCGAGAGCACCGACATGGTCAACACGTTGTAGATGCCGAAGCCGGCGAGCAGAATGATCAACGAAACGGTGATCGCAGCCGACATGCGCAGGGTCAGGAAGAGCTGGAGATTGCCGACCTCGCGCTCCTGCCAGCTCTGCGTGTCGTGTTGGAACAGCGCCTCGAAATGTTTAGCCAACGCGGGTGCGCGCTCCGGATCGCGCAGCTTGTAGATAATCATCGAGGCGGGGAACGGCTTCCGCAGGAGTGTTTGCGCCACCTTCGCGTGGCAGTAGATACGCCCTGCATCGACCGGGCCGACGCCGCTGCGTGCGATCGCCGCAACGGTGAAGCGCCAGTAATCACCGCCGGGCGAAAGCAGTTGGACCGAATCTCCTGCAACCAGGTTCAGCACCTCCGCGAGCTTTGAGCCGACGATGACCGAGGTCGCGTTGTCACGGAAATCGTCAAAACTGCCGTCGATCAGCTGTTTTGTGAGATCCGTCGTCTGGACGTGGAGCGGAGCGTCGATGCCGTATAGATCGACCGTTGCATTTTCGAATCCCGCGCGTGCGCTGAGCGTACCGCGCAGCACGGGCGAGCAGGCGGCGACGTTCGAGAACTGACGGCTCACACGCATGATCTCGCGGGCATTCGTGATTCCTTCGAGGTAACGCCGATGCATTGCATTCGCTTTCGCGGACGAACTCTTTGGCGGCACGAGCAGACCGGTGCCGAGCGGTTGAAAACGCGCGCGAAGGACTACCGAGCCATTGCTGCCGAGTGTTGAGTTAATAAACTGCTGCGCAAATCCTTGCGTCTGCGCTTGTGAACAGATGAAAATTGCAACGCCGAAAACAACGCCCGCCAGGCTCAGCAGGAACGCGCGTTTCCGGTGGCTGAGAAAACGGAGCGCGATGTAGAGCGGCGGCGTCACCGTTTTCCTGCACCGGCGGAGAGTGCAACCATTCGCTGCCGCGCGGGCTGGCCCGGACGAAACAAATCCTGATCCGCCACGATCACTTGTTCACCTTCGTTCAGGCCATCCAGCACTTCTGCGTTATCAAGCGTGCGATAGCCAATCTTCACTGTCCGCGCCTGAACGACGCCATTCTGCACCACGAGCGCCTGATCCACGAGCAGTCCCCGTGTCGGTGCGAGCAGTGCGTTCTCGTGACGTCCGGTGATGATGTTCATCTCGCCAGTCATGCCAGCGAGCAGATTTTCGGGCGGATTCTCGAGGTCGAGCATCACCGTATAGCGCTGCGTGTCAGGATCCGCAGCGGGTAGAACGGCGGAGACTTTAGCGGTGAATTGCTGACTGCGAAAGGCATACACCTGGAGTGTCGCGCTCATGCCGATTTTTACCTCACCGACGTCTTCTTCATTTACTTCGCCCCGCACAAAGTTCTTTCGCGATGAAACCGTGAAAAGCTCGTTTCCTTCCGAGACGAGCTCGCTGTCAATCGCTTTGATGCCAGTCAAAAGACCGTCGATCGGCGAGCGAATCTCCGAGTTTTTCATCTGAGATTCGAGCTTCGTCAGTGCGCCGCGGAGGCTTTCGAGGCCGCGATCGCGCTCGATCCGCTCCGTCTCCAGTTGGCCGCGAAGGCGCGTGACCTCGCTTTTGGATTTCTCGTACTCGACCGCGGGAACGTTGCTGATCGAGGTGAGCCGCTCGACCCGTTTCAGAGAGTCTTCCGCGACGCGGAGCGGCTCGGTCGAGGGTAGCGGAAGTTCGGCACGCTCGTGAGCCGCCTGGAGATCGGCACCAGCTTGTTGCAACTGACGCGCCGTCGCTTCGTCAGCAATGGTCGCAAACAGTTCACCCTTTTGCACGCTCCGCCCGATCGCTGCGCGGCCGGCGGCGATCGGATCAGCCAGCCGAATGAAACCGGTGTTCTGCGCGCGAACGCGCACTACGTTGATGGGTTCGATGCGGACGGTCCCGTAAACCGCTGCGATCGCAGTGCCACGCTGCACAGGCGCCACTTCAGCAATCGGCAAAAATGCGAAGTATCCGAGGGCAATCAACACCAGCAACGCCGGCACGATCACCCAGAGGAACTTCTTCGACGGCAGCAGCTTCAACGGCTGAAACTATTGCACGTTTCGGTTCGGCCCGTCTGGAAATTGGAAATAGCG
>JACDHZ010000261.1 GCA_013820755.1 Chthoniobacterales bacterium
TTGCCGTCAAACGGCGCTCGCACCCGCTTAGACGAATGTCGGGAGTCGTAATCGCGATCAGCACCTTCCCCGACCGCGGGACGGCCTCCCGCATCGCAGAGCAACTCGTATCTGAACGTCTCGCCGCATGCGCGAACATCAGTGCAGACGTGCAGTCCATCTACTGGTGGCAAGGAAAGCTTGAGCAGGCAGGAGAGACGCTCGTGTTTTTTAAGACAACGCAAGGTCGTTTCGCGCAGCTTCGAGAGCGGCTGCACGTGCTGCACCCGTACGACGTTCCGGAAATTATCTGTACCAATGTCGCGGATGGGCTGCCTGCATATCTCTCGTGGGTCCGGGAAAGCTGCGAAAATCCGCCTCCTTAGTCGGCTCGGCTGCTGGTCCCTGGAGCCGCGCGACATCTCACGGCTCCGCGGCTTTGTTCGGTGGGGACACCGTGCGGAACTCGCGGTGACGAATCTTACCGCCGGCGTAAGCGATCGACGCGTCGGCGCCTAACGACGCGGCCGCAATCAAGGTCACTACGACTGCCAGCGGTTCAGCACATTTGGCCAGCGTTTCGGCGCAATGATTGCGGCGCTCGAAACCAACGCCAGAGCATAGAAAACGTATTGCAGGTGTTCAGCTCGCGCCTGGTGTTCTTCGAGCCATGCTCGACCGTCGTCATCAGCGACGGCCACGACGTTGTCTTCGGCGCGTTCGCCGTAATGTACAACCGGCCATACGGACACGGCGCTGATAAGAATCAGCGCGAGCGTGGTCACCTGTCCGCCGCGACTCCGCAGCACCAACGCCAGAATCAGTCCGATCCAGGCGAGTCCCAACCCGTAGATCGGCAGCGGATTCAGCAGCGTGTGCACATACTCCGGCTGGCGGAGACACGCAGCAACGTCTCGATCATCGCCGCATCGAATCGGTCGCGGTTGAACCGGAGCCGTTATTCGAAGGGGTGGGCGTCGCCACAGTTTTCGGCACGGGGGAGATGACGACAGTGCTTTCGCCGACAGCAGGGGACAGAGTGCTCCCCGCTACCGCTTGCGGCGGCACAATAATGCTCTGCGTGATTGTTCGATACGTCTGCCAGTCCTTCGCGACAAAGTGCCACCATTCAGTTCGCAGTCCGTAGAAGCCCGCGATAGCCATTGCGCTTTGCAGCCGATGCACGTTCCGCCGTACTTTGTCGTTCGCTCCCTTGTAGTACAGCATCGCGGCAGGCGTGAAATTATCGAAATCGGTCGGCATCTCCATCTCTGCGCCGTCTTTGTCGACCAACGTAGCGTCAACAGCTACGCCCCACGTGTGCAGCGATCCCCGGCCATCTGCCGGATTCGCAACGTAGTCGTTGTTTCTTGAGAACTGCCACAGCTGATCGTGCGCTGATTTTGGCCTGTAAGCGTCCCAAATTTTCAGCCCATACCCGCGTTGTCGCAGATAACCCTGCGCGACAGCCACCCTGTGCGCCACGGTTGGCCGCACGAGTGCGGGCATATCTGGTGGATACAAGGGAAATTGCGCGATGTTACGCATGCCCGCGTACCGAAGCTCAACAACGACCGTGGGGTCAACGCTTCGGATATCTACGAGCTCCGGCTCGGCAGCATCCGAGGCTGTGACTGCGATGAGAAAGGTTGCGAGCAGAGCGCGGCTGCTACGTATGTGCAAGAGGTGGCGTAAGTGATTCAAAGCAACGAAAGGCTGTAGCGATGACCTGAATGACTGCACGGACAACTCGCGAGATGATCATGGCGTAGCCGCAATCGCCGGCGCAACGTTGCTCCTCGCGACCCGCTGGAGCAGAAGTCGAGCACTGTTCTCCGGGACATTGAAACGCAGGTCAAGGTCGGAGCCTTGCGCGCGCACCTCTGGAGGTTGGGTGTAGAGGAGTAAATCGGAATCTGGAAGTCGCAGCCAATTCTGAGGCTCTTGCCGCATCCTTTCCGAGAGGTCCGCTGCGGCTTTCAGCGACTTTGCCTTCACCAAAAGCCGGCCGCGCACGGGATTCTGCAGTACGAGACCCAGGCCCATTAGCTGTGCAGAGCCGAGCAGCTCCGGCGTAAAGATCGCACCGAAATAACGGCGCATTCCCGAGGGGTCATTCGAGATCAGCCGCAACGTCGTCTCGCGATCGAGCATCTGAAAACGGTCGAAAAGGCTTCCGGTTATTTTAAGATCCTGTTGAATCCCAAGTCGCACCCGCACCAGTTCTTCTACCTCCGGCGGCGCTCCCACCGCGAGAACGCGCGGGCCTACCCGGGCAACAGCAAAGTCGGGTCGCAGCCAAACAGGCAGGCCGCTGATTGGCCGTCTTTCGAAACTCTGGTCCGTCTCAACCGAGCGGATCACCGGTGCGACATCGCTCTTTGCCTGCACGAGGACAAACTCACGGTTGCTACCGGACTTGCTGCTGGACATGGCACGCGTGACGCGCACAGCGTCACGATCGAGGTTTAGCATCGGGGTGTGTTGCGCGTTTGCCGTCAGCCCGGACCAGATCGCCTGCCAATCGTCCGGCTGCTCGTTGCGCCAGCGTTTCGGGAGATCGTCACGCTGAAGTTGCTCCGTGTTCAGCGAGAGAATCGCTTCTGTATCGTGTGGGAGCCATTCGCGTTTCGCTGGCGATTGAAGTACCAGCGGCAGCACGATCGCCAATAGCACCAGGATCGACAGGATGCAGAAGTAGAACTTCCGCAGCTCCTGTTTGTCGATTTCACCCGATAGAATCGCCAGCTCGGCTTTGTAGTGAGAGTGCCTATCGACTGCGGTGCGATGCCGTTGAACATCTTCCAGGAGATGTGGCGAATTCGGCGGCGCGATTCCTTTCGTCGCAAGGTGGCGCCCAATGTTCAAGTATGCGGGATTCTTGCGCTCTTCGACTGTCTGGTGCTGTGCACGCGCTTCCTTCAGCGCGTCCTGTTGCGCCCTGCTGTTTTCGTTTAATTCTCGATCGCGGGCTTCGAAATCCCCACGGATTTGCGCAATTCTCTTCTCGATCTCGGCAAGGCGCGCTTCCTCGACCGCGAGTTTCTCTTTTGCCTGACGACACGCTTCAGCGCTGCCGAGCCGCGCCCGTGTGATTTCCGCGTGCTGATCAGGTAGCTGTGCACGTTTTCCGCTTATGATTTCGCTTTGCTGATCGATATCTGCCGGCGGAGGAACGATGGCATGAAGGTCGGAAAGCTTCTGCAACAACTCGCGGTCGGCTGCGTCATTATCCTGCAGGCGGCGCTCAACTCCTGCCAGTTCGCGG
>JACDHZ010000262.1 GCA_013820755.1 Chthoniobacterales bacterium
TCGTTTCGTAACGTTCGCCTTCCGTGATGCGCTGATCGTGCCAATGCGAGAATGGGTGCGTGCCGGCGGAGGCAAACTTCGCCCCGCCGCGCGCCGCCAGTTCCGCGAGTTCACTGCGCAACCGGACAACCTGCTCGCGCGCTTCCGCCGCGGTGTGGCAGACGTCGGTGCCCGTCTCGACAACGGACTGATGCATCTCGGGCTTGATGCGTTCCTGCATGACGACTTTGCCGTCGCCAAGGATCTGCTGAATGTGAGAACGCAGCTCGCGCGTGTCAGGATCCAGGATCTGGAACTCCTCCTCGACGCCCAGAGTGAAGACGTGATCGTTCGGAATCACCTCCGGAACAAGCGCCAAATCGGCGGCAGGTGCAAGTGTGTGAAGCACGTTGCTATCTGCCGCCGTGGATCTATCGGTCTCCCTCTCAGCATCCTCGGCCTGGCGGCGAGCGCCTTCATGCCAACATGCCGCCAAATCCTTCTTCGCGTCGGTGGCTAGCGGTGTTTCGCAAGCATGCGTTTCACCTCCACGCGGATCTCGGCCCGGGCGCTGTGTGGAGGTCGACTCAACCGTGACACTCTTGCGGATCTGCGTGACCAGCTCGAACCCGCTGCGAGCGGCGGCGATGCGGATTCCGGGCAAGATGCCCGGCGCGGCGGGCGGGACGCCCACCTATCGGGATAAGGCCGGACGCGCTCGATCAATCGCGCAGCGTCGCTTCGATGCGCCTCTATAACCGAGGCGTTCCCACAAAATCCTCTTTGCTGAACGCGCTCTGTTCCATTCTCTGGATTCCTTCTGCTATGGCGCGGATATGGTGCTCGCGCGTTCCACAACAACCGCCCAGCATCTTCAAACCGTAGTCGCGGCGCAAAGCGACCATCTCTTCTCCGAAAACCGTTACTTGCCCGGCGTCGAGGTGATCTAATCTATTGAGTTCTTCAGGAGGCAAAGTCGACGCGTTTGCTTTCAATCCGATTAGACGAGAACCAGCCACGGGCGTGCGTCGAATCACTTGGAAGGCTTGCCCGAAGCGGGTCGGATGAACACAACCAACCAGGTAGTGCAGAGGTGGCGGATCGACGGTCTCGTCGATGAGTTTGATTACGTCCGCGAGAGGGTTGCCGTCCAGCATGCGCCCACTCGCGTCGACTACCGGCGCGAGCGCGTAAGGGAGGCCCGTTGCTGCCATCGCCCGCGCGACACCGCGCAGCTCAGCCGCGCTCGCGAACGTCGGTGCGTAAAGTAAGTCAACTCCGAGTGCGGCCAAAACCGCGGCCTGCGCAGCGTGGTAGCGATGCGCCTCGTCCGCAGAGGGCGCGTTGTGAGGATCGTAGCCGTCGCGGCGCGGTCCAATCACCCCGGCGATCACCACCAAGTCATGAGCCGCGCCGTCGCTCTTGAGCGTTTGGAGCAAGGCAACGGCTTGGGCGTTCACTCGGTGGAGGTCCTCCGGTTTTTTGAATCCAAGCCGTTTCAAGCACTCGGGATGTGCTCGCCAGGTCGGTGTTCCGACCTGCATGGTCCGGCGAAACTCAACCGCGATCGCGATGTAGCTGCGATAGATCGCTTCCAGCGCTGGACGCTGCGCTTCATCAAACAGGGGCAAAAAGGAGGCGAACTCAGGCAGCGGAATGCCGAATTCATACTTCAACCGCGTTTCGATCCCGCCATCGGCCAGGATCACGAATGCCGAGCTGAGGAGATCCGCCAGTCTGTTTCTTTTCTCATCGCTACTCATTTAGAGTTTTCCTCCTGAACCTGCACCCGAAGCCAGGCAGCGTCCCGTCAAAATTGGAACGCTCACCTTCGCGTTCTTGAAGCGCATCGTATGCGACGAACGATGAAGTGATTGCAAACCGTCACTTTGAATCTGGTCCAGTGCCGCTCCTCGTTGGTTCGCTAATCGTGACAAAGATCGCCGTCAGTTCGTCGCATTCTCGACGGAGCGACTGGAGATTGTCGCCCGCCCGACATCATTTCGGCTTGGGCGAGTAATTCCAGACGCCGGCTGATTGCCGAATTCGCCGCTTCGCTCGACGAGCGTCAACGGCCCGATGCAACCGGAGCTTTTTCGTAGATCGGCACGCCGACGTGGCGGATGTGTTCGATCAGGTCGGTGTTCCTGATCTGCGGGAAAACGGAAACGTCAATCCTGTAGGGCAACACCAGATCGTCCAGGGCACTACCGAGTCGAGCGAGAAGCTGGTGATTGAGGCCCGTACCGAGGAGCGCCAGATCAATGTCGGAGCCGCGGCGGTAGTTCCCCTTCGCGCGCGAGCCGTAGAGTACCGCTTTCTCCACTTCGGGAAAATGCGCCAAGGCTGTCTTGATCTCATCCAGCGTCTTGGGTGAGAGACCGTGGTTCACCTCTCGTTGCTCCAGCTGAGTCAATCGATAGAGGAAGCGCTCGAGTTCCGGCGTGTAACGGCCAATGATCGCGCCCGCGATTTCGTTCGCTGTTGCTTCATCGTAAGTGTGCGTCGTGGCGTTGCGACTCGCGGTCATTTCCATCCAAACGTCGCCATCGGCGACCAACTCTGCCGCGAACGCCGCCCGCGTCGCATCCTTTGAGCCGTAGAGGTTCGTTGTGCTTCCGCTCGCTGCCAGGAAATCTTTCAGCGTATTCCAGGCAAGCTCGTGCGTGAACTCGGACGCCTGAATAAGACCTTGCTGCTCCCTCTCGTTCAGCTCGCGCTGTTGCGCGACCGACACGCCTTTCGCAAGCTGCGCGAACGCCTTTTTAAAATTCTGAAATCGCTGCCGCCAGCGGACGTCGGAGTGGTCAGGCATCAGTCAAATATTACCGGGAGGGTTTCGTGGAGCAGAGACTTTTCCGTCGCTCCGGCCGTTCCAGCTGTTGTGCGAACATGCATGCGGCGATCAAGCGGAGGTCGGCAGCGCGTGATCCGGATTACGAACATGATCAGGAGCAAGAGCGAGTCCCCGCGTCTCATCCTTCAGAGCGCTGGTGGGACGCGGCTAGCCCATCTCGTGCAGAGCGCGCCTCGTCGCGCCGGCCTGCAAGTATTTGCCCCAGCTCAGGTTGTCCTGTCCGGCGACATGCTCGCGCGCTTTGCGGAGGCACATCTCCGAGACTGCTTCCACCACCCAATGGAAGTTCTCCTGCCCCACGCTCGTGACTTCCGCGTCGGGCGCCGGGTTGCAGAAATCGATCGCGACCGGCACTCCATCGCGAATCGCGAACTCGACCGTGTTCAAGTCGTAACCGAGATACTGATTC
>JACDHZ010000019.1 GCA_013820755.1 Chthoniobacterales bacterium
CTCCGGCTCCACGCCGAGTGCCAATAATGCGTCGCTGCTGAGATCGAGCGCGCTCCCGAACGTTTCGCGGTATACGTCCGCGACTCCTTTGCGCAGCAGCTCGTATGCGTGCTGCCGGCTCACAGCGCGTGCGAGCACATGCAGGTGTGGGAAGTTCTCATGCACGAGGTCCGCGAGTTCGAGCGCCCTCTCCTCATTGTCTATCGCGATAACGAACATGCGCGCGCGCTCAGCGCCTGCAGTTCGCAGCAAGTCAAGACGCGTAGCGTCGCCATAGAATGATTTTATTCCGAACCGTCGCAGCGTCTCGACTTGTTCCGGATCGTAATCCAGCACCGTCGTGCCGAATCCGTTTGCGCGGAGCAGACGCGCCACGATGTGTCCGAAACGGCCGACGCCGGCAAGGATAACCGGGCTGTCATGTTCGTCGATTTCATCCGGCTCGCGGATCGGGATCAAACTCCGGAAACGCGGCTGCACCAGATGCTCGTTAACCGTCAGCAGCAAGGGCGCCACGGCCATGGTGAGTGCCACCACCGCGACGAGCAGATTCGTGAAGGCCGACGGTATTACTCCGTTTTGTGCCGCGAATGAGCAGAGCACGAAGGCAAATTCGCCACCCTGAGCGAGCGCAAACGCGAACAGGAAGCGCTGAGTCGGCTCGAGCCGCGAAAGCCGGCTGATCGCAAGCAACACGACGAACTTCGCCAGCACGACTGCGACAACAAAACCAGCAACGGCTCCGGGTTGCGCCGCGACCAGCGCGAAATCAATGCTTGCGCCGACCGAGATAAAAAAGAGCCCGAGCAGCAAACCTTTGAACGGCTCGATGTCGGTTTCGAGCTGGTGCCGATATTCGCTCTCCGCAAGCACCACGCCCGCTAGAAATGCCCCCAGCGCGGGCGACAGCCTCACGTGCCGCATCAAGAGCGCAATTCCAACGACAAGCAGAAGAGCGGTCGCGGTGAACATCTCGCGAAGTCGCGTCGCGGCGATGTAGCGGAAGATCGGGCGCAGGAGAAATCGGCCCGCTAAGATCACAGCCGCAACCGCGGCAAGTACCACAACAGCATGTTGCCACGCCGGCAGGTCGCTCAGCGTTGTGCCGCTTGAATGCAGCGCTCCGCTGGCTGGCGGCATCGTTGCGAGCAGCGGGAGCAGCGCCAGAATCGGGATCACTGCGATGTCCTGGAACAACAGCACCGCGAACGTCGCCTGGCCCCCCGACGATTTGATTTGGCCGCGCTCGTTCAGCGACTGGAGAACGATGGCCGTTGAAGACATCGCTACGATGACCCCGATAGTCACCGCGATCTGCCACGCAACGTGGAGCAGCAGCGTGCATAAGCACCCAACGATAGCTGTGGTAACGAGCACCTGCGCACCCCCGATCCCAAACATCGGCCACCGCATCTGCCAGAGCAGGCTCGGCCGCAGCTCCAGCCCGATCACGAAAAGCATCATCACCACACCAAACTCCGCGAAGTGCATGACATCGCCGCCCATGCCGCCGACGAACCGCAGGCAGAAAGGGCCAATCACGATCCCGGCGAGCAGGTATCCGAGCACTGAGCCCAGCCCAAGGCGTTTCGCGAGCGGCACCGAAACGACGGCGGCCAGCAGATAGACAAATGCCTGAAAGAAGCTCATGAAGCGTCGTGACGTCACGCTGACCCGCGCGTGAACGTCATCCAAATGCCACCCGAATCTGGCATGCGCGTCAACCATCCACTAACTTGACGGTCGCCGCAGTACAGAGGCTTCTAAGATGATTGCTCTGCTATCCTTCGTGCTAAATTGAGCCGGTTGGAAATAGCCAGGGTGGCGAAATTGGCAGACGCGCCAGACTTAGGATCTGGTTCCGCAAGGATTAGGGGTTCGAGTCCCCTCCCTGGTATTCTATCATCGAGTCAGCGCCCTGTGGCTGATGCCGCCTACTCGTACCAGACCGGTGAATCAACCCACTTGAACGCTGCTGAGATAGCGGGGGTGCGGGCAACTGGTGGGTGCAAACGTCCCTATGCGTGTAAGTGACGGATGTCTTCAGCGGCAACTGCATACACCGCGTCCTCCGCGATATTCGTGGCGTGATCGCCAACTCGCTCGAGGCAGCGGGCGATGAACATCAGATTCAGGTAACCGCGGAGCTGCTTCGGATCTACAGCCATCTTTTCGGTAAAAACACGTCCGGCGGCGCGATTCATTTCGTCGAGAGCTTTGTCGCGCGGTTTGATTGCGCGGGCGAGTGCGGCATCTTCGCGCATATACGCGTGCATGCTGTCCCGTAACATGGCAAGCGCGTGGCGGTGCATCGGCTCGATCACTTCCATTTCGGCAAGCGGCGGATGCGCGTTCAACTTCCGCGCCCGGCGTCCGATACTCACTGCCTGGTCGGCCACTCGCTCGAGGTTCGAATTCAACTTGATGGCGGAGACGACGCGGCGCAGGTCCGATGCGACCGGCTGAAAACGCAGCAGGACTTCGATGCCATCTTTGTCTATCTGCTTCTCCAGTTCGTCGATCTCGGAATCGTCGGCAATGGCCAGTGCACAGAGCTCGTCGTCGCGACGAAGTAGACCTCCGATTGCGTTGTTCAGGTTGCGCTCCGTTAGGCTTGCCATCATGAGGACGTTGTCCCGCAGCGAGCGGAGCGCCTCGTTGAAAGTGCCAAGAATGTGCTTGCCGTTCTCCATCGCGATCAGCCGAACCGGCCGGTGATATAATCTTCCGTCTGCCGCCGCGTAGGATTGGAGAAGATCTTCGCCGTATTCGCGAATTCGACCAGGTTTCCGAGATAGAAGAAGCCGGTGAAATCGGAGCAGCGGCTGGCCTGCTGCATGTTGTGGGTCACGATCACGATCGTGTATTGCGTTTTCAATTCGTGGATCAGCTCTTCAATCCGTGCCGTCGCGATCGGGTCAAGCGCAGAACATGGCTCGTCCATGAGAATAATCTCAGGCTCGACTGCGAGCGCACGCGCGATGCAAAGACGTTGCTGCTGCCCACCGGAAAGTGAGAGCCCGCTCCGATCGAGGCGGTCCTTCACCTCATCCCACAAGGCGGCCGAACGCAGGCTCGTTTCCACCGCTTCATTGATTCGCGACCGCTTCGTCACCCCGGCGACGCGGAGACCGTATGCGATGTTGTCGTAAATCGATTTTGGAAACGGATTGGACTTCTGGAAGACCATCCCAACGCGACGCCGCAGATCGACCACGTCGATTTCCGGCGCGTTGATGTTGATCCCGTCGATGAGGATTTCACCACGTTCGACCCGCGCTGAGTCGACCAGATCATTCATCCGGTTGATGCAGCGGAGCAGCGTAGTTTTTCCGCAGCCGGAGGGGCCGATGAAGGCGGTCACCGCGCGCGGCAATATCTGGAGATTGACGCTGTGGAGGACACGATTTTCGCCATAAGCGAACTCGAAATCTTTTATTTCAATTTGAGCCTTTTGTGGCGCCTCGGTAGCAGGCGGAATGCTTGGCGTTGAAATGACGTCGGGCATTTTTTCGAGAGTTACCATTGTAATCGCATTCTTACGCGCTGACGCAGCAATACAGAACTGAGCGCGATCAACATGACTAGCGCCAAAAACACGAATGCAGCTCCGTATTGGACCCGCGCTGTGTATTCGTTCTGCGGAATTTTCGAGCTTACGACATAGATGTGATACGGAAGCGCCATTACGCCCTGGAATGGGAACTCGCTCCATTTGCTTACGTTCCAAGGCATCGTGTCGCGGACCGCGTAAGCGGCGGTAAACATAATTGGCGCGGTCTCGCCTGCGACCCGGGCGATGCCCAGGATTGACGAGGTCAAAATGCCGGGCAGGGCGTATGGGAGGACGTTCTTGCGAATCGTCTGCCACTGCGTCGCGCCAAGAGCAAGCGAACCCTCGCGCAAACCTTGCGGCACCGCGCGGAGCGATTCCTCACTCGCAGTAATGATCGCCGGCAGGACCATCAGGCCAAGAGTAAACCAGCCTGCGAGCAAGGAGACATTCCAGCCGAAGAAGATCACGAAAAGACCGAAGCCGAAGAGGCCGAAAACGATCGAGGGTACGCCGGCTAGATTCAGGATCGCGATCCGGACGAGACGAACCAGGCGTCCGTTCCGACTGTATTCACTTAAGTAAATTGCGCTGCTGATTCCAACCAAGAGCGCGAATGTCATTGAACCAATCACGAGGAGCGCGGTCCCGACGATACATGGCCAGATGCCGCCGGCGGAATAAGCCACACTCGTCACATTCGCGTCGTCGATCTGGTGCGTCGTCTTCCATTCGCGGAATTCGCGATCCCCCATGGTGGTTTTCTTTCCTTCGTAGTCGAAGACGTAGAGTGTCTCTGGCGCTTGCGAGAGAAAGGCGAAATTGACGAACGGCGGGTGCGTGATGAAAACAGCGCGGCTGCCTTTGATCGTGATGTCGAGGAAGATGTAAGTCGCGCACGCGAGCACGAAATACGTCGCAATTCGCAGACACCAGAAGACGATCCGCTGCGGCATACTCCCAGTCGCGTTTTTCCCGTGCGCGATCATTTAGCCGATGCTCATGCGGTAACGCGCGGCAATCCGTTGCGCCGCGAGATTGATCAGCAAAGTGAGCGCGAAAAGGACGAGGCCCACCATGAAGAGCGCACGGTAATGAATACTGCCGCGCACCACCTCGCCCATCTCCTGCGCGATGATTCCAGTCATGGTGTGCACCGGCTGAAAGAAGGCGCCAAGTCCCTGCGTAAAATCGGGAATCGCAATCCGATTTCCCGCGCAGAGCAGGACCACCATCGTCTCTCCGATGACGCGCCCGAGCCCGAGCAGAATCGCAGACATGATGCCGGAGAGCGACGCCGGCACGATGACGCGGCCGATCGTTTGCAGCCGGTTCGCGCCTAACGCGTAGGAAGCTTCTTTGAAACCCCGCGGCACGTTCCGGAGCGCATCTTCTGAAAGCGTGAAGATCGTCGGCACCGCCATCAGGCCGAGCAGCGCACCGGCGGTAAACACGTTCAGCCGCTCGCTTAACGGAAAGAACGAAACCCAATGAAACCAGGTTGATTCCGAAGCCGTGCGGATCGCCTGGCCGACGACGGCGATACCGAAGAAACCGAGTACCACCGACGGAATCGCAGCGATGAATTCGATATATGGCTTGATCAGCCGTTGCTCCGGTCGGGTGGCAATCTCGCTCACGTAGATCGCCGAAGCGACGCCGAACGGTACCGCTAGAATCAAGGCTACGATCGATACCATGATGGAACCGACCAAAAGGGGCACAATGCCGTACCAATCCTGCCAAAAGCTGGCTGTGATCCAGCGTTGATCGAAGAGAAACGCTGTAATCGCCTGGTGCCAGCGCACCGGCTTGGCCGGATCCCACGCGCGCAATCGCTCCGCCTGCGCCGGAAACGCGGCGAGGTATTCCCGCGTCTTTTCGTTGACTCGGTTGAACGCCTCTTGGGCAAGGGGAGTGGTCAGCGCCGGCGGATTTGCGAGTAGATTGCGCAGAGCTTCGCTCATCGTCGCGGTAATCCGTTCGTAGTCGGGATAGCTGGCGCGGATCGACTCGACCGTAGCTGCCACTGCCGGGGTGACGCTCGGCGTTTCGCCATCCTCAGGGCCAACAGATGCGGCCCCGGAACCAAGCATCGTCTGCTCTTTTACGGCGGCGGCTTGATCCGTGAGATCTGATACCAAGCCGGCGAGATCGGTTCCTGCATCGCTGAACGCAGTGGCGAATTGATCAAAGGCGCCGAGATCGCCGTTTGCTTCGTCGAGCGACCGGCCCTTTTGCATTAGCCCGCGGAGTTCCTTCACCCGCACGTCGCTCAGCGCTCGCGACAACGCCGAATTTGCGTCCGCCTGGTCGCGGATGATATCGACATATTCGAGCCCGCCGCTGCGATAAACACGCAGATTCTGGAGATTGCCGCCGAAAAATCCGAAGCCTTCGCGAAAAAGAAACAGTGTGATCAAAACCAGGACTACCACTGCGATAATGGCATTCCCCCCGAAGAAGAGGCGAATTAGCGCTTCGCCGGTGCGTCCTCCCCGCGCTGCCACTTTATGGGCTGCCGGCGGGCTGGTTACCGTTACGGTTGAACCATTCATCAGGGCTCTGACGATCCGAACTGTCAGGCGGCGCTTCAACGCATTTAGTGTTACGATTCTGTGACAACAGAGGGCGCCAGCTCGCGATTGTGACTTGGACGATGAAATTACAGTATTTGAAACGCTATCTGATCTGCGCCGCCTTCGCTGCCGGAACATCTTCTGTTTTTGCCGGAACTCTTCCGCGCCCCGATCACGTCGTGATCGTGATCATGGAGAACCATTCGTTCACCAAATCATCGGCAACGCGGCGGCGCCGAACATCAACGCGCTCGCGGCGGAAGGCGCACTCTTCGTTCCCGCGGCGTCCGATCCGGCGGCGGCACGCAGCGGTTCGCACGCACTCCGTCACCCCAGCCAGCCAGATTATCTCGAGCTCTTTTCCGGGGACAACCAGGGCGTGGTGGGCAACGGCTACCCGGCGAGACAAGAACCGCTCGCGCCGGTGCCGCCTTTTGACACCGCGAATCTGGGCGCGCAGCTCATCGCAAAAGGGTTCAGCTTCGCGACTTACTCCGAAAGTTTGCCAGCGGTCGGCTCGAACATCACCGCCTTCACGACCGACCGCGCGCAAGCGCAGCAATATGAGCGCAAACACAACCCCCGCGCGGCCTTCGCCGACCGCCACGCCGCGGCCTTCACCCAGCCCGATGCCGTCGCCTTCACCCAGCCCCACGCCAGCGCCGAATACGCGTTTGGCTAACATCGCCACCCGCGCCGTGACTGGCAGCGGAGATAATGTGCTGATCGGTGGCTTTATCGTCGGCGGTCAGGGAAAGAAAAAGATCATCGTCCGCGGTCTCGGCCCTTCGATTGGTTTCGATGGTAAACGGTTGGCGGGAACGGTGGACGATCCGGTCATCGAACTGCATAAAGCCGACGGCAGCCTCGTGACCGCGAATGACAATTGGAAAGAGACGCAGCAGGCCGAAATCCAGGCGAGCGGTCTCGCGCCGAAGGACGATCGCGAAGCGGCCATCATCGGTAACTACGCCCCGGGGAACTACACCGCCATTTTACGCGGCAAGGCCGAAACCACCGGCATCGGTCTGGTCGAAGTTTACAAGCTGAAGTAGACCCTCACTACGCCTTCGTTCCGACCAGCCTGCGCCGGGCACCATTTTGCGCGAGGTCGCGAGTTTGCGCCGCCGTTTCCACAAGCTCGGCCGACCGGCGGAGTTTCGCCCGCTCCCACTCCTCGAAATATTCCGCGATCCGCGCGGCAAATTCTTTTGGTCGCTCGGCGTAAAAGCGCTCGCCCAATGCCACCGCGGTTCGCTGTAGATCTTTTTCGCGCGAATCGATCAACGCGCCGAGTGCGCGCCGCCCGCGTTTGCGTCCCTCTGCCCCGACAAGAGTATCAAGTCGTTCCCCGACGAATGACAAGTCGTGCATGTGGCCGAGCCGCTCCCCAATTGTCTGCAGATCCTCGCTCATCTTCTGAAAGATAACGGGATGCAGCGGGCGCAGAATTTGCAGCTGATACCAGAGCTCCTTTGCCTGTTTGCGGAGAGTGTGAAAGCTCTCCGCCGTTCCGTCCTGCTTGGCGCAATCCAAGGCGTCGCGGCCCTCTTTGTAGGCTTTCCGTAAACGGTTACAGATATGTTTCCGGTCCAACTCGCGAAGTCGCCACTCACCGATCCCCGCTTGCGACCGGGCCAGTTTGCTGGCGGCCTCCGTGTGCCAATCCGAGAAGGCAGCCAGGAAACTATCGAGCTCGAATGCGAGCAGTTCCTCGGTTTCGTCAAGCTGGCGATCTCCGCGGCCGCTCGTGATTGCCCGTAGCTGCTTCACCGTTTCCAGGCGCACCTCGGCGTCGCGAATATCGGAAATGACGCGCGCGACGTTGCGGAGCCGGTGATGCTCTCGCTTGAATACGTCCCGCTCCACCTTGCCCGCGACCAGCCGCAGCGCCGCCCGCGCTCGTTTCAGATGCTTCCGCGTTTCATGCACCGGCGAAGCTTTGCCATTACGGCGCGTTTTGCTCGCGGTGATCGCGCCTTCGATTTCTTCGCAACAAATCCGCCGCACGCCTTCGCCGAGCGTTTCGTCTTCCCGTAATTTGAATCCCATTTCTACTCCAGTGCCAGAACCACGTTACTGTAGCGCGACCGGCCGGTCACATCCTCGCCGATCCAGTCCGGCGGCACAAATTCATCGCAGCTCTTCTCATCCCGAAATTCCACTTCCGCCACCACCAGACCTTCGTGACGCTCCTGATAAACGTCCACTTCGATGACCCATTCCTTGAAAGGAAGGTCGTAGCGCACCTTCGTCAGGCGTCGGCCCTCGGTCGCTGGCCAGAGAGCCTCGAATTGTTCCGCGCTGAGCCGGATCTCGCGCTCCTCGCGCCCGATCTTCGCCCCGCGTTTGAAGGTCAATGATCGCACCGCCCCCTTCTTGCGCAGCCTCACCTGCACGCCGCCTTTTTCGATCGCCAGGTAACCTTGCGCGATCTCCTCATGCGGGAAGCTGGCCAGCCCATCCGGCAGATGCTTGAGCAGGAATTTGCGTTCGATTTCGCGCGGCCCATCGATCTTCGTCAATGTCATCGTAGTCCCATCAGCCGGTACCGGCTGTCGAGCAAAACTCCTGAACCCGCGCCTTGATCGCATCGCGGACCACGCGGGTCCTTTCGATCTTTTCTTCATCCGAGCCCACGAAACCGGACGGATCGGTGAATCCCCAATGCAGTCGTTTGCTCCCACCGGGAAAAACCGGACAACGCTCCGCGCTGCTTTCGTCGCAGACGGTAATGACATAATCGAACAGTTCGCCTGCCGCGATGAAATCGAGCGCCTTTTTCGACCGTTGGGCGGAGATGTCGATTCCGATCTCCGCCATCGACACAACCACCAGTGGATTCAGGCTGCCGGCTTCGATCCCACCGCTCTTCGCCTCGAAGTGATCGCCGCAGAGCACGTTCAGAAACGCCTCCGCCATCTGACTGCGCGCGCTATTATGAATGCAGACGAAAAGGAGTTTGGACTTCGACATCGAAAGTGACGGATCAAGACCGGAGCGTAATCGCAGCGACCGTCAGAAAGCTACACTCGTCTGTCGCACCGGCACCTGAGCGGCGGGCGTCGCTCGCTGCGGCACTGAGACTAGTCGGAGCGCGCGAGCAAGCTGGGCTCCTCCGGGGGCAGAAAGTCGCGAAGAGGTTTCTCCGAAATGCGCACATGCGTTCCGATGTGAACGAGGCCGTAAAGAGTGATGACATCTTTCGAACGCATGCGAATGCAGCCAAAGCTCGCCCGCCGCCCAATCTTCTGCTCTTCGGCCGTGCCATGAATGTAAATGCAGCGATCGCGCGTATTCGCGGTCGTGCCGTCCATACCGCGCAGCCAGATCACGCGCGAGACGATGGCGTCACGTCCCGGCGCATTCCCGTTCACGATCTCGCCGGTGGCGACGCGATTCTTGATTACCGCGCCGGCCGGAAGACCGTCGCCGATTTTTGCGCTGACGAACGTTTCGCCGAGAGGCGTCCGATAACTGCCGCGCATATCGCCGTTGCCAAACTTCGAGGTTGAAATTGGAAACCGCGCGGTCGTTTTCCCATTTGCAACCAGAACCAGTTCCTGGTCGGCAACGCTAACAATAATCTCCGCGCCGGCGGCGAGAACGCGGGACGCCGCCGCCATGAAGAACGTCGCAACCGCCAGCACCAGTGCGCCGTCCGCGCGAAGCCTCATTGAGACGATTCGGGATGGGTGCAGGAATGGAGGTCGCCAATGATCGCATCCAGCTTGCGCAGATCTTTGCGGCGACCTTTCTCTGGTTTGAGCTTTCGCTTCCGCACCATCATCATCAGGTCGCGCAACACATGCAGATGCTCGCGCGGAAGCGTTTCCGCCGCGGCTGTGCTGGCGATCGAGGCCATGCTTTCAGCCAGCGCAATCTCGAGACGAGCCGAATACGCCCGCACCGTCGCGCGCAGATCACGCCGCAATTGCCGAAGCTCCTCGCTTAGCAGCGCAGCCGGAGACGTTTCTGATCTTTTGCGACGATGTCGGGGTTTCGATTCACTGCGGGTCATAGAGTGAGAGGCGCGAGCTCAGGCTCTGTGACTGAGGGCGAAGACACGCGCGGAAATGGAGGGAAATGGAGCAACTCGACGGTCCCATCATGCCGTTCGGCGAGCGCGGAACAGGTCTCCACCCAGTCGCCGCAATTGTAATAGGTTACGTCGCCGAATCGATGAACAGATGCATTATGAATGTGGCCACAGAGAACCGCATCGACTGCATAACGTTCGGCATACCGAACGACCGCTTTTTCGTATTCGCCTATAAAATTGACCGCGTCTTTGACCCGTTTTTTCGCATAAGCGCTGAGCGACCAGTAACCGTGCCCGAACCGCCGTCGCACAAAGTTGATCAACGGATTGAGCGAGAGGAGGAACTGGTAGCCGACGTCCCCGGCGAAGGCGAGCCAGCGTGCATTTTGCACCACCGTGTCGAGCTCGTGCCCGTGAATGACGAGCATGCGTCGTCCACCCGCGGTGGTGTGAATGGCATGCTCCTGAATCGAAATGTGACCGTACTGGCCGCAGAAAGGCGCGACGAATTCGTCGTGGTTGCCGGGAATGTAAACCACCTTGGTTCCCTTGCGCGCTTTGCGCAGGATCTTTTGGATGACGTCGTTATGTGACTGCGGCCAGTAAACGCTGCGACGCAGCGACCAGACGTCGATCAAATCACCTACGATGTAAAGCGTGCGGACGTCGCAATCCCGCAGGAATCGCAGCAGGGCCTCCGCGTTGCTCGTGCGCGTCCCGAGATGCACATCGGAAATCCACGCCGCGCGAAATGTTTGTGGCGCGCGCACCACGCGCAGACGGCGCGGCCGGGTCGGAGCATCGATCGTCTGCATAGTGCGCTACCGGGAGCCTACCAGCGTTTCGCGCCGACCGGCAAAAGGACTTTGGTTACAATTGGGTGACGAATCCGATGGGAACCCAGTTGCCCCAGGCCCGTCATTAAACCCCGACAGCAGAGAGCCCGCCGGGACTTCTCCCAGCGGGCTTTTATTTTCCTAACCAAACAGATGCGGATGATTAGCGGATCGGCACAAAGCCGACTTGCTCGACGATCTTCTGACCGGCGTCTCCGATGGTGAATTCAATAAACTCCTTCACGATCCCGGTTGGCTCTCCGTCCGTGTAATAAAACGTGGGCCGGGCGAATGGGTACGCCTTTGTCAGCACACTTTCCTTCGACGGTACGGAGCCGTCGATCGGCAGAACTTTGATGCCGTTCGCCTTGCTATAAGCGAGACCCACGTAGCCAACGCCGTTGCCGTTGTTAGCTACTTCCGCGGCGATTTGTTCATTCCCCGCCAGTTTTTGCGAGGAAGGCGCGTAATCACGTTTCTTCATCGCGAGCTCGCGGAACTCTGCGTAGGTCCCGGAGGAAGTGTTGCGCGTGTAAACGGAAATCTTGCCAGCGGTTCCGCCCAGTGCGCTCCAGTCGCTGATCTCACCGGTGAAGATTTGCTCCACCTGCTTCCGGGTCAGCGCCTTGACGGGATTTCCGGCGTTGACGATTACTGCGATGCCGTCATAGGCGACCTCGGTCTGTTTCAGCTGCACGCCTTTGGCTGCGGCCGTCGCGATCTCTTCCGGTTTCGCGGGTCGGCTTGCCATTCCAAGTGTGGCGGTTTTATCGATCAAGGCAGCGAATGCGGTAGCCGATCCTTCCGCCGCAATGTTGAACTCGGTGCCCGGGTGCTCGGACTTAAACTGTTCGGCGAGCTGGGGCACGAGTTTCGCACCGAGCGTATCCGAGCCTTTAATAACGATGCTATCCGCCAAGACAATGCTGGTCGCGGTGGCGAGCGCGCCCAGACAGAGGAATAGATTTTTGATCATGATTCGGTGGACCTGAGTCTACTTGCTGATCGGAACGAACCCGACCTGTGCGACGATCTTTTGGCCGACAGCGCCAATCGTAAAGTCGAGGAACTGTTTCGCCGCACCGCTCGGCGCGCCGTTTGTGTAGTAGAACGTCGGTCGCGCGTACGGATAGGTTTTGTTCTGCACCGTTTGCACGGAAGACATGACGCCGTCGATCGCCAGCGCTTTCACCCCCGGGGCTTTGTCGTAGGCAAGCCCGACATAGCCGATGCCGTTCGGGTTCTTGCCTACCTCGCTTGCGATCTGTTCGTTGCCCGCCATCTTCTGCGAACCGCCTGCGTAATCCCGCTTCTTCATCGCAAGCTCCTTGAAGTCCGAGTAGGTGCCCGAAGAAGTGTTGCGCGTGTAGATCGAGATTTTCCCACCCGCGCCGCCGACCGCGCTCCAGTCGGTCACTTCGCCGGTGAAGATTTGTTCGACCTGTTTTTTCGTTAGCCCCTTTACGGGGTTCTTCGCATTCACGATCACTGCGATCCCGTCATAAGCCACGATCGTCGGTTTCATGTTCACGCCTTTCGACGTGGCGGCGGAGACTTCGGACGGCTTCGCACGGCGGCTCGACATGCCAATCTGCGCCGTCCCGTCGGTGATCGCCGCGATGCCGGTGGTGGAACCTTCCGCCGCGATGTCGAAAGTGGTCCCAGGATACTGCGCTTTGAATTGCTCCGCCAGCTGCGGCACGAGCTTCGCGCCTAGGGTATCGGAGCCTTTGATGACGAGCTTGTCGGCGCGTGTGGTCGTCGCCGCGAACGCCAGGCCGGTGATGAGTGCGAGATAAGTGATTTTCATGCGAGTCTGTTTTGTTATTTTGTGTGACTGGTTAGAACTTGTAATTGAGGTCCACTTGGAAGAGCTGGTATTCACGGAGTGGATTGACACCAATGTCACCTATGCCGCCCGTGCCGAGAGTCTTGTTGATCTGCTCACCGTAAGCGTAGGTGAGGTTGAAGGTCACTGCGTCGGTGATCGCATACCCCGCCTGGATTGCGAAGCCTTCCATGTTCAATCGGCTGTCAAAGATGTCCGAATCGACGAGGTTGGGATCGAGGGAATACTGCTCGGCATGCTGATAGAACGCCTGGATCTGCCAGTCGTGCTTCGCCTTTAGCTGACCGAATGCGATGCCAAGTTGATAGGCGTAGCGTTCATCATCCTGGTCGGGATGACCGGCCGCCCGAGCCCTGTCCGTGGCGTCAAGGTTGACGGCAAAGTCGCTAAATACGCGCACCGGCAGTTCGCCGATTTTGAAACCGAATTCCGCCGGGAGCTCGCATACCAGCAGGCTGTTGATAGCCGTCTGATTGCGGGGAGTCTTAACGGCGAGGCCGGTTACCGGATCGATAACGAGCACATCGGGGTCGCCCTGGTAGAACTTGTTGAAGGAGTCGCCGTTGCCCGTGTAGTTGTAGACGGTCGGCGCGATCCGGAAGTAAATGTCTTTCGTGAAGTTAAACTTCGCGCCCACTTGCCAGCCAAGCAGGTAGGAATCGGTATTGGGCACTCCGCTCGGTTGCACCCCGAGTGGATTCTCGGTAGAAACATCGTCGTAGACGAATTGCCCGAAATTCGCGAAGACGTCGACCGACATCCTGGTAGGCTCGGAGATTGCCGCTGCCGCCGCGACCCCGCTCTTTCCATCTTTGCTGTACGACTCCACTTGCGCAGAAGACGCGGAGGTCCCACCGCCGAAGGAAAGATTGAAGGTGTGCTTGTACTGCTGCGCAAGCCCTTCCGGATTGATGTCTCCATCCCACACCATGGAGGAAGTGATGAACGGATTCGGCATTCTGCCTGCGGTAAGCGTGAGGTCGCGAATGCCTTTGTAGCCGACGTAGGCCTGACCAATGAACGCGCCATCGCTCGTCTTCCCGAACGGCCCGGAATCATCGCCAAAGGTCACGTTCGTGGAGCGTGGACTGGTGCTGGTTTCGAGACGAAGGCCAAAAAACCAATCGTCGACCAACGTGCCGCGCAGCCCCAACCGGATACGGTAACGCGCGCGATTGCGCTGCTGCGCATCGTCATTGTTTGTCACCAGCGTGCTCGGCGGGCCGCTATTGCCGTTACGGATTTCATAACGCACGCGAGCATCGCCGTAGATTTCCAGCTCCGTGATCGGCGTCGACATCTTCAACTTCCCTGCCGGTGTGGCGGCGAAGTCTTTTACCAGCTCACCGCGAAGTTCCTCGGCTTCCTGGTCGGTGATGATTTTTTTCTTCACGAGCAGGTCGAGCAAGGCGCCGCTTTCCTGCGCGCGAACGGCGATTGGCGCGCAGACAAAAGCGACGGTGGCGAATAGCAGACAGATTTTAGTTAACATCAGTTTCTCCAATTGGGTTAAGCATCGCGTTTTGCGATGCCGAGAAACTGGAACGCGCTTGTTACGCGCGTGTGGCGCGTTTGTTACATTCCTGTGAACTAAACGGATGCTACGTGGAGCTACCTATCCTTCGGCAAAATGACGTGAACGGCCGTCCCGCGACCCAGCTGGCTTTCTGCTTCTACCGACCCTCCGTGTAGCTGTACGATGTGCTTTACGATCGAGAGGCCGAGACCTGTCCCGCCCATTTCGCGGCTGCGTGCTTTATCCGCACGATAGAAACGTTCGAAGATGCGTGGCAAGTCAGCCGCGGCGATGCCTGTGCCTTCATCGGTGACGCTGATCGCGACGTTGTGCTCATCAACTCGCGAAGCGCGAAGGGTGACCTGCCCACCAGCGCTCGAATACTTCACCGCATTGTCTAGGAGGTTGTAGATAATCTCCTCGAGCCGGGCTTCATCCGCTGAAACAGGCGGCAGATCAGCGTCACTAATGTGAACGAGCCGCAGCTCCTTTGCGGAGACTTTCTTTTCCCAGTCCTTCACGATGTTCTGCAGGAGGCCATCCAGTAAAATTGACACAAAGTTTAAACCCGGGTCTGGCGCTTCGAGCCGCGCCAGACTGAGCAAGTCGTCAACGAGGGAATGGAGACGTGTTGAATGCTTCTCGAGCACACGCAGAATGCGCTCGCGTTCGGCGCGCGCGAGATCGGGTTCATCGATGAGCGTCTCGAGATAACCGCGGAAGATGGACAGCGGTGTGCGCAGTTCATGCGAGACGTTAGAGACAAAGTCCTTCCGGACCTGTTCAAGTTGCTGAAGCTGCGTCACGTCCTGGAACAACACGATCGCGCCGTGTGTTCCTCCGTCCTCCTGTTGAATCGCCAACGATGTAACAGCCAGGCGCCGATCTCCGCCGCTCCCACCACCGCGCACGTTGATTGAATGCGACGTGCTTGCGCCGGTCTGAAGCGTTCGGGTTACCATTTCAGCAACGAGGGGGTCACGGAACGTCTCGATCACATTCCGCCCAAGTCCGTCATCCGTGATACCGAACAAGTGCCGCGAGACAGCATTCATCAAACGGAGGCGACCCTTGCCATCGACCACCGCGAGGCCGTCCCGCATCGCACCGAGGATTGTGCGGATGTTTAGCTGGTCCTCTTCTACGCGCGTCGCAAGGTGCCGCTGGCGAACGAAGACATCTTCGAGTGCTACGGCAATTCGCTGCGCTGAACGATTACCGTCGACGAGAAATGTCCGAGGCGTGCGGCCGTTGATCACTTCGTGTATGACGTGGTCGACGTCCCGCCACGGACGGACCCACTTTCGCCAGAAATGTACCGCCGCAGCGTACGTGACGACCAAACCGGCGCTGAAGAGAAACCAGACCATCCGACCTCACTGCTAGCTGCTCCGCCTCAGACGGTTACTCTCCGCGGAAACGATATCCAAACCCACGCACAGTCTCGATCAGCTCGCCACGGTCACCGAGCTTCTCGCGGAGCCGCCGGACGTGCGTGTCCACCGTGCGAGTATCGATCGCTGCCTCGTAACCCCAGACATCGTTCAAGAGGCGATCACGCTCCTGCACGCGGCCACGTCGCTGCACGAGCGTGAGGAGCAGCTTGAATTCGACGGCGGTGAGATCCACTTCCTTGCCACCGATGCGCACATGGTGCCGTTCCTGATCAATGACGATGTCGCCGGCCGATAATCGCCTTTCCGTCTGGGGTTGCTCACTGCGACGTAGTATTGCAGCAACGCGCAAAACGAGTTCTCGCGGGCTGAACGGCTTCGTCACGTAGTCGTCGGCGCCAAATTCGAGTCCAACGATCCGATCCACCTCCTCAACCTTTGCTGTAAGGATGATGATCGGTATGTCCTTGGTTGCCGCGTCCGCCTTCAACGCGCGACAGACCTCTAATCCCGGCATACCCGGGAGCATCAGATCAAGCACTATGAGAGCAGGCGCCTCGGAGCGTGCCGCTGCGATCCCAGCGGCGCCGTCCGAGGCAGTACTGGTAGTATAACTGCCTGCGCGATCGAGCTGGCGCTTGAGCATTGCGAGAACATCCGGTTCATCCTCGATAATCAATATTTTCCTTTTCGCGTGCGCCACGTGCTGTTGTCTCTCAGCTCGAGCCATTCGTAAAGCCTGAGGTGTAGTTGCAGAGGGTTGCATTGGTTGCCGAACCATTAAAAATGTTCAACTGAACGTGTGCGAAGCAGTCGTCTTCAAAATGCGCTGAGCAGCCTAAGTGAGGCAATTCGCGAAGTCGACGCGGCGCTGGAGGAAACACGCGCGGAACACGATCCGCTGGCTCTGCACCGCACTCCGACAGGAAGTCCGTCAACGGGAGACTCATCACGGAACCGCAAATGCAAGCGCGCACGAATTGATTTCGTTATGGCACCCCGAAAAACCAGCACTAAAAAGAGCGCGAGTTCCGCGAAAAAAACCGGCGGCAGCAAAACGACGCGAGCCGCCGCACGGAAAACCAGCAAACGGACGTTGATCGAGCCGCACAAAGGCGACAAGCGTTACGTGCGGCGCAACCGCCAAGGCGAGTTCACGACACAAGTGGACGTCGGCCGTTCGCTTGCCGCAGATCGCCGGCGCAAATCCACAACGAAGGTGGCCAAAGGTCAAGGCGACCGCGGAGACACCAGCAGCGGCGGGCTGACAGGCGTCGTCAGGAAAATCCTCAAAAAAATTTAGCAGAACCACTGCCGGTTATCGAGACGCCGTTAGACGCGATTTCGAACGTCACCAGGGGATCACCTTGCGGTCTTTGACGAATCTGCCGGTGAGCTCCTGGGGGGCGTCGGTAGCGAGCCACACAATCCCCGCAGCGCCCTCGCCCAACGAGCGGGTGGCGTTCTCGCCGCCCATGTCGGTGCGAACCCACCCCGGGCAGATGCTGTTGATAGCGAACTTGGGCAACGCGGCGGCGAGTTGCACGGTGACACCGTTCAATGCCGTCTTTGACACGCAGTATCCCGGTGCCCAGCCGTCCGCGCCGTCTTCGAGTTGACCGCCGCCGCTCGAAACGTTTACAATGCGCGGCGCGGCGCTTTTCTTCAGGATGGGCACGAATGCTTGCGAGACCAGCCACGGCCCCAAAGTGTTCGTGCGCAGCGTTGTGTCGAAAATCTCCGGTGTGATCGTGAGCGCGCTTTTGTCCTGATCGAGCAGAATCCCGGCGTTGTTCACCAGCACGTCAAGACGATCAGCCTGCAGCGACAATTCCTCTGCCGCGCGCTGGATGCTCGCGGGATCTGCGACGTCGATGTGGAGAAATGTGACTTCGCCTTCGGTAATCTTGCTCGCTGCTTCGCGCCCGGCGTTCGCATTCCGCGCGCCAAGAAACACGCGCCACCCGAGACGAGCCAGCGTGCGCGCGATTTCGAAACCAATGCCTTTGTTTGCCCCGGTAATCAGCGCGATGTTGCCTTGCTTCATGTTGTAAGGTGTCGGCACGAGATACTAACCGCAACGCCCGGCGGGCGCCGGCGAATCGCCCGCGCGGCTTTCACCGCGGAGTGAATCACATCCTCGCGGGATGTCGCACAACGTAGCCGCCGGTGTCGCGCATGTCGGTGTGCCAGCGGGGGCCGCTGTCCCCGCCATTGGCAAAGTCCGTGGTGTCGAGCCGTAAACCAGCGATCACGGCGAAGGTGTGGCCATTGCGTGAATAAATGGTGAACCAGCGGCCGCGGCCGCGCTCGCCATAACGACGTAGGTCACTCGACGGGATCGGCGAGCCGATCGCTCCCGCTGCGTGCAGCGCGAACGAGACGGTGCCGGAGCAATCATACCCACGGTCATAAAATGAGCCATGTCCGCCACCCCAAACGTACGGCTTATTGCGCAGCGTGTTCGCGGCCCAAATGGCATTCTTGACCGCCTGCGGCGCCTCCGAAGGGGCATACGCGATACCGCGGCGGAGTACCGCGCGACTGCCATCGACCATTGGCCTGGAGCCGTGATCGAACTGCGCAGACTCCTCTTCAGTCTCTTCGCATGGAGGAGTGGACCGTTCATCAGCGTCCTGGTGATCGACAGGCTCCGCGCGCGGAACCGGGGGTATCGGACTGCGAGGCACGACGTAGGCAACCCGAACTGCCTCGCCGGAATCCGGCCGCTGTGCGATCCGCGCGCGCTGGTTATCGTAAATTGAAGAAATCTCCGGTTCTTCGATGTCCTCTTCGCCCGCGCGTCCGTCACGCGGAATGTCGGCACGTTCTGCGCGTACAGCGTTATACGCGATGCGGACCGGCGCGGTGCCCGGAGCAAACGCCTGGCGCGGAGCATCGTGCACCACCGGCGCAGCGACCGAATCGATCGCAGAGTGTACGACTGAGAAGGGCTGGAGCGCGACCTTGAATGCGCCTGGTTTTTCCCGGCTCGGAGTCCCGGCTTCGACCCTCGCGCTACCTGCGAACAACACTGCCGCAAGTACGCTTATCGCCGCCGGTCGAATTAACAACCGGGCACTATCGCCAAACGAACCCACGGTTCATATCGAAGCTGCTCCTGGGCCACCCGCGCTGGAATTTGCACCACAAGTAACTGCTCCATGCCTGATGCGACACGGAAACTAATTGGCCGGGAAGGCGCAGGTTCAGTCGTGCAGCTCGCCGAGCAGACGCGCCAGTGCTTCCACAGCGTCGGGTGCATCCGAGCCGTGCGCCTCGAGCGTTGCCTTCGCACCGCGCTCAAGATTGGCGCGCAGAATGTCTATCACACTCGTGGCGGAGAACCGGTTCCCATCTTTGACGAGCGCGATCTCCGACCGAAAGCTCCCGGCTTTGCGAGCGAACTCCGCCGCAGGCCGGGCGTGCATACCCAGCTCATTCGAGATTGTGATTTCGCGCGAGACCGAGACCGGATCGCGCTTTGCTCGCCACCGCATCATCGTTCTGGCCGGGCTGCCCTGCGCCGCAGCGGGGATGGCGTGCGAGCGGAGGGCGTCTGGAACCGGTTGATCACCATTTGCTAGTCGCACCTCAGCGCGGCAACCATGTTTGGCGCGACAGAAGGCGGTGCAATGATCTTACGCACGCGTGCAGCCATCGCAATAAATGGCGACGCAATGCACGTGCGTCGCAACCCCGATCCGATTTTCCTCGTCCGAATCCCGCGTTTCGGCATGCTCCACGAGCCGGCTGGCTAAATCTCCCGCATCTCCAATGACGCTTTCCATCGCCTTTGTCCTGGCGCTGCTGGTGCTCGCGATCGCACTTTTCGCGACCGAACGCATATCGGTCGACATCATTACGTTCCTTCTTCTGATCGCGCTGGTGACGAGCGGCGTCCTCGTACCACAGGAGGCGTTCGAAGGCTTCAGCAACGACATCATCATCATCCTCGGCGCTATCTTCGTGATTAGTGGCGCGTTGCAGGAGACTGGTGTGCTCGATCTACTCGGCGCCCGCATCCTAAAGCTTGCCGGCACGAGCCAGAACAATCTCCTGCTGCTCCTTATGTCGAGCACAGCTGGCGTGTCGGCGTTGATGAACAACACGACGGTAACGGCGATGTTTCTTCCGCCCACGATCGGTGTGGCGCGACGCGCGAAGCTCAACGCTTCGCGCTTGCTGATGCCGCTGGCGTTCGCCTCCATTCTCGGCGGGACCTGCACGTTGATCGGTACGTCGACCAATGTCGCGGTCAGTGGCTACATCAAAAAGGCGGGAATGCCGGAACTGGGGATGTTCGAGATCACGCCGATCGGTCTCATAATCGTCGTCGTCGGGATGGCTTATATGATGTTGATCGGCAAGCGTCTCTTGCCGGAGCACAAGGAAGCGAGCCTCACCGCGGACTACGCGATGCGGGAGTACATGAGTGAAATCATCGTGCTGCCGAAGTCCCCGTTGGTCGGGCAAACAGGTTTCGACTCAGATTTGAATGTGCTCGAGTTCCGGATCCTGAAGATTACGCGTGAGGGGCGTGATCTTGTTCTCGGCCCTGATCTAAAGATCGCGCAAGGGGACACGCTGCTGGTCGAAGGCAAGGCCGACACCTTGATGAAGGTCAAAAAGATCGAGGGCATCGAGATAAAACCGGAGTTCGCGCTGCGTGATCTCGATTTGCAAAATGCGCAGACTCGAATCGCAGAAGTGTTGCTGACGCCGCAAAGCGATCTGCATGGGCGCACACTCAAGGATGCGAACTTCCGGCAGTACTACGGGCTTACGGCGCTCGCCATTTACCGGCACGGTCAATCTCTTCGCGAGGGAGTGGGCGACACAATCCTGCGAGCCGGAGACCTCCTGCTCGTGCAAGGCGAATCCGATCGCATAGAGGGTCTGCGGTCTCATTCCGGCATGTCTTTGCTCGGTGAGGTGAAAGAGCCGCTGTATCACCCGCGAAAAGGCTTGCTCACGATCTGCCTTTTCGGCGCGGCCGTCCTGATTGGCGCGGTGGGATGGATGCCGCTGTCTGTCGCGTTCCTCTCTGCCGCGGTCCTCACGATTCTGATGCGCTGCATCAGCGTCGAACGCGCATACGAGTTCGTTGACTGGCGATTGCTTGTACTTATCGGCGGTATGACCGCCTTCGGGACTGCAATGGAAAAGACCGGAGCCGCATCATATCTCGCCACACTGGTGGTGCAGTGGTGCGAGCCGTTCGGGATCATGGCGATCCTCGGCGGCTTTTTCGTGCTCACGATTCTGCTCACACAACCGATGTCGAACGCCGCCGCCGCCCTCGTTGTTCTGCCAGTTGCCATCAACGCTGCGCATCAGCTCGGCGCAAACGAACGCACATTCGCGATTGCAATAATGCTTGCCGCGTCGGTTTCGTTTATCACGCCGTTCGAACCGTCGTGCATCCTGGTCTACGGCCCGGGTAAATATCGGTTCATCGACTTCGTAAAAGTCGGGTCTGGTTTGACCATGGCGCTGACCGTGGCAGTGCTGCTGCTGCTGCCGCATTTCTGGCCGCTAAAAGCTGCCGCGCATTAGCCGCCGGCCACAGTGCCACGCATAAACCGCCACGGCCAAACCGTGCACCGAAAGATCACCGTGTTACCTGTCCTCCTAGGCGACGTGTTGCTCGTGCAGGGGCCGTGAACAAAATCCAAGAGGCCGCGGACGACCCGACATTCCGCACGCTCGGGATCTCTCCGCCCAGCCGCCCGAACGCGAAACGCGCTCCATTCGCGATCGCAATCTTCGTCCCAGTCCTGGCCGTGGCTGAGGCTTATTGCGATACCGAATGGAAGGCCATCATCCTCCTCGGCGCGATGCTCGGGCCTAGGGTAGTAATGGAGAAAACTGGCGGTGCACAATGCCTGGGTTTGAGATCGTCGAAATTATCGGTGTCGATTCCGGCTCCTGCTCCTTAGCGGTTTCTTCGTCCTGCCCGTATTCATGGCTCAGCCGATGTCGAACCAGGCTGCGGTGGTTGTGGTGCTTTCAATCGCGCTGCAAACCGCAGCTCAGTTACAGCTGAAACCGCGCGCTTTCGCATGATGATCGCCCGCGGGGCCGTATCGATTCTCTGACCTCCTAGAGGTCGGTTCGCTCCTCACGGTTGTCATTTTCGTGATCGCGATGCTGCTGGTCCCGAGCCTTTGGCTGCTGCACGCGCCGGCACGCTGACCGTTTATTCGTCGTCCGCCTCAACCGGTTCGGCTGGCAGGATCATCTCGGCTTGCGGAGTCGGCTCGGGCGCTACTCCGCGAGTGCCGCGGGCACGCGGCTGTTCAGCCTGCGTTGCCGAACGCGCCACAATTCCCCGCTCATTGAACGGGAGCCCAAAGACGAGATCGCCTTCCGCAGTGGTCCCGAGGTATTTGGCTCGTTTTGATCCCCGAGGCACAGGCGGGGCATTCTCGAATTCGGAGGGATCAACCGGCTCGGCAGGCCGTACTTCGTCTTGCTGAACTTGTCGTGGACGTTTTGACGCGGCCTTTGTCGCTCGTTGCCGCTTCTTTTTAGACTTTCGAGGCGAGTCGCTGGAGCCTGCTGCTTTGCGCGACGGCGTTGCTTTCGCTGTCGTGGTCGATCGCGGGAGATTGGCGGCACCCGCCTCCGCAGACTCCCGCGCGATCTGCTCCCCGGTGATTGGCGGCGTCCCGGCAGTTGGGGGTTGCGGCTCTTCGGCGGCCAACGTAGCGACGTCATCGACCCTTGTCGGCGTGCTGGTGTTCGCTGCGACGTTTGGCAGCTCAGCACCGCTATCGGCTGAAATGGCAGCTGTCTGCTGCTCGGCGGGTGTAACGGGTGAATCGGACGGCGCGGGCGGCGGCACGGAGACAAGAGTCGGCGTCGTTTGCGACGATATCGGCCCCTCGCCAACACTCATACTATCTGCAACGTGGGCTGTGTCCCGCGTACTGGACGCGTCGGGTGGTGACATTGAGGCAACGGCCGGTGGAAGTTTCGGCCCGCCCTCGCCGACGCTCATATCATCTGCAACGGCGTCCGTGTCCGGCTCACCTGGCGTACTCGACGGGGCCGGTGGTGGCAGTGAAACAAGGGCCGGCGCGGTTTGCATCGATGTCGGACCCTCTGCAACGCTCGTATCACCTACAAAGGCAGCTGTGTCTAAATCATCTGGCGTACTCGACGGGTCCGGTGGTGAGGCTGAAACGATGGCCGGCGCGGTTTGCGTAGATGTTGGGCCCTCGGCAACACTCGTATCACCTGCAACCGTGGCCATCCTGGGTTCATCTGGCGTATCAGGTGAACTGGACGCGATGGGCGAGACGCTGGCCGAGGCTGCTTGAGTCTGGGCCGTTGGCGCTGCTGCAACGGCGGTGGACGGTCGCTCCGGAGAGACGATATCGGTTTCGGCTGGCGTTCGTTCTCGCACGTTTGCAACGGCGTTTGATGTGCTGTCCGCCGCAGGCGGCGTAGCTGACGCATCGGGTATGCCTACTGGCACTCCGATCGGTTGCGCTGCTCTAGCCGCGCGCCAGCGAAGAAATTGCGGAGCGGCAAGAGCAGCCACGCCGACCAAGAGCAGGATAGCCGCGGCATACGCGAGGGGCTTCAGGAGCAGCATCGTGTTCCGCGATGTCGCCCTCGGCGACGGCGGCACGGGCGCCGTGGCCGCGACCGGGGAAGTCGGTGGCGCAGATGCCGCTTCACGTCGCTCAATGGTTGCTAGGCAGTCGCGGAGTTGCTCCTCCAGCACGACGGGATCCTGCGGGCGTTGCGCCGGATCAAGCGCGACCATTCGCCCCAGGATCGGGCGGAGAGCTCTCGGCACACGGCCTCCTTTGTCGGGGACGCCCGGAGCAGGCGGCGACCCGGTGAGGAGAAACCATATCGTACACCCGAGGGAATAAAGCTCCGACCGGAAATCGACCGGATGTCCTTCGAGTTGTTCGGGACTGGCGAAGTCCGCCGAGTTGCCGGCAAGATGGGGTGAAGACTGAGAGTTCGACGCAGCGTATGGGAGGCCGCCGAAATTAAAGATCTTCACAAAGGGCCACTCGCCGTCGGGCGTCTGGCCGCGCACAATCATTAGATTCGCCGGCTGAATTGAACGATGCACCACAGAGTGGAACGCCGCGGCCGCGAGGCCACTGACCGCCTGGATCGCGATCCGCACGACTGCCGCGGCGGGCAGCGGCCCATGGTGGCCAATCCATTCGTCGAGCGTGGTGCCGTCGAGTACCTCCGTGACGAACACAACATCTCGTTCTACATGGCCGAAATCATACAAACGCGCGACATTAGGATGATCAACGACCTGGGCGGCTCGCGCGTCGGTTTCGAGCCGCTGCAGCTCGGCTGGATCGAAAGAATAGGCAGGCGCGAGCTTAACAGCGACAGTCCGGCCAGTTCCAATGTCTTCAGCTTTGTACGTGACTCCGCCTGGTCCGCGTTGGAGTGCGACGGGAGTGCCGTTCTCGCCCGGGATAAGCCGGTAGCGATTCAGGTAGGTGATGCTGTCCATAGCGGTCGTATTCATACAAGCGGACGCCGACACTCAACGCCGCCACTAATGCATCGTGCAGCACTGTGCGTTCGGAGCCGTCGCAATTAGACTTTTTTTCGCAGGGAAAAATTCACCCAGTTGCCGCAGCTACGCAACCCGTGCGAATTTTGAGCTGGTGGCGAAGGCGAAACGAATTAAGCGCAGCCGAGCGCGGGGTTGGAAAATGCCGGAAAACGCGCTTTACGTCGGCCGGCCGACCATTTGGGGGAATCCATACATAGCCGGATCGCAGCTCATCGACGGTGGGACTCTGACGCCCGAGAAAGCCGTCGAATTATACGAGCAGCACCTCCGCGAAAATTTCGACGAGCGCGACATCCGTCATTGCCTTCGCGGCAAGGATCTCGCCTGTTGGTGCGGACTCGACGAGCCATGCCATGCCGATGTGCTGCTTCGAATTGCGAACTCGGGTCGGCAGTAACATGGCCCTCTGTTGGACGGTTTCCAATCGCCCAGAATACACGAGGTTGCTCTTCCCGTGAGCGCAATTGCAATTACCGAGAAGCTCCTGCTGAACGCGGGCGGTTGGCAAGCGTTGAAGCCTGCGCGCGAGTTGCTCAAAGCGAGCCGCGTCTCGGAGGCTAAATACGAGCCGCCCTTGCTCAGCGGATACGTGCGTGAAGGCGCGAAGAACTACCGCGCCGGCCTGCGGGTCAAGAGCGCGCTCGACGTGGAGAATCTATGCAGCTGTTGGGAGTCGCGGTCCGCTGGAAAAATTTGCGCGCATTCGGTCGCGGTCGGCTTGGGCTATTTGAATCCGGCGCTTCCTGCGATCGCCCCGCCGGTCGAGACGCCGCTCCAGGGAGTCCCCACGAGTCCGCGGTTCGTGAGCGTCGGCACTCCTGATGCGACCGCCGTGGCGCTCCACGTGATCCTGCCACCCAACTTCACCGGCGCATGGCAGAAGGGTCAGACCATGATCGTCGTCGAAGCGGAAACGTCTGGAAACCGCGCGCTCGTGTCGGCGCTCCCAAACAGCGGGAGGTTGGCAGGCGACGAAGCCGACTTGGCGCTGATTGATGGGTTGCGCGCGATTCCATCGGTCTTCGCCACCGGCATGGCGACGTTGTCACGCGACGCATTTCTGCGGCTGCTGCCTGAGTTGAAGAATCATCCGCGCGTGACGTTCGGCAAAACCACCCGGGCCACAATCTCACATGCGGCGCTGCGCCCCGAACTCCTGGTCGAATCGCGCCGCGACGGCGGCATCGCAGTGAAAGCCAACCTCCCAACGAACGCTCTGCTTCTATGGAATGCCACCGACGCCTGGCTCCTGCGCAACAACGAGTTTATCCGCTACGGGGACGCGTTGCCGGCCGGCTCCACGCACCTGCTCCAGCGCCCGCTTCTGCTCGATGCGGATCGCGCGTTACACTTCCTCTCCTTTGATCTGCCGCGGCTGCGCGACGCGTTCGACGTGCGCGCGGGCGAAGGCGTTCGGCTGCCGGAAATTGCCACTGCGTTTCCGTCGTTTGAGCTGCGCCTCACCGGCACGCTCAACAGCGTCACGGCCGAGCTGATGTGCACGTACGGCGATCGAGTCCCGATTAAGGCACTTGCAAACGCGCAGGATCGATTCGTCTTCCAAGACCCGCAGAACGCCGACCGAGTGCTGATGCGGAATCTAGAGGCGGAAAACGCCGCCATCGCGCGCCTGGAGCAGATTGGCTTCACCAGGACAGACGCCGGCGGCTTCGTGCTGCACGGGCAGCCGGTCGTCGTCCGGTTCTTCGCGACCGACTACCCACGATTGCAACGCGACTGGAAGGTCACTCTCACCGCGCAGGTCGAGAAGTGGACCAGCGAGATCGAGCGCGTCACACCGAAGCTCGAGATCGCCGGCTCCGGTCAGGATTGGTTCGAGGTGCGATACTCGCTCACGACGCCTGGCGGCGAGGTGTTTTCGAACGCTGACATCCAGCGCCTGCTCCGTTCCGGCCAGTCGCACACGAGGCTAAAGAACGGCCATCTCGCCGTGATCGACACCGCGGGCCTCGAGGATTTCGAGCAGGTCATCCGAGATTGCGATCCGGCACAAACGCAGCCCGGCCTTTACCGCATCAGCCGCGCGCACGCCGCGTATGTCGAAGAGACTGCGCGCGAGCTTGGCTCTGCCGTGGCCGATCGGCGCGAGGCGCTGAAGAAGTTCATCACCGGCCGCGACGCGGCGCCGGACGCGAAGACGAAACTCGGCACCCTGGCGGAGACGTTGCGCGAGTATCAGCTCGCAGGTTTCGAATGGCTCACGCGCCTCGCGGCGAACAATCTCGGCGGCATTCTCGCCGATGAGATGGGGCTCGGAAAGACGGTGCAGACGCTCGCGTTTCTGCGCGCGAACAAAGGCAACGGCCCGGCGTTGATCGTCTGCCCGACGTCGCTCGTGACAAACTGGGAGAATGAAGCGCGGAAGTTCACGCCCGAGCTCAAGTCGCTCG
>JACDHZ010000110.1 GCA_013820755.1 Chthoniobacterales bacterium
TGCAATTTCGAGCGACAACGCGACGCCGCACGGTGCGTTGATCAGGTCTTTGAGCAGCTAAGTCCAGCTAACGATGACCTAATTGTCGTGAGCGCAAACGGCACCTTTATCGATGGCGCAGAACGCGATGCGATCATGCACCACTGTCCCGAATCGCGCGTCTTCGCTCCTAAAGGGGCACTTGGCGAAGGCGTAGGCGCGAGCATTCTTTGGGAGGTCATCGCTGCAGCCGAGGCGATCCGCAGCGGGCATTTGCCGCAATCAGCGCAGCCGTTAGAGCGAGACGGAGGCGTCGCTAAGGTTCCGCCACGCGAACAGCGGCCGCTACAGCGCGCGATTGTCTCTGGCTGCGGGATGAATCAGCAGGTGGCAGGGCTGTCTCTCAAGGCGGCGCGCCTTCAGACAACCTGAGAATCAACCGCCTCCGCCTCAGCGGAATGCGATCAGCCGAGCCGGCGTTGACCTGCTTTTGGCTTTGCAACACTTCGGGTGTCCGGTAATTTCGCGGCCCGATGCGTAAGCTGGCAGCACTGTTTTTTTGTCTCGTGACGCTAGCTGCATTCGCGCAAACCTCAGAAAACCAATCCCTTAAGGGGCAACCAGTCGAGATTACCTCGACCGGCGGCACTGAATATCGCGACCACGTTGCAACGGCGAAAGACAACGTAGCAATTCACGTCGGCGACACCGATATCTATGCAGACGAAGGCGAATACAATGCCGAGACGCACATCGTGCGCGTCTCAGGCAACGTTCGCATTTATCGAGGTATCGAGTTGTATGTCGGCGAGAGCGGCACCTACAACACCGAAACCCAGGAGATCACGGCCAGCAAATTACGTAGTCTCGAGTTCCCGTATTTTCTTGGCGGCGAACAGATCAACCGGACTACAAAAGAGGACCCTGAGGGTGATGAAACTCTGACGCTCGTCCAGAAGGGATACTTCACGACGCACGACGCGTTTGACCCCGATTTCAGGCTAAAAGCGAATACCGTCCGCGTCTATGAGAACGACAGGATCATCTTCCGGAATGTCGTCTTCTACGTCGGCAAAGTGCCGGTGTTTTACTGGCCATATCTTTACCAATCGCTCGACGACGCGTTCAGCTTCATCATCTCGCCGGCCTACACAAGTTCGTGGGGCCCATCGATCCTGAGCCGCGTCAGCTTCCCAATCGGGAAGCGGATCAAAGCTGTCGCACGACTCGATTACCGCCTGCGCCGCGGCCTCGCCCTCGGCCTTCAAGCGGACACAAAATACGGCAAGAAGGAGACAAGTTGGGCGAAGCTGCACACATACTTCCTCGAAGATCAGAATCCCACGATCAACCGGACGGCGCTGCCGCGCGGCGCGATACCAACGTCCCGTTATCGATTGTCACTCGATAATCGCACCGACTTCGGAAACGACATCACTGGCGACGTCCATCTCACAAAGCAGAGTGACCCTTACATCTTGGAAGACTTCTTCCAGAACGAATTCCGCGTCGTGCGTGTGCCCGACAACGTCATCACGCTTAGTAAGTGGAACCCGAACTATTCCCTGACGGCCTTCACCCGCATCCAGCTAAACGACTTTTTCGAAACGACCGAGCGGTTGCCCGAAGTCGCCCTCGATATCAAGCGGCAGCCCGTCTTCGGCAGCGGCATCTTTTACGAAGGGGAAGCGAGCTTCTCGAACCTGCGACGGAACTTCGAGGATGGTTCCTTCTTCCAGGATTACCAGACGTGGCGTCTGGACACATTCCATCAGTTCACCTATCCAAACACCTACTTCGGCTGGCTCTCCGTCGTGCCGCGGCTTGGATTCCGCGCCACTTACTACGATACGACGCGCGATGTTTTGCCGGCCGATTTCGTCAACGACCCGAACCCGCTTGTTCCAGCTTTCAGCGTGTACCCGGCGGATTTCGGCGATCACCCGCTGCGTGAAGGTGACAGTCTGTTTCGCACGATCGTGAACGCCGGCGTGGAGGCTTCCTTCAAGCTTTCGCGCACTTGGGAAGGAGCGCAGAGCCGAGTGCTCGGGCTCGACGGGTTGCGCCACATCGCGCAGCCGTTCTTGAACTTCTCCTACGTGACCGGAAACAACACGGATCCGGCGCGGCTCCTGCAGTTCGATCGCTATCTCCCTTCAACGCAGCTGCCACCGATCGACTTCCCGCAGTTTACGTCCATCGATTCCATCGATAACTGGTCGATCCTTCGCCTGGGAGTGCGTAACCGGCTTCAGACCAGGCGCGACGATTCGACGATCAATTGGATGGAGTTGCAGACGTTCTTCGACGTCAATCTCGACAATCCATACGACCGGCGGGACTTCTCCGGTTTGTACAACAGGTTTGGCTTCGCTCCCGTGCCATGGGTCAGCCTCGGCGTCGCTGCCCAGCTTCCGGTATTTGGCCGCGGCTACACGGAAGTGAACACTGACCTGCGCTTTCAACCCGCGTCGAACGTGAATCTTTTTCTCGGACATCGCTTCCTCACCGAGAACCCGTTCTTCCCAGACAGCAGCCTCTACACATTTGGCGGGTATTGGCGCATCAACGACAACTGGGGGGTCGGGGCTTTCGAACGTTACGAGGCGAACACCGGCTTCCTTGAGGAGCAGCGTTACTCAGTTCACCGCGATCTGACTTCATGGGTAGCATCGCTGACAGCCGTGATCCGCAATAACGGCAGCATCAAAGAATATGGCGTGCTGCTTACGTTCACTCTGAAGGCGCTGCCAAAGTTCAGCTTTGATCTGAACTTCGACCCCGGCGGCACGAACGACCCGGCCGCGCCATGAGAGTTGTGGCTTGGGCATTGCAAACTGCGGCTTGCGCCCGTTCTTTCCCGCGCTGCGGCTGAGGCCCGGCGATTGCTTACTGTCATGGACATTTCGATTGTTGGCTCTGGTTATGTTGGTCTGGTGACCGGCGCGTGTTTCGCTGATGTGGGTCACAACGTGATCTGCGTTGATAACGACCCGCGCAAAGTTGAGGCGTTGCAGGCAGGCAAAGTCCCGATTTACGAACCTGGGCTCGAAGAAGTCATAAATCGAAACGTTGCTGCGCAGCGACTCCGGTTCACCGGCAGTATCAAAGACGGAGTCGATAACTCGCAGGTCGTCTTCATCGCCGTCCCAACGCCGCAGGGGGTAGACGGCCATGTCGATCTCAGCTTCATCGAGAAAGTCGCCCGCGAGATCGCGAATGTGCTGACCGACTACCGCGTAATCGTCGACAAGAGCACGGTGCCGGTAAAGACGGGCGAGAAGGTTGCCGAATCGATCAAGCGTTACAATCGGCACGGCGCCACGTTTGACGTCGTCAGCAATCCAGAGTTCCTGCGCGAGGGGTGCGCCGTCGCTGACCTGATGCAGCCCGACCGCATTGTAATCGGCGCGCAAAGCGAGCACGCCGTCGATCTCATGAAGAAGATCTACGAGCCTTTTATGGCACCGATCCTCGTCACTGACATTAACAGCGCCGAACTGATCAAGCACGCCGCCAACTCATTCCTGGCGCTGAAGATTTCCTACATCAACGCCGTCTCAGCAATCTGTGAAGCGAGTGGAGCCGATGTAGAGAAAGTCGCGGACGGCATCGGCATGGACCGTCGCATCGGCCGTAATTTCTTGAACGCGGGGATCGGCTACGGCGGCTCCTGTTTCCCAAAGGACATCGCGGCCTTCATCAAAATTAGCGAACAGCTCGGCGTGCCATTCACACTTCTGAAGGAAGTGCAGCGGATCAATGCGACGCAAAAAGATCGATTTCTCTCTGCCGTCCGGGAGGCGCTCTGGGTTTTGCGCGAGAAGAAAATCGCGGTGTGGGGTCTCACCTTCAAACCTGACACGGATGATATCCGCTCCTCGGTCGCTATCGACATGGTCGCCGACATGTTGCGCGAAGGCGCGCACGTGAGCGTTTACGATCCGAAAGGGATGGACAGGGCGCGGGAAGTGCAGGAGATCGCCGGTGCTACCTTTGCCGTGTCAGCACTGGAAGCAGCGGCCGATGCCGAGGCACTCATCATCGCTACCGAGTGGAGCGAGTTCGCAAAAGTGGATCTCGCGGCGCTGAAAGATGCGATGGCGACGCCAATGGTGTTCGACGGCAGGAATCTCTTCAACCCTCAAACGATGGAGACCGTCGGGTTCCACTATCACTCCATCGGAAGGCGACGAATCGCGGCACGGTAGCGAGGAGCCTCTCACGCATGGCGCCCGCCTCGGCTCGAGGGCTCGCCCTTGCCGCGCTCGAGGAATGGCGGCACGGCCATCGGTTCGCAGACGCGATCCTGCGGGAATTGCTCAACCGCGGCAGCCTCAGCGGCTCTGATCGTGGTTTTGCGACGGAGCTGTTTTACGGCGTATTGCGCAACCTGACGCTGCTCGATTTTTGGCTCGCAAATCTTCGCTCCGCGTCCCTCGATGATAGATCGCGTGATCTCCTGCGCATTGGGCTGTACCAGCTCTTCTGCCTGCGAATCCCTGATCACGCGGCGGTCTTCGAGACTGTCAAGCTGGCTTCGAAAAACAGCCGCTCCCTAGTAAACGCAGTCCTGCGAAACGCGTTGCGCCGTGCAGACGAGCTTCAGAACAAGACGCATTCCGCGGAGCTCGCCATCCAAACGTCTCATCCCCAGTTCCTGGTGGAGCGCTGGAGAAAAGCATTCGGCGCGGACGCCACCTCCACACTATGCCGCTGGGACAATCACCCGGCACCAATGTACGCACGCGTTAATCGACTTAAGATCCCGGTAGAGCAGTTCCTGGCGGCGGATGCCACCCGAGAGTTTGCGCCGAAGAGTAGCAATTTCGTGCGCGTTTCCAACATACCGCACGACGCACTGGAACGTGGCGAGTGTTACATTCAAGACCCAAGCACAAGCATCGCGTGCGAGTTACTGGACCCCAAACCTGGGGACATCGTGCTCGATGCATGCGCCGCGCCCGGAGGTAAGACGGGATATCTTGCGGAGCTGATGCAGAATCGTGGCGAGCTCGTGGCATGCGATTGTGACCTCGACAGAATCAAGGTTCTTGGCTCGAATCTGCGCCGTCTGGGCGTAACAATTTCGCAGTTGATACAGCAGAATTGGTCAGCCGCGAATGTCACGGCGGAACTTCGCGGCCGTCAGTTCGACCGCATTCTGATCGACGCACCATGCACAAATAGCGGCGTGATGCGGCGACGTGTTGACGTCCGCTGGCGGCTCAGACCTGAAGATTTCGCGCGCATGGCTGCGGCGCAATGTGCGATCGTTGAAGCTGTCGTCCCATTGCTCAAACCAGGCGGCACAGTCGTTTACAGCACGTGCAGCATAGACGCGGAGGAGAATGAAGGCGTCCTCCAGCGCCTTCTGTCTGTTTTTCCCTGGCTGCAAATGGAAGCGCAACAATCGGTTCTACCGTTCCGCGACGATATTGATGGGGCGTTCGCTGCAAGGCTTACTCGCGATCCTAACGAATAATCCACGCGGTTGCATCGCGTGGCGGCGGTGGAACCGTTGACGCTTATGCAAGACGCTCGGTTCCACAAACTCGCGGAGCTCCTCATCGGTTACTCGACGCGACTTAAGCGAAACGAGACCGTTCTTATCGAGGCGTTTGACATTCCTGATGAAATGACCATCGCGCTCATCCGAGCGGCTCGAAAGGTCGGCGCGATTCCGTTTACCCAGATCCAGCGTGGACGTGTGAGCCGTGAATTGGCCCTGAATGCCACGGAGCGGCAGCTGAATCTCACAGCGATTCACGAGCTCGCACGGATGAAGAAGATGGACGCGTACATCGGGCTGCGCGGCAGCAACAACATAACCGAGCTATCGGATGTTCCAGCAGAGCAGATGAAGCTGCTTGCGAAGAAAATGCGACCGGTGCAGGACCAGCGCGTGAAGAAGACGAACTGGGTGGTCCTTCGGTGGCCAACTCCGTCGATGGCACAGCTGGCCGGCATGAGCACGGAAGCATTTGAGGATTTCTACTTCGACGTATGCACGCTCGATTACCGCAAGCTGCAGCCCGGTATGAAAGCGCTGAAGGCGTTGATGGACAGGACAGACCGGGTTGAACTTCGCGGTCCCGGTACGGACCTGCGCTTCAGCATCAAAGGAATCGGAGCGGTGATTTGCGGCGGCGATCGCAACATTCCCGATGGCGAAGTATTCAGCTGCCCCGTCCGCAATTCTGTCGAAGGATATATTAGCTTCAATGCGCCCACGATTTACCAGAGCATCGGCTTCGATGGAATTCGGCTTGAGTTCCGCGACGGCAAAATCGTCGACGCAGTCAGCAATCAGACGGAGAAGCTCAACAAGATTCTCGATGCAGACGCCGGCGCCAGATACATCGGGGAGTTCTCGTTAGGCTTCAATCCCTACATTCTTCATCCGATGCGCGATATCTTGTTCGACGAAAAGATCGCTGGGTCGTTTCACTTCACGCCCGGACAGGCGTACGAGGATGCTGGCAATGGCAACCGCAGCCAAGTCCACTGGGACATGGTGAACATTCAGCGCGCCGATTATGGCGGCGGCGAAGTGCTGTTCGACAATAAGTTGATCCGTCGGGATGGCGAGTTCGTGCCGAAGGAACTGCGCTCATTGAATCGCAGCAACTTCGTCAAACGGTAGCTACTCGATTGATCCGCGGCGCCACAATCCGGCCCGCAGGCTTCATTCCCCCGCACGTTCGTCCCTCCACCTCAGCCCAGCACGAAGGACTACCCGGTAACCAAAACCGCCCGCGCTGAATGCGTCGGCGGGAGTTGTTACCGCCGCGATATTACGCGCGATTAGCCTCCGTCGGATTCAGCTGCATCATGCCGATCTCACCGTTCTCGGAAAGCTGCACGTCGCCTATTGCAAACAGCGGCGCGCCCTCCACTGCGCTTGGACCGGTGCCCGGAAGCTGCACATTCACATTCGACGAGGTCGAATTTAGGATGATCGAAGCGATCTCGAACGAAGGTGAGAACTCTACAGTAGCGATTTGGAAGGGAGCCGTGACAAGCACTGAGGCTTGTCCTTGCTCAGAGGGCGTGAGCTGCACGGAGGCTGATTCGGCGCCAGAGACGAGCTGCAGTCCCGTGACACTGAAGGAGGGCGAGCTGGTAATGGAGGGCCGCTGCTGCTCCGAAGGCGTGAGCTGAACTACGCCGAGCGCATTGCCATCCAGCTGCACGCTGGCGATCTCGAACGTCACTTGAAGGTTCATCGCCGGCTGCGGGTGCTGCGATGGTGCCAGGCGCATCGTGACTACCTTCGAAGTTGGCTTTAATAGCATCGCTCCCATTTTGAACGTTTCCGTGAGCTGCAGGGAAGCAATCTCGAATGAGAACGTGATCTGCACGGCGGCCTGCATCGTGCCTCCCGGTGACTGGGGAGCGAGCTGCATAGCGACTGCAGGTTGAGGCATACCCGTCGGCGCCGCTGCGGCGATAACTGGAGCTGCTGTGGGTGTTGTCGTAGAAGGCATAATTGCTAGTGTTGTAGGCTGCTGATCCGTCGGCTCGTTGATGGTGGTGCGGGGCGACGACGGCGAAGTGGCAACAGAATCGCGCAGTGCCTCACTGCCTGCAAGCGAAGCCGCTGCGGAACCTGTCATTTCGGCACGTGACGATTCAGCGGCGACCGCTGAAATATTTGCAACCGGCTCTTCGTTTTCGAGTGCCGGAATTCGAGACGGCATCGACTGCCGCTGTCCGTTCCGCTCGGCGTCTTCTTCGATTGCGGAGGCGGATTCCACAGCGTCGGGAGGCCACGCTTCTATGCTTGTTTCTGCGGGGCTGGGTTGGACTGCCGGAGATCCTAGGCCGGGGACGTTTTCGCCTGAGGGCTCCGCGAACGGCATTAGCTCTGCCTCAGCCTCGCTCGGGGGAGCGAAGCCATCGGACAGGATTTCATCCGTTTGCGGAGCTTCAGCTGTTGCTGGAGCAAACGCTTCTACGGTGTCGCCTTCCGCGATCGGTTCACCGACAGGCTCGCTAAACGCTTCCGCCGCCGTTTCGGCAAGCTCCTCATCGGATCCCTCTGTCGAAGGTGCGGCATTCGTTTCGGCTTTTACAACATCCGGGTCAGGAGCGGCCACTGCTGGCCGACTGTCGCTCGAGCGAGCGAGCCGCACGACTGCCAGGTTTCGTCGATGCAAGGCCGGTTCGGACGCGCGGAGCTGCAGCGAAGCTTGCGGCGGTCCCCCAGGGAGCCTAGCAGGCGCAAGATCGTCAATTGATCCAGCACTGTCCTTGGAAGCTGAGACCGGAGCTTCAGCCGGAGATACTCTGCGCGAAGCGGAGGTGCGCGCCGCATGACGGCGAAACTCCGCAATCACAACCCCTCCAAGCAGCAAAATGCCCGCCATCAGAAGCGCGGCGACGAAGAGCGTATTCCGCTCGCGCAGCCGATCAGCGAACGTCGGCTGCGACCATTCACGCACCTGCGCCGGCGCAAGCACAGTGGCGGGCACCTCGGTCGATGTCTCATTTGCGACAGCGCCTTCCGTGTCGGGTGCACTCGCGACGACGGGGCTCGCCGCCGCGGGCGACGCAGTTGATGCGACGGGCGTCTCGACGGTCGGCGAGGCTTCAGTGAACGCGTCACTGCTGGGAGACGGCAAGGTCGTGGACGCGGCCGACGATGGAGAAGCGGTCGTGGCCTCCATTCCTGGCACGGCAGAATCGGCCTCAAGAGCAAGCGGGTCCGAGGTGATCGGTAGAGTGTTTTGTGTAAGCGCCACTACCGGAAGTGGAGTTGGTTCGATCGATGGCGCCGGTTCGGGCTGATCCGGCTCCGCCACGCTTGGCGCGGGCGAGGCTGCAATGGCCGCGTTCTGTAACCAGCCGATATCGAAAAACGCCTCCGAGAACACGCTATTGAGGGCCGGGGAGTATATCTTGCGCGCGGAGGTCACCCATTCATTCGCTTTAATGGTGTTGTTGTTTTTGAATTCCGTCGCCGCTTGGGCGTAATACAGCGCCGGCGTGTCGCCAGTGAATTGAAATTGCTCCATCATCTTCTGCGCACGGGCGTCTTTGCCTTCCAGCAGCAGAGTGAGGAAAATCTTGAACTTAATCAGCTGTGCGGCCTGGTCTTTGTCCGCACCAGTGGTGACGCTGAAGAGGGACTCGAACCGGTCGCGCGCCTTTGCATACTCTTTCTTTTTGAACGGCACCTGCGCGAGATTGAATTGCGCTTCGCGCGAATTCGGGTCAGCTTCCAGCGCCTTGCGG
>JACDHZ010000111.1 GCA_013820755.1 Chthoniobacterales bacterium
ATGTCTCGTGATACGGGGGGATATTTCTCGATCTCAGCGAACCGCGGCGCGCGAGCGCCGGCATCCAGCATTCCGTCAAGGTTGATCTCAGCCACGAAGACGAGACTATTCGCACCAATCTCGCCAGCACGAGCGGCCGACAGTTGTCCCGCGACTCCGATCACAGCTCCGCCGTGCATGATTTCTGCAGAAAGCGCGAAATCGTGATGCTTCCCGCGACGAAACACGAGCCGTGGAAGCCGCAACGCCTCGACCGCGCGTTTCACGTCGAATAGGTCGAGCTGTCGCTTCTCCTTGCCACGCCAGTGCGGCGCATAGGCAGCGCTTCCCGAGAGTATGATCGCAAGAGCGCGTTGTTCTAACGCGTCAGGCGGGAGGAAAATGCGCCCGGTTTCAAACACGCGAATGCTCCGCGCGCCCATGTTTTGGTTCCGGCCGAGCACGCCAAGCAGGCCTGGAACGAGACTCGGCCGCAGAGCCACGTGATCCTCGCTCAGCGGGTTCTTTAGCGACACGGCGCAGGCGTCGGAGCGAGCGGCGTCGGCGCGTGAGATCAGTGCGGAGGTCCGCGCCTCGAACAACCCCAACGCCACGAGCCTTTCGCGGAGCAGGTTGATTGAGTCGGCGGTGCGGCCGGCATCACTTTCAGGAGTGAAGCGGCTTCGTTGACGTGAGGGAATCCTCTCGATTCCGTAGGCGCGCACGACCTCTTCAATCAAGTCAACTTCTTGCTGAAGATCGGCGCGGAAGGTGGGGATCTCCCACGTGCTCGCACCGGCCAGATCTTCGCGAATTCTTCTGAGTCCAAAGCTTCCGAGGATTGCACTGACCTTGTGCGGCTCAATAGCAGCACCCAGGAGTCGGTTGCACCGATCGTAGCGCAACGTCACACGACCGGTGCAGTCGGGCTGGGCACCTGCTATTGCAATTTCTGCCGCTGGCGAGCCGTCAGCGATTTCTCTGATCAACCCGGCTGCGCGTTGGGAGGCGAGCAGGATCATGGCCGGATCGACGCCACGCTCGAAGCGGTAACTCGCATCGCTCGGGAGATTCAGCGTTCGTGCCGTGCGCCGAATGGTTGAGGGCGAGAAATATGCCGCTTCGAGCAGCACATTCCGCGTGGACTCCGTGACGCCGGTATCCTCTCCGCCCATCACTCCTCCGATCGCTACTGCCCGCTCGGCGTCGGCGATCATCAGATCGCGTTCGCTGAGTTCGTATTCGATACCGTCGAGAGCCAGGAACTTCTCGCCGAATAAAGCGAGCCGCACGTCGATCCCGCCAGCGAGCTTATCCGCGTCAAACGCGTGCAGCGGCTGGCCAAGCTCATGCATCACAAAGTTTGTGATGTCGACGATGTTGTTGACTGCGCGGAGTCCCACTGCCTCGATTTTGGCGCGAAGCCATGCCGGACTCGGAGCGACTGTCACGCCGTTGATGCGCCGCGCGGAATAAAATGGGCATTCGTTCGCTGCCGTGATCTTCACGCCGCTCGCGGCTGCTGTTTGTACCGTCTGTTCGGGGACGGGTTCTTTGGCGACTTTGCCGGTTAATGCAGCAATCTCCCGCGCCAGCCCGAAATGGCTCAGCAGGTCTGCACGATTGGGTGTGATCTCGACTCCCAGAATCGTGTCCGCGGGATACAGAGTCGCGAGCGGAGCGCCGATCTCCGCATCGTGCGGCAGGATCAGCAGCCCACCGCTCTCGTCGGAAAGCTTGAGCTCACTCGGACTGCAGAGCATTCCCTGGGACTCCACGCCGCGCAGCTTGCTGGCTTTGATTTTCAGGCCATTCGGCAGCGCTGCGCCAGGTAACGCCACCGGCACCTTGTCGCCGACCTTGTAGTTCTTCGCGCCGCAAACAATCTGCCGATGGTGATCCGTGCCGTCGTCGACGTCGCAGACGCTCAAGCGGTCAGCGTTCGGATGCTGCGCAGAGGCGTTGATCTGACCGATGACGACGTTCGGAATGTCCGTCCCGCGCTGCTCAATGGCGTCGATCTCGACGCCGGCAAACGTCAGCAATCTTGCCAGTTCTTCGACCCTGGCGGGCACCTCAACAAAGTCGCGCAGCCAATTGGTCGAAAACTTCACGCGAACTGCCTCAGGAACCGCAGATCGTTCTGCGCAAACAAGCGGATGTCAGGGATGTCGAACAGGATCATCGCAAGGCGATCCATGCCGAGGCCGAAGGCGAAACCGGAATACTTCTCCGGGTCATACGCGTCATCGCCACGTGCGCGGTTCACCTCTTCGAACACAGCCGGATGCACCATTCCACAGCCGGCAACCTCCAGCCATTTCTCACCACTCTTTAACGCCTTCGACTTCACGTCGATCTCGAAGCTCGGTTCGGTAAACGGGAAGTAATGCGGCCGGAACCGAATCTCAGTGTCACTCCCGAAGAGCTCGCGCAGGAAGAATTCCAGCGCGCCTTTCAGGTCTGCGACGCTTACGTCATCATCGACATAGAGGCCTTCGATTTGATGAAACTGCGCGCTGTGAGTCGCATCCACCTCATCGCGGCGATACGCGGAACCGGGCGCGATGACGCGAATCGGCGGCGGTGCTGATTGCATCGTCCGGATCTGAACGGTGGAGGTGTGCGTGCGCAGCAGGCGACCGTCAGGTAAATAAAACGTATCCTGTTCGTTCCGGGCCGGATGATCAGGCGCAGTGTTCAGCGCGTCGAAGCAATACCATTCCGTCTCAACGTCGGGACCCTCAGCAAGGGCGAAACCCATTCGGCGGAAGATGGCAATCGCGCGGTCGAGCATCTGCGTTAGCGGATGAAGGCCACCGAATTCTACTGGCGTGGCAGGCAGCGAAACGTCGATGTTCGATAGCGCTACAGCTTCTTTGGAAGCGCGCAGGCGTTCGGCACTTTCGGCTAGTGCTGCCGTGACGGCATTCCGCGCCTCATTGAGCAGCTTGCCGACGATCGGGCGCTCCTCCTTTGACATCGTCCGCATTTCGTCGCTCCACGCCGAAATGCTCCCGTTGCGGCCGAGATAACGAACGCGGACAGCTTCGAGCGCTTGCTCGTCAGCCGCCGCGGCAATGTCGGTCATCGCCGACGCGCGGAGTTCTTCCAGCGGATGGCTCATTCACAAAGAGACGCTCCGGGTGAGCGAAGAACCGTCGGGAATGAAGCGGCTTACGCCGCGTTTTTCGCCTTGTTCTCGAGCGCGGTTTTCACCTGCGCGACTATGGCTGTGAAAGAGGCTTCGTCGGTGATCGCGAGATCCGAAAGGACCTTGCGATCCAGGCCGATGTTCGCCGCCTTTAGGCCTTCCGCGAAACGGCTGTAGGTCATTCCTTGCGCGCGGACGGCGGCGTTCAAGCGCTGGATCCAGAGATAACGAAAAGTACGTTTGCGCGTCTTCCGATCGCGATACGACCAATATTTGGCCTTCATCGTCGCGTCCTTCGCGTAACGGAAAAGTTTGGAACGGCGGCCGCGATAACCGCGGGCGGCATCGACGACGCGTTTCCGGCGCTCGCGGCTGGCGGGGGCGTTAGTTGCTCTTGGCATTTGTTTTACCTGGATCGCTCCAGGCTCCTCTTCAGCGAATTGTTCTTTGTTTGGATCTGCGCGACCTCATTCGCTGCGTGATCGGGCAATAAGCACCGATAGGTGTGCAGACTCGTTCCTATGCGCACGGGGCGTCAGGCGCGGCAAGGTAAACAAACCCGTGGTCGACGCAACCCATGAGTGCTCAGAATTGCGCTCGCAATTAAGAGCTGCGCATTTGCAGTCACGGACGGCAAGTAGCGGGCAAGGCTAACACCCGAATGCAAAACGGCCGGAGCAGCTCCGGCCGTTTATCGATTCTGCTGTCGGCTGAGATTAAGCGCCGGGCTCAGTCTTCTCGCCGGCACTCTTCCACCCGGCGATCCCCTTCGAATAATGCTTCACGTTCGTGTAGCCCAACTCTTTCGCTTTTGCCGCAGCCTGGCGATACGCCTGACAACGCTCATTGCCGCAATACGCGACTACCAGCGCGTTTTTCTCTTTCGGGAGCTTGGAAGCAAACTGCCCCTCCGTTGCAATGTAGTCCATCGCGCCCGGGATGTGGCCTTTCTTGTAGCTCTCCGTACCGTTGACGTCGACCAGCGTGAGATTCTTCTGCGCAATCGCTTGCTTCAGATCGTCGTGGCTGATGTCAGCAAATTGGTTGCTCGCGGCCGCGGTGATTGCGGAGAACGCCAGTGCCATTAGAAATGTGGTTAGTGTTTTCATTGTAACAGACGCTAACCCTACTCCTTCACGCGTCAATGCCTCGAAGTCCGGCTGGATTCGTTGCGTAATCTGCGGACGAAGATTTCTTTTTGGACGTAGCCAAACGCGCGTGACACGCTTAAAGAACCTCGCGTGACTGGCAAAACGCGGAGCTTCCATTTCCTCGGCATCTGCGGCACGGCTATGGGTTCCGTCGCCGCGGCGTTGCGCGAGCGCGGGTTCACCGTCACCGGCTCCGACGAAAACATCTACCCGCCGATGTCGACCTTCCTGGAGAGCCGCGGCGTCTCGCTGAATGCAGGATATCGTCCCGAAAACATTCCGGCCGATGCCGACGTGGTTATCATCGGCAACGCGATCAAGCGCGGCAATCCCGAAATCGAAGCGGTGCTCAACCGGAAGCTCTATTACTTGTCGCTCCCGGAGATTCTGCGGAACGAATTTCTGCGCGGCCGGCACAATCTCGTGGTGACCGGCACACACGGGAAGACGACTACCACAGCGATCCTGACGTGGATCATGATAGTCGCGGGTTTCGAGCCGAGTTATATGATCGGCGGCATCCCGAAAAATCTCGGGCAGGGGGCACGATTTCATGATTCGAAGTTTTTCGTGCTCGAGGGTGACGAATACGACAGCGCCTTCTTCGATAAACGCTCGAAGTTCATCCATTACCTCCCGGAGTTGCTGATCGTGAACAACATCGAGTTTGATCACGCCGATATCTTCAAAGACCTCGACCAGATCAAGACCAGCTTCGGCCATTTGCTCCGGATTGTTCCGCAGAACGGAATGGTGCTGCTAAACGGCGATGATCCGAACTGCCTCGACGTCGCGAAGGAATGCCATGCGCAACTCGTGGAGATCGGCTTTTCGCCGAATTGCGCGCAACAGATCCGCGACGTCGCATACTTGACGGAGGGATCCCGGTTCACGCTTCAAAATGAAACGTATGAATTGCCGCTCATGGGCGAATTCAACGTCAGAAATGCGGCAATGGCGCTTACAGCCGCGCGGTTCTACGGCGCCCCACCCGACGAAATCCGCGAGGCGCTTGCGACTTTCACAGGAATCGCACGCCGGCAGGAGGTGCGTGGTGAAGCTCGCGGTGTGAAGGTGATTGACGACTTCGGCCACCACCCAACCGCTATCGCGCAAACGCTCACCGCGCTACGTCATCGTTATCGTGACCAGCGTCTGTGGGCGGTTTTCGAGCCTCGCTCGAACACCACGCGGCGCGCGGTGTTTCAGCGGGAGCTGGCGGATGCGCTGAAACTGGCTGACGGCGTGTTAATCTCGCAAGTGGCCCGTCTTGAGCAGATCCCGGAATCGGACCGGCTCGATCCAGAAGCAGTGATGGAGTCGATCACGGCAGCGGGGAAGGTGGCGTTCTACGAACTCGACGCAGATCACATCGTTGAGCGTCTCGTCCCGCTCCTACGACCGGACGATGTGGTCGCGGTGTTTAGCAACGGCGGCTTCGATCGCATCCACGAGAAAATTCTCGCCCGGCTGCGCGCCTTGCCTGCGTAACGCTGCCGTTATGGCGATGCGGATGACGTGTGATCGTGAACAATGCGCCAGCCTTCCGGTAGTTTTCGGAATATGAGCGTAAACCATCCGTGCGGCACGTCGTCTATCCGTTTCAACTGCCACCGGCCGATCACAAGCGCAGCATCGGCGCCGAGTTGCTTCACGTCGATCTCGGAGAACGTGAGGTTTCCCATCTTCTCGGTGCTATCATACTTCTTCGCATACCGGTCCCGCACCGTCTGCCAGCCGCGCGTCAAATTATCGGCGCCGAGAAACTCGGTCGCGTTGCCACGCGCGTACCCGTTCATATAGCTGTCGATGTCGCCCCGGTTCCATGCGTCGGCCTGTGCATCGAGGACCGACCGAATCTCGATCGCGGCGAGGTCAGTATCCTGCGCGTTAGCGGCTGGTACCTGGGACGCAGCCGCGACGAGCAGCATCACGAACCACGTGAAAAGCCGGTGGGGGAGTTTGTTCATCGCACTTGCAGCAAACACCTGCCGGGCGGCCTTGAGAAGCGGAACTGGTTTTGTTACACGCTGGACGGCGATGCGCCAGCGGAGTTGACCCCACCGCGCGAAACTATTAAATAAGGCCGTGTTTCACCCCTTCTCTGTCCTGGTCGTGCTCTTCGCGACCGCCGGTTTGCTCTTTAGTCAGACATCGCTTCCGAGCACTTCCGGAGCGATCGATCCGTCCGAGATCAGTGCGGCTCCTACGGCGTCGGCACCTCCCGGCGCGCCGGACATGGTCACGCTCCAGTATCCGAACAGCGATGTTCTTGATGTGCTGCGCCTCTACGAGGCGCTGACCGGCAAGAAGCTCGTCATGGACAACACCGTGCAAGGCAAGGTCAACATGTTCATAGCGCGGCCGATTCCGAGGGATGAGGCCATCAACATCATCCAGATGAACCTGCTGCTGAATGGATTTTCCCTCGTTCCCGCCGGAGGCGACATCGTGAAAGTGATCGGCGCCGGCAAAAGCCCCCGGACCGCCGGCGTCCCAATCATTTCGGACGAAAACCTCATTCCGCCAGGCGATCAGGTCATCAGCTTCCTCTTTAAGTTGCGTTTCGCGGATCCGCTCGAACTCCAGCAGGTATTGCAGCAATATCTTTCCCCGCCTCAGTCCTACACTTCGTTTCTGGCGCTGCCGAAATCGTCGGCTGTTCTGGTTACGGAGAACTCCGCGGTTATCCGCGGCCTCGTGAACATCATCAATCAGGTCGACGTGCCTCCTGCTGAAGTCGTCAGCGAGTTCATCAAGCTGGAACGCGCCGACGCGAGCAAAGTCGTAGAGATGCTCAACGAGGTATTCGATAAGGGTAACCAGCAGACTGGACAGCCAGGTCAGGCGCCGGCACCCGGCGGGGGCGTTCGTAACGTTCGGAACGGCGTTCCGGCGCAGATCGTGCCGCAGGTTGCCATGGAGGGAGATATCGGCGCGCTCGCTGCTCTATCCGAGGATTCCGTCGTCGTGGGCAAAATCAAACTCGCCGCAGATGTCCGCACCAACCGCATTCACGTGATCACCCGCCCGGTTAATATGCCGTTCGTGAAGCGACTCATCGCGGAGTTCGACGCGAACGTGCAATTCGCGAAACCGGTCACGCGGCCACTGCGGTACATATCAGCGGCCGACGTGTTGCCGGTGCTCGTGCAGGCGTTGACCGAGCCTGGTTCAAATCAGGCAGGCGGTCCGGCAGGCGGGGCGACGAATCCGAATCCCGGCTCGACGCAGCAACAACAACTGCAGCAGCGCCCCAGCACTAGCGCCTCCACAACGAGCGACTTCGGTTCGAGCACTGAGGGCGGCGGCGGTCTGAACGTGTCGGAAGAACTTTCAACGCAGGCAGTCGACACGACCCCCAAGGCCGTCACAATCGGCAATGCAAAGATCATCGCGGATCAGCGTTCCAACAGCATCATCGTGCTCGGAAACCGCGAAGTTGTTGTGAAGGTTCAGAAAATTTTGGACGAAATGGACGTCAGTTCTCCGCAGGTTGCTCTGAGCACGGTGATCGGGGAGTTGACGCTGAATAATAACGAAGAATTCGGCGTCGATTATTTCCAGCGGTTCAAGAGGTTTGAAGGACCGCAGAACAGCACCGGCGGTATTGGCGGCATTTCGCGCAACCCTGCGAACGCCACAATTCCATTTGACGCGTTGCGTAATTTCATCCCGTTCGTCGGTTCGACCGCTGCGACTGGCGGCGCGAATGTATTCATCAACGCTGGCTACGGTCTTACCGCAATTGTTCGCGCTCTGGATGCAACTGGCCGCTTCAAAACAATTTCTCGGCCAACGGTGTTCACAAGTAACAACAAGAAAGCCATTATCGCTTCCGGACAGGAGATTCCGGTGCCGGTAAATACGATCTCTAATGCGACCGGTGGCGGTCTCATAAACACGGGTCTCGCGCAGCAATCCAATATCCAATTCAAGAAGATCGCGCTTCAGCTGGAAGTTGTGCCGCTAATTAACTCTGAGAAGGAGGTCTCCTTGGACATCCTACAAAAGGTGGATAGCCGCGGCGCAGACGTCCTAATCAGCGGGAATCCCATTCCGACGATTCAAACGCGTTATATAAAAACAACCGTCTCCGCGCCGAACTGCTCGACAATTGCGCTCGGGGGATTGATCCAAGAAGACAAGAACAACACCCAACAGGGTATTCCGATATTAAGCAAAATCCCGGTGGTCGGTGGCCTCTTCCGCAGTACCATCAAGACAAAGGGTCGCAGGGAGCTAATCGTGCTCATGCGGCCAGAAGTAACTCTAACGAAAACGGACCTGCAGCGTCTCCGGCAGAAGCAGGAGCAGAAGACCCACATCGGCCCAGAACTAGACGAAGACGATTGTCCTGATTGCCCGAAGCCGATGGACAGCAAAGAGATGACGGCACCCGATCTCCCGCCGTCGGACTACAAAGGCTGAACTGCCTCGTGCTGCGCACGCGCGGTGTTGTGCTAGTTTACACGACCCAGCCGCGGCTGAAGTCTGAGCATCGATGGGATCAGCTTCCGCGCGCGTTCGCGGCCTCGATTATTTATGAATATGAATTCTGCCATCGGCAAATCCCTCACTGATCTCCTGATCGCCGCGGGCGTTCCGTCGTTTGAGGAGGCGTCGGCGCTCACGTCGAACCTCGATGGTGGCTCATGGACGACGCAGGTGCTCGATTCGGGAAAGGTGGACGAGAATCGGTTCCTTGCCGCGATCGGCGAATTCTTCCACGTGCCGGTCACCTCGATTGACGCAAAAACGATCGATCGCCAGACACTCACGCTTCTGCCGAGCCGTTTCGTCTTCCAGCATCACATCCTTCCGATCCAGGTGAAGGAGAACGCCGTTGTTCTCGCCACGTACGACCTGTTCAACTCGATTGGGCGCGAGCTGGCGTCACAGCTCCTGAAGAAGCC
>JACDHZ010000112.1 GCA_013820755.1 Chthoniobacterales bacterium
TCTGCTCAACTATCAGCGTTACCGCGGTTTTTCTCTCACGGCGCAAGGCCTCGCCGTCGCGCGCGCCATCCAGTCTCGCCACGAGATCTTAACGGACTTTCTCGAGCTGCTGGGCTTGGAACCTGAGGATGTCCGCGAGGACGTGGAAGGAATTGAACATCACGTCAGCCCCGCCGCGCTCGAGGCTCTGGAAGCGCTCACCCGCGCGCTGCGCAAACATCCCGCCACGCTCAAGCTGGTTTTAAACCGCAAACCCTAGTAGCAGCGACGCTTCGTTGCGGGAAGTATCCGCGACACCGAGATCTTCCACGGAACGGGGTGAGCCCGGCATTCAGTTCACGTCCAACCGCGCACTGGAGCGGCTCCCCGTGATTCTTTAGACAACCCTGACTGCTCACTTTGCCAGTGGATCTGGCTTCGCTGCGGTGAGAAGCTCGGCCAGCTTCTTGAGGTCGCGCGTGGGCAGTTGGCAGACGAAATTTTCGCAGACGTAAGCCATCGGTCGGTTATCCATTTCGCCGACGCTTTTCCTGTTTCGCCGGCGCGCGGAGGAAATGATTCCGCCTGCGTCGCGACAGGAGTTTCTCGGGCGGCGCTGATTGCAATCCACCAATGCAGGCGGCAGGTTCGCGCGCCGATGGACCTTTCACTCGATTTCACGAAACTCGACGGTCTCCTGCCCGCCGTGGTCCAGGATCATTCCAGCGGGCGCGTGCTCATGGTCGGCTTCATGAACGAGCACGCATTTCAGCGCACCGTGGAAAGCGGTTACGCGACGTTTTTTAGCCGTTCGCGCAATAAACTTTGGCTCAAAGGGGAGTCGTCGGGACATCGATTGCGCGTTGTGGAAATTTCCGCGGATTGCGACGCGGATTGCGTGCTTTTGAAAGTGGAAGCGCTCGGCCCGGGCGTTTGTCACGCGGGTTATGAGAGCTGCTTTTATCGGAAGCTCGAAGACGGAAGGTGGGTCGAAGCCGAAGCGAAATCGTACGATCCGGACGCGGTTTACGGAGGCGCGCAGTGAAGCTGAAACTCGGAATTCCGAAGGGCAGCCTGGAGCACGCGACCATCGAGCTGTTTCGCAAAGCCGGCTTCAATATCACGATCAGCACCCGCTCCTATTTCCCGGCGATCGATGATCCCGAGGTCGAGTGCATGCTCATCCGCGCGCAGGAAATGGCGCGTTACGTCGAGGACGGGATTCTCGACGCGGGTCTGACCGGACGCGATTGGGTCGAGGAAAACTCGGCGGACGTGGAGACGATCGTCGACTTGGTTTACGCGAAGCAAAGTTTCGGAAAAGTGCGGTGGGTGCTCGCTGTTCCCGAGAGTTCATCCTTCCAGTCGGTGAAGGAATTGAACGGGAAAATTATCGCAACCGAGCTGGTCGCGACGACGAAACGGTATCTCGCGCGCCACGGCGTGACCGCAAAAGTAGAATTCAGCTGGGGCGCGACGGAAGTGAAGCCGCCTGTGCTCGCCGATGCGATCGTGGAAGTCACCGAGACCGGATCATCGCTGCGCGCGAACAATCTTCGGATCATCGACACCGTGCTCGAATCGAACACGCAGCTGATCGCAAACAAGCTCGCGGTTCAGGACGAAGCGAAGCGGCGCAAGCTGAACGACATCAAGTTGCTCCTCGAAAGCGCGATTAACGCGCTCGGCAAAGTGGGTTTGATGTTGAACGTCCGCAAAGATGATCTCGCCGCGATCATCGACGTTTTGCCCGCGCTGAAAAAGCCAACGATCTCGCACCTAAGCGATGAGGATTGGCTCGCCGTGAACACGATCCTCGATGAGTCGACGGTGCGGTTGATCATCCCGCGACTTTTGGAAGCCGGCGCGCAAGGCATCGTCGAGTATCCGTTGAACAAGATCGTCCCGTGAGACGATGATCCGCATTCTCGAATCGAGCGAAGCCTGCGCGCTGTTCACGCGCCGCGCCGAACGTTGGGACGAAGCGGAGGCAATCGTGCGGCCCATTCTTGACGCCGTGCGCGCACGTGGTGATGCGGCGCTTTTCGAATACGCGCGGAAGTTCGACGCCTTCGATCGCGAGACCGCGGTTGTCGCGCCATCGGAGCTGAGTGCTGCCGCGGAAAGACTGAATCCCGATTTTCGGCGCGCCGTGGAAACTGCGTCGGCGAATATCCGCGCCTTTGCCGAGAAGCAGTTGCCTCACGAATGGAGCACCGAGCTATCGCCCGGCCTGCGCGTTGGGCAGATCGTGCGACCGCTGGAGACCGTTTGCGGCTACATTCCGGCAGGACGCTATCCCCTCGCCTCGACGCTGATGATGACGGTGATTCCGGCGCAGGTCGCGGGGGTGAAAAACATTTGCGTCACCACTCCGAAACCGGCGCGCGAGATTCTCGGCACGGCGGCGCTACTTGAAGATGTGAGTTTGTTCTTGTTAGGCGGCGCCCACGCGATCGCGGCGTTTGCGTTCGGCACGGAATCGATCCCGCGCGCGGATCGCATCGTCGGCCCCGGCAACATCTACGTCGCCGCCGCGAAGAAGCTGCTCGCGGGCGAAGTCGGCATCGATTTCATCGCGGGACCGACCGAGATCCTGATCATCGCGAATGAAGGCGAGCCGTCATGGATGGCCGCCGACATCCTCGCGCAGGCCGAGCACGACACGGATGCGTCTGCCATTCTGCTCACGACATCGCGCACGCTTGCCGAAAAAGTCGCGACCGAGATCGAGGAGCAACTCAAAACATTAACCACGGTGGAAATCGCAAGGCAATCGATCGATCGAAACAGCGCGATCATCATCGTGCGCACCGATGAAGAGGCGATCGAGCTAAGCAACCGTTTTGCTCCCGAGCACCTGAGTATTCATGACGCCGCTCTGCTGCCAAAGATTCGCCACGCGGGCAGCGTCTTCATCGGCGCGTCGAGTCCGGAAGCAGCCGGCGATTACGCGAGCGGGCCGAACCACGTGCTGCCGACGTCAGGGGCGGCGCGGATTCGCGGCGGCTTGTCCGTGGCCGATTTCGTAAAGGTGATTTCAACCCAGGAAATCACGACTGCAGCGCTCGAGAAATTGACGCCCGCGATCACCACTCTCGCTCGTGCCGAGGGACTGGAGGCGCATGCGCGCTCCGTTGAGGTGCGGGGCGATGCGTAAGGCCCTGCAGCCTCGCGCCGCGGTGGAGCGGATGGCGCCGTATGCGCCCCCCACTGGCGGACGCGCGGACAAACTGCGGCTCGATTTCAACGAGAACACCGTCGGCTGCTCGCCGAAAGTGGCCGAGTTTCTGCGCGCACGAATCAGCGAAGGGGCGCTCGCGACTTATCCGGAATACACTGAGGCGAAACGTGAACTCGCGGCGCATTTCGGCGTGGCGGAAAACGAGATGCTGCTCACGAACGGCACGGACGAAGCGATCCAGGTGTTGATCAACACCTTCGTCGACGACCGCGACGAGGTAGTGATTCTGCAACCGTCTTACGCGATGTACAAATTCTATGCCGAACTCGCCGGCGCAAACATTCGCGAGATCGCTTACCGGGACGGGACGCTGGAATTTCCGCTCGAAGAATTGCTCGAAGCCTTGCTGCCAGAAACACGCGCAGTCTTGATTTCAAACCCGAACAATCCCACCGGCACCGCGGTTTCGCTCAGCGGCATCCGGCAAATTCTCGAGCACGCTCCGGACGCTGCGGTGCTGATCGACGAAGCGTATTTCGAGTTCTGCGGGATCACCGCGCTGCCGCTGATTCGCGAATATCCGAATCTGCTCGTGAGCCGAACGTTTTCGAAAGCCTACGGCATGGCTTCGATGCGCATCGGCTGTCTCTTCTCCGCCGCGGCGAATATCGCGATCGCGCACAAGGCGCAGTCCCCTTACAGCGTGAACATGCTGGCGGCGTTGGCCGCGCGCGTCGCGGTGAGCGATTCGGAATATGTCGGCGCTTACGTGCGGGAGGTCCTGGCGGCGCGTGATTTTCTCTACACGGAACTAAAGCGGCTCAGGATTCCTTATCATCGAAGCGAAGGGAACTTTGTCCTGCTTCGTCTCGGCGATCGCGCGGCCCAAGTGCGTGACGCGCTCTGCGGCGCGGGTGTCCTCGTGCGTGATCGCAGCTACGAAATCGAGGGGTGCGTGCGCGTCACGGTGGGGACGCGAGCGCAGACGGAGCGCTTCGTGAGGGAACTGGAGCGGCTGTGGCGTTGATGCTCGTCTTCGACATGGACGGCGTCCTTGTGGACGTGTCGGAATCATATCGCGCCACGATCGCAAAAACCGTCGAGCAATTCACTGGCCGCGTGATCGCTCCCGATCTCATCCAACAATATAAGAACGCGGGCGGCTGGAATAACGATTGGGCGCTCGCTCAACGCATCGTGCTCGACACTTCGGGGTCGGAGATTCCGTATGACGAAGTCGTCGGGGTCTTTCAGCAGCACTTCCTTGGCGAGAATAACGACGGACTGATTCTGCGTGAGCGTTGGTTGCCGCGCGCGGGTTTGCTCGAACGGCTCGCGGCGGATCATCCGCTCGCCATTTTTACCGGGCGACCTCGTCAGGAACTCGATCTCACGCTGCACCGATATGCGCGGTCCGTGCAATGGACCATGATCGTAGCGGACGGCGATGTGCCAAACGCCAAACCTGCCGCCGACGGCTTGCAGGCGATCCTCGCTGCACATCCCACGGACATGCTCTGCTATGTCGGCGATACGGTGGACGATGCGCGCAGCGCGAGGGCCGCGGGCGTCCGTTTCATTGGCGTTGCACACGAAGGCAGCGAAGGTCTTCGGGAATTGCTGCTGCGCGAAGGGGCCGCGAACGTGATGCGGAACATCAACGAAATCGAACCGCTACTCTGATGCGCGACGCCACAATTGAACGGAAGACGAACGAGACGCAGATTACCGCGCGGCTCGCGATCGACGGCACCGGCTGCTACGAAATCTCGACCGGAATCCGGTTCCTCGACCACATGCTCGAGCTGTTCGCGAAGCATGGTGCGTTCGATCTAACCTTGACTGCGAAAGGCGATCTCGATGTCGATCAACATCACACCGTCGAAGATGTCGGCATTATGCTCGGACAACTTTTCGACCAGTCGTTAGGCCAGCGCGTCGGAATCAACCGCGCCGGTTATTTTGTCCTGCCGATGGATGAAACGCTGGCCGTCGTCGCGGTCGATCTCGGAGGTCGGGCGGCGCTCGTTTATGAAGACAAGGTCGACGTTCCCGTGGTCGGCGATCTGCAAACGGAACTTGTCCCGGATTTTTTCGAAGGTCTCGCGCAGCACGCGAAGGCGAACGTGCATTTGAAAATCATGCACGGGCGCTCGAATCATCACAAACTCGAGGCGCTCTTTAAGTGTTTCGCGCGAGCGATGCGCTACGCCTGCTCGACGGACGAGCGGTTAAAAGATCAGCTCCCTTCGACCAAAGGGCTGCTGTGATTGCGGTGCTCGATTACGGCGCCGGAAATCTGCGCTCGGTGCAAAACACCCTCGAGGCAGTCGGCGCAGAGTATGAGCTGGTACGCGATGCCAAGGGCCTCGCGCGTGGCGACAAAATCATTCTTCCGGGGGTGGGTCATTTCGGGCAAATGATGCGCGCGCTGGACCGACTCGAAGTTCGCGAAACGCTGCTGCAACGAATCGCCGCGGGCGTCCCGTATTTCGGAATTTGTCTTGGGCTCCAGGCGCTTTTCGAGCGCAGCGCGGAAGCGCCGGAGGTTGCGGGGCTGGGTGTTTTTGCCGGAGCGGTCGCGCGATTTCCGGCGGGCCCCCGCGTTCCGCACATAGGCTGGAATACGCTTGCACTCGTTAGGCCGGCTCGCTTGCTCCACGGTTTGGCGAACGGCGCCTATGTTTATTTTGCGAACAGCTATTACGCACCGGTTGGCGAGGCGACGGTCGCTACGTGTGATTACGTCGCGCCTTTTACCGCGGTGCTCGAGTCGGATAACATCTTCGGCGTGCAGTTTCATCCCGAGAAATCGGGACCGACAGGGCTGCGGATCGTGCAGCGTTTCGTGGACCTTTAGGCGCATGCTCGCGAAACGAATCATTCCCTGCCTTGATGTTACCGGCGGCAGGGTGGTGAAGGGGATCAACTTCGTGGGCCTGCGCGATGCGGGCGATCCCGTGGGGCTCGCGGAGCGTTACAACGCGCAATCCGCGGATGAGCTTGTTTTCCTGGATATCACCGCGTCGAGTGACGGGCGCGATACGATTGTTGAAGTCGTCGCGCAGACGGCGCGGAAAGTTTTCATACCGCTAACTGTCGGCGGCGGCATTCGTTCCGTGGCGGACGCGCGCCGGATTCTGTTGCGCGGCGGCGATAAAGTGAGCGTGAACACTGCGGCCGTGCGGAAGCCGGAGTTGATCTCCGAGTTAAGCCGAGAGTTCGGCGCGCAGGCGGTCGTGCTCGCCATCGACGCGCGACGCCGAGCGCCGGGCGAATGGAATGTTTTCACGAAAGGCGGGCGGGTGGATGAAGCGATCGATGCCGTCGGCTGGGCGCAGCGCGGTGAAGCACTCGGCGCGGGGGAAATTCTTCTCACGTCCATGGACAGCGATGGCGTGCGGACCGGTTTTGACTGTGAGCTGACGCGCACTGTCGCGCGCGCGGTAAAGATTCCAGTGATCGCATCCGGCGGCGCGGGTGAGCCGGATCATTTCGTGCGGGTGTTTGATGAAGGCGAAGCGGACGCGGCGCTGGCGGCGTCGATTTTTCATTACGGCACCTACACGGTCGATGATTTGAAGCAGCACTTGGCCGCGCGCGGGATCACGGTCCGGAGGGAAAGCGCGTGATTATTCCGTGCATCGATCTAATGGGCGGAGTGGTCGTTCAGCTCGTGCAAGGACGAGAGAAAGCTCTCGAAGGAGAAGTGCCCGCGGTCATGCTCGAAAAGTTTTCAGCGTTTGCTGCGGTTCAGGTGATCGACCTCGATGCTGCGATCGGCTCCGGGTCTAACGAGTCGATCGTGGAGCAGATCGCCTCGCGCGGAGGCATCCGCGTCGGCGGCGGCGTGCGCACAGCGGCAAAGGCGCGCCGGTTGCTCGATCTCGGCGCGGAGAAAGTGATCGTCGGCACCGCAGCCTTCGGACCGCACGGACCGAATCAGAATTTTCTCCGGGAACTAATGAAGGCTGTCCCGAAAGATTTGGTTGTGCTCGCGCTTGATTCGCACCACGGCAAGATCGTGGTGAAAGGCTGGCGGGAATCGCTGAACCTCGCAGCGGTTGATGTCATGAAACTATTGGAGCCGTACTGTGGCGGCTTCCTTTGTACCTACGTGGACAAGGAAGGCATGATGCTTGGGACGGATCTGGATTGGTTCCGCTCGTTACGTGCGGTCACGGATCTTGAGATCACCGCCGCGGGTGGAATCACGACCTACGACGACATTCGCGCGCTCGCCGCGATGAACATCCACGCTGCGGTCGGGATGGCGATCTACACCGGGCGCATGGATCTCGCGACCCTCGCGACGATATAGCGACGACCATCAGGCAAGCTCTCGACGCGCCCTACTTCGGTAGCCGTTTTGGATCCGCGCCAACGAGAAGTTTCGCGAGTTGCGCCACGTCTGTGGTGGGCAATTGGCAGACGAAGTTCTCGCAGACGTAGGCAGTCGGCTGATTCTCGATCATGCTGACGCTTTTCATGAACTCGACTCGCTCGGCGAAGAACTGCTGACCGACGCCGCCATCGGCGAGAAGCAGCAGGCGGTGCGGCACAAAATGAAGGTGCACTTCGCGCAGCATCGCGTTCGTTGCCGCGTCGCCGGGTTTGCCCGCAATCACAACCTGCTTTGCTTTTGCGCGCGACCAGGCAAGCGCAACCAGCATCTGTGGCATGGAAGAAGGCGCAGTCTCAAGTTGCCGCGCGAATGCCTCAATCGTCCGATTGCCGCGGTCACGCGCATCGGCGTCATCGAGCATGTAGCCGATGCGCAGAAGATTGAGCGCCGCGATCGAATTCGGCGACGGCTCCGCCATGTCATCAGCTTCCCTCATGCGCAGCAGGACGTTTGGGTCCGATCCGGTTGTGCTGAAATAGCCGCCTGCTTTCGCATCGCCAAACAGCTCGTCCTGCCGTTGCTGCAACTTCGTCGCCCATTCAATTCGGCCGACATCGAATGAGGCCTCATAGAGGTCGAGCAGGCCCTGCACGAGGAACGCGTAGTCACTCGCGAACCCATTCACGTCACTCGCGCCTTCGCGATAACTGCGCAGCAACGTTGTCGTGTCCTCGCGATAAAGCTTCTGCTGAATGAAATCGGCGGCCTTGTTTGCCGCTTCGAGATACCCAGGGTCATCGAGCACCTGCGAGGCGCGTGCGAACGCGGAGATCATCAGACCATTCCAAGCAGTGAGAATCTTGTCGTCGAGGTGCGGGCGCGGCCGTTTCGCGCGAGCGTCGAAAAGGATCTTGCGGCTCTCGGTCAGGAGCTGCTCGACCTTCTCGTTCGTTAGGTCGAACTTCTTCGCCGTCTCACCGACATCATGTCGCTGGATGAGAATGTTCTTACCTTTGAACTCGCCCTGCGGATCTTCCGCCGCATTTCCCTTCGCTTCGACGCCGTAGTGAAAGTCGAACACCTTCGCCTTGTCGGCGCCGAGCAGCCGATCAATCTCGTCTTTCGTCCAGACATAGAACGCACCTTCGGCACGCTCTGGCTTTCCTTGCGCGAGCAGGCTGTCGGCGTCTTCGGCGGAATGAAAGCCGCCGTCCTTGTCGGTCATGTCGCGCCGGACGTAATCGAGAATGTCGCGCGCGGTTTTCTCGAAGAGCGGTTCACGGGTGATCTGGAATGCATCGAGATAGGCAACCGCGAGCTGCGCCTGGTCGTAGAGCATTTTCTCGAAGTGCGGCACGTGCCAGAATTGATCGACCGAGTAGCGATGAAAACCGCCGCCGAGGTGATCGTGAATCCCGCCCTCGGCCATTTTGCGCAAGGTGACGAGCGTCATCTCCAAGGCGCGCTTGCCTTCTCCGGATTGCGGCGCCGTGCCGTAGACGTCGGAGAGGAAGTTCAAGGCGACCGGGCGCGGAAATTTTGGCGCACTGCCGAAGCCGCCGTATTTCGCGTCGAACTGCGAAGCGAACTGCTTGTAAGCTTTCTCGCTTAGGCCGCTGTCGAGTTTACCGGAGCTATCGGACTGGGCAGTTACCGCCTGGAG
>JACDHZ010000263.1 GCA_013820755.1 Chthoniobacterales bacterium
TCACTGAAGGTGAACGCTGGAAGGTGCGCCGCGCGCGCGCCGAGCGTCTTCTGCGAATTGGCTCGATCACGCAGGAGCAGTTTCAGGAGTTCACGACGAAGGGCGCCATTGGAAGTCATCTCGAAAACCTGCAACGCAAGGGCGGTTTCAAAGGGTTCAATCAGCACGCGGTCAGCATCATCATCGCGGAGACGGACCCGCGGAAGCAGCAGGGCGCATCGATTTAGTGACGGTTGACATTCGCGATCGGCTGCACGCGGTGCCTTTCGTGCCCTTTACTATTTTTGTCGCAGACGGGCGTGAATATCGCGTGCCCACATCTGATCACGCGCAAGTTTCACCGAAAGGCGGTCGTGTCAGCATCTTTACAGATGATGATCGCCATGTCCTACTGCCCGCGCTTCTGATCAGCGGCATCGACATCGATCGGGTCGAGTTATGATCTGCATCGGGAAAGTGGCAATTTATCCAACCGAGAGTAAGCTGGGCGCGTGAACGCGATAGGCAATGCTATCCGAGATCGGCTGCTGAGCGAGCGCTTTGCGCCTTTCACGATCCAAGCCATGGGCGGTCGGCAGTTTCCCATCGCGACCGCTGCTCATGCGCATGTTTATCCGAGTAGGCGGTACGTCGCGATTTATGAGGACGATGGGCTCAAATGCATCCTGCCGGCACACATAATTACGGGAATCGAGCCGGACGCGCAACATTCGCAGCAATAACCCTATGGAACCTGTATACATTCTTGGCGGCGGGCGAACCGACTTTAAGCGCAACCTGAAAAAAGAAGGCAAAACGCTTCGGCATTTAATCGTCGAAGCCGGACAGAAGGCCCTCGCGGACGCGGAGGTTGATCCGGCGGAGATCCAGGCCGCGGCTGTTGGAAACTTCAACGGCGGACAATTCACGAGACAATTGCATCTCGGTGCATTCGTTCCCGAGATTCACCCTGCGCTGCATGGAATTCCCACGATGCACACAGAAGCCGCCTGCGCTTCGGGTTCGCTTTCAGTGTTGTTAGGCGCGCAGTGGGTGATGGGTGGATTTCACGATGCTGTCCTCGTGGTCGGCGCGGAACAGCAGAAAACAATGTCATCGCTCGATGGTTCCGATGTGCTCGGCGCGGCCGCCGATTATCACATCGAGAAGCCGGAGTACGGTGATTTTATGTTCCCGAAGTTGTTCGGCCGCATCGCGCAGATTTACATCGAGAAATACGGCGCTTCCGAGAAGGAACTGTCTTGGGTCGCTTACAAGAATTATGCACACGCGAGACTGAACCCAATGGCGCAAATGCGCGACGCAGACCTCACCTACGATTGTGCGTCGCAGGTTTCGGAGAAGAACCCGAGCGTCGCTCCGCCGCTCAAGGTTTCGGATTGCTCGCAGATTACCGACGGTGGGGCCGCGCTTGTTCTCGTCTCCGGCAAATACATGGAGCGGATGGGTCTCGAGAAATCGAAGTATCCCCGCATGCTCGGCTTCGGCAGCACGACCGATTACCTTGCGCTCGAAAAGAAGGACGCGCCGACATTCACGACAGCAAGCAAAGCGGCGGAAAAAGCTTTCGGCATGGCGAAGCTCACACCGCGCGACATGCAGGGTGTGGAAGTACACGACTGCTTCTCGATCACCGAGATCTGCGCCTACGAAATCCTGGGTCTGGCGGACCGTGGCAAAGGCGCTGAACTGGCGATGAGCGGAGCGACCGCCCTCCCACAGGTCCGCAACGAAAAGATGGGCGGCAGCATTCCTTGGGAGATCCCGGTGAACACGGGTGGCGGCCTCATCGGCGACGGCCATCCCGTGGGCGCGACCGGTGTGCGCCAGGTGTTCGAGGCCTATCAGCAGCTTACGGAGCAGGCGGAGGCGCGCCAGATTGAAGGCTGCACGAAGTTCCTGACCTTCAACATGGGGGGAAGCCTAACTACTTCAGTTGCCATGATCTGGGGTCGGAATTAGGGCCTTCGAGGCAGGTCTTTTGCACACGGTGTCATCCTGAGCTGCGCGCAGACGGCGAAGAGTTCTTGCCTGTTCCGAAGTTGCTTCACCTACGACGTGCAATGTGCGAAAGCCCGCGCGAAACGCTGGCTCTTGAGAACGATGGTTGTAATGTAAGGGTCATGTATGTGCGCGGCTCGGGATCACATATCACCTCATAAGTAGCCCAAGCCGCAAATGCGAGGTCCCTTCGCCGTCTGCGCCGGCCGGGAAGACGCGCTAGTGCAACGTAACAGATGAATTGACTACGGCGTTGCGCGGTTCGCGCGTGTTCGGGGAGCGCACGCGCCCTAGCGTGCTGGCGCTGGCGCCCTCGCCGGCGCTAACTTTCCGGCCGCGGTTTGCCACGGGAAGCAATCCTCCTACGGGCCGCGCGGGGTCCAGAGAGGTTCCCTGCGGCGAGGCACCGCAACCCGCAGCCAAGGGCGCGTGCGCTTCCCGAACACAGACTGCGCTGTGGCTGATCCAAGTTACACTGACTAGCCCATGTAATAGCCACCGTTCACGTTCAGGACGTGACCGGTGATGTAGCTCGCCATGGGTGAGGCGAGGAAGAGCGCGGCATCGACTATTTCTGATGCATCACCCAGCCGGCCGAGCGGGATCTGCTTCTTGAAGTTCTCCGTGACGTCGTCCGGCATGCCCTTGCTCATGCCAACGTCGATGAACCCGGGAGCAATCGCGTTCACCGTGATCTGCTGACGCGCAAGTTCGCGCGCGGACACTTTCGTGAGCGCGATGATGGCCGCTTTACTCGAGGAGTAATTCGCCTGACCAAACAGGCCCATCTGTCCGCTGACGCTCGACAGATTGATGACGCGTCCGCCGTTCCGCAGAACAGCGGCTGCTTTCTGCGTGACGTTAAAGGTACCGGCGAGATTCACGCGCAGGACGGTTTCGAATTCATCGAGCGTCATCTTCTTCATGGTGCGATCGCGGATGATGCCGGAGTTGTTCACGAGCACGTCGAGCCCGCCGAAGCGCTCCGCGATCTGCTTCATCATCGCCTCGACCTGGGCCGGTTTGGTCACGTCGCATCCGACCACGAGCGGCTGATTTAACCCTGCAGCGACGGACTCCGCGTCGGCTTGATTCTGACCGGCCGCGTCCGCGATGTAGTTCACGACGCATTGTGCGCCGCGCGCGCCGAACGCGTGGATCATGGCCGCGCCGAGTCCGCGCGAGCTTCCAGTCACGAGCGCCACTTTTCCGGAAAA